>CAZMED010000387.1:0-3173 GCA_964565045.1 uncultured Thermoanaerobaculia bacterium
TGAGGGGGCGCCTGAGGGCGGCGCGACCAGGGGCTTGATGGCGGCGGTCTCGCCGAGGCTCTGAATGAGCTCCTGGACCTTGGCGCCGATCCTCTGCTGCGTCAGCAGCAACCGCACCCGGCCCGAGGCCTCGTCGAGCGGCAGCACGCCGGCGGGCCGCTTCTCCTCGAGCTTGATCACGTGGAAGCCGAACTCGGAGCGCACGACCTCCGAGATCTGGCCGGGCTCGAGGGCGAAGGCCGCGGCGGCGAACTCCGGGACCATCTGCTCGCGGGCCACGAACCCGAGGTCGCCGCCGCGCTCTGCGGTCGGACCCTCGGAGACTTCCCGGGCGAGCTCGGCGAAGTCCTCGCCGGCCACCGCCCGCTTGCGGGCGGCCTCGGCCTCGGCGCGCGCGGCGTCGGCGGTCTCCTGGTCCGCCTCGGCGTCGGCGGCGAAGATGATGTGGCGGACGTGCACCCGCTCCGGACCGCTGAACCTGGCCTGGTTCTGCTCGTAATAGGCCGCCACCTCGTCGTCGCTGACTGCGACCGTCGACGCGATCTGCTGCTCGATCAGGGTGCGCGCGAGGTCCATCTCCCGGATCATCTGCACGAGCTGCTCGCGGCTCGAGCCCATGGCCTGCAGCGACTGCTGCAGCGCGTCCCGGCCGCCGGCCTCCTCCTCGACCGTCTTGGTCATCTCCGCCACCCGCAGGTCGTTGACCCGGATGCCGCGGCGGCGGGCCTCCTGGGCGATCAGCTTCTGCTCGACCACCCGCTGCGTCGCCATCTGCACCAGCTCCTGGTTTTCGGGGACCTCGAGGTTCTGGGCCTGCAGCTGGCCGGAGATGTTGCGCATCACCATGCTGATGTCGGCGGCGTAGATGGTGTCGCCGTTGACCTCGAGGACCGGCGGGTTGATGTCCGCGGGCGGCGCGGGTGCGTCCTGGGCCGGCAGGGCCGCCGGCAGGGCGGCGAGGAGCGCGGCGACGGCAAAACGTGCATGTGCTTTCATGGTGGACCTTTCCGGTGCGCTCGCGCGGTCTCGTGGGGGCGAGCGAAGCTCAAGGATAACATCATCGTCGCCGCAGCCGGGCGAGGTAGGCGCCGCGGGCGCCGCGGGCGCCGAGCTCGAAGTCGAAGCCCGAGGCGGCGGCGAAGCGCTCCAGGGTCCGCGGATCGACGAACAGCCAGGGGTAGGGCCGGCCCTGCAGCCCGCGGTAGCTGAGCCGGAACTCGACCTCGCCGCGGTAGCGCGGTGCGGACCGCCCCGGCTGGAGGGCGGGCTCGTCCCCGGGCGGCACCACGAGCGAGAGATCGGCGGAGTCGCAGACGATCTGGCCGCCCGCGCCGAGCACTGTTCGGCTCGCCTCGAGGAAGGCGGCGAGGCCGTCGAGGCTGCCGACCAGGCCGATGCCGTGCATCATCAGCAGCAGCGTGTCGAATCGCTCGCCGGCGACGGTCTCGAGGTCGCCGCAGCGCACATCGAGGACCCCGCGCCGGCGCATCACCTCGACGGCGTCCGGGGACACGTCGAGCGCGGTGACCTCGAGGCCGCGCTCCTGGAGCTCGAGCGCGTGCCGGCCGGCCCCCGCCCCGAGGTCGAGCACCCGGCCCCAGCACAGCGACAGCGCGCGCCGCTCGAGCTCGGGCAGCTTCTGGCCGCGCGGGCGGTAGTACTCCTCGACCGGGGTCACCTCCGAGTCCCAGAGGTCGGAGTGGACGACGAACTTCGCCCCGGTGTCGCCGCGCTGGTAGTCGCGCAGCGCCCGGCCGAGCGGCGCCCAGCGCGCGTCGAAGTCCTCCGCGGTGCTCAAGGGGCTTGGGGGGGCTCCAGGACGAGCTCGACCGGCGCCATGACGCGCAGCACCGGCAGCAGCCCCACCGTTTCGTCCCAGAACGGGGTGCGGCGGTACCACCACAGGTAGCGCGCGCGCCCGTCGGCGGCGAAGGACGGGTCCTCGAGGGCCCGCTCCCACTCCGCCCGCACTGCACCATCGGCGAGCAGCTCGCGCGCCTGTGCCTCGAGGACCTCCGGGCCGATGTAGATCTTGCGCTCGAAGAGCGACGACACCGCCCCCCAGCGAACCAGCGAGTCGGGGGCCTCGGGCTCGAAGAGCTGAACCGCGACCTCGAAGGCCGGCTGGTCGGCGGGCACCCACAGGCTGCCGGCGGGAACGCGCCGGCGCTCCATCTGCCGGCTGAGCTCGAAGCCCTCGACCATCACGGTTCCCTGAAAGGGCGCCGAGGCGAGCTTCGGCGCCGCGAGCCGGGTCGTCTCCACCTCGAGCTCGGCCGGCTCGGCGAGCCGCCGCGCCTCGAGGCCGTGGCCCGCCACCGCCGCCTCGATCTGCGGCCAGCCGGCGAGGACGAGGTAGCCGCGGGGCCGCGGCAGCGTCAGCTCGGGCACCGGAACGTGCCGCCACTCGATCTCCACCTCGCGGACGTTTTCGGGATGGAACTGGAGCCGGGGGCCACCGCTGACCAGCGACTCGACGGTGGTCCACTCGTGGGCCGGCCAGAGGATGGTCTCACCCTCCTCGGCGACGCCCCAGCGCACCACGATCTCGGACGGCTCGGCGCCGGCGCGGCCGCGGGCCACGGTGCGGGCGTCGGCGGCGGCGACGGCGCGCATGAGCTCGGCGCCGGCTCGGCCGACCTCCTCGATCAGCTCCTCCATGAAGGCTCGGTTGGCCAGCACCCGGTCGCGGAAGGGCTTGTGGGCGTGCATCTCGATCAGGATCGAGGCCCGGTTGCGCAGCGGGAGATACCCCGAGGAGTAGCGGGGCTGGGCGACGTCCCAGATCATGCCCGCGGCGGGGTCGGTCCACGAGACGAGCTCCACGTAGGGCCCGTTCGGGTGGCCCGCCGCCGCGGTCGCGGCCAGCACCGGCGGCAGGTGGGCGTCGACCCAGGCGTCGACCGCCGGGTCGAGCTGCGGCGCCTCGGCCACCAGCCAGGTCAGGACCCAGGCGTGGTCGGAGCCGTTGGTGACGTGGTTGTCGACGTGGAGGTGGGGGTCCCAGGTCGCGATCAGTTGCGCCATGGCGCGGCCCTCGGGGCTGGCCAGGCGCAGGAAGTCGCGGTTGAGGTTGAGGCCGGCGGCGTTGGCGCGGTGGCCCATGCCCTCCACCGGGCCGTTCTGGTTGGCGCGGTTGTAGGGCGAGACGTTCTCGTGGCCGTCGGCGTTGT
>CAZMED010000388.1:0-1070 GCA_964565045.1 uncultured Thermoanaerobaculia bacterium
GGACATCTACTTCCACCGCAACGCGGTCGCCGGCGACCGGTTCGACAGGCTCGAGATCGGCACCAGGGTGCGCTTCGAGGAGACCATGGGCCGCGACGGCCCGCAGGCGACCACCATCCAGATCCTCGGCAAGCCCGGCGCGACGCCCGCGGGCGACGACGAGCCGCCCGCGCGCGCCGAGCCGCCGCGCGACTGGCAGGCGTGACAGGGGCCGGGGCCGACAGGCGCCGGAACCGGGAAAGGACAGGAACATGGCCAGGTGCAGAACATGTGGGAACGACTACGACAAGGCCTTCGCCGTGGAGATGAACGGCGAGCGCCACTACTTCGACTCCTTCGAGTGCGCGATCCACGCACTGGCGCCCCGGTGCCCGGTGTGTGATGTGGGAATCGTGGGCCACGGCGTCGAGTCCGACGGCGTCGTCTACTGCGGCGCCCATTGCGCGCAGCGCGCCGGCGTGGGGGGCATCAACGTGCGAATCGACCGTGGCGCCTCGTGACCCGGCGACCGGCACGTCGGTGCCGGTCGGCGACGATGATACGGGCCTCAGGTCGGGCGTGACCGCGGGGCGCGGGTCGCAGCGCCGTGAAGCGGGCGCCGCGATGCGGATGAAATGGAGGACTGGATGATGCTCGAGAGAGTACTGCGAACCACCGACGACACGGCCGCACCGGTCTTGAGGCTCGTGCTGGCCGTGGTCATCTTCCCGCACGGAGCCCAGAAGCTGCTCGGCTGGTTCGGCGGCAACGGTTTTGCGGGGACCATGGATTTCTTCACCGGGACCATGGGCATCCCCTGGATCTTCGCGCTGCTGGTGGTGCTGGCCGAGTTCTTCGGCTCCCTCGGCCTGCTGGTGGGCCTGCTCACCCGGGTCGCGGCGGCGGGCATCGGCGCGGTGATGGCGGGAGCGATCTTCATGGTTCACCTGCAGCACGGCTTCTTCATGAACTGGCAGGGCAACAAGGCGGGCGAGGGCTTCGAGTTCCACCTCCTCGTCCTGGGCATCGTCGCGGCGCTGCTGATCAAGGGCGGGGGACGCTGGTCGCTCGACGGCGTCCTCGCGCGCCGC
>CAZMED010000388.1:1170-3135 GCA_964565045.1 uncultured Thermoanaerobaculia bacterium
CCTCAGGGACCCGGGTCGTAGCTGATGCGGTAGACGGCGCCGGCATAGTCGTCGGACACCAGCAGCGACCCGTCCGGGAGCTGCAGCAGGTCCACCGGCCGGCCCCAGACGGCGTCGCCCTGCAGCCAGCCCTCGGCGAAGACCTCGTAGGGCAGTTCGTCGCCGCCGTCGGGCTCGACCATCATGATCCGGTAGCCGATCTTCTCGGAGCGGTTCCACGAGCCGTGCTCGGCGATGAAAATGCGCCCCCGGTAGCGGGCCGGAAACTGCTCGCCGGTGTAGAACAGCATGCCCAGGGCCGCCACATGGGGGCCGAGCTCGCGGGCCGGCGGCACGGTCTCGGAGCAGGGCCGGCGGGATCCGAACTCGGGGTCGGAGATGTCGTCGCCGTGGCAGAAGGGGAAGCCGAAGTGCAGCCCCTTCTCCGGCGCCCGGTTGAGCTCGTCGGGCGGGCGGTCGTCGCCGAGCCAGTCGCGCCCGTTGTCGGTGAACCAGAGCACGCCGCTGCCGGGGTGCCAGTCGAAGCCCACCGAGTTGCGCACGCCGTGGGCGAAGATCTCGAGCTCGCTGCCGTCCGGTTTCATGCGCATGATGGTGGCGAAGCGGTCGTCCTTTTCGAGGCAGATGTTGCACGGAGCGCCCACCGGCACGTACAGCAGGCCGTCCGGGCCGAAGGCGATGTGCTTCCAGCCGTGGTGGGTCTCGTCGGGAAAGTCGTCGCGTACGGTCACCGGCGGCGGCGGGTTCTCGAGCCGTTTTTCGATGTCCGGAAAACGCAGCACCCGGCTGACCTCGGCCACGTAGAGGTCGTTGCCGCGGACCGCGACGCCGTTGGGCATCTGCAGGCCGTCTGCGATCCGCAGCACCCGGTCCGCGCGGTGGTCCCCGTCGTCGTCCCGCACCGCCCACACCGAGTCGCCGTCGCGGTTGCCCACGAAGACCGTGCCGCCGGGGCCGAGGGCCAGGGAGCGGGCGTCGTCCACCCGCGCGAAGACCTCGGCGGTGAAACCCTTCGGGAGCCGCAGGTCGGCCACCGGCAGTGCGGGCTGTCCACCTCCCGCCTTGTCGGGCGGTGAAATGCCGAGCACCACGTCACACCCCGTCCACACCACGAGGCAGGCCGCCGCCGCCGCCCGCCGCAGCCACGCGAAGCGATCGTTGCGAGTCACCACAGCACACCTCCTGCGCCGCCGCTTCGGCCCGCGGCGCCGTACGGCGCGGCTCCGACGAGGCCGGATCCGCGCCGGGCCGGGCCGGCCCCGGTTACGGAAACCTGATCAGCGGTTTGAGGATACCGTCTTCCTTGGTGTCCATCATCCGGAAGGCCGTCTCGATGTCGTCGAAGTCGAACTCGTGGGTCGTCAGCGGGGTGGGGTCGACCCGGCCGCTCTGGAGCAGTCGCATCAGCCGCCTCATCCGCACCTTGCCGCCGGGGCAGAGCCCGGTGCGGATGGTCTTGTCGCTCATGCCCACGCCCCACTCGAGGCGCGGGATCTTGACCCAGTCGCCCTCGCCGAAGTAGCCGACCACCGAGATGGTGCCGCCGGGGCGCGTCGCCTTGATGCACGCCTCGAAGGTGACCTGGGCGCCGAGGGCCTCGATGGCGGAGTCGACGCCCTCGCCGTCGGTGAGGCGCAGGATCTCCTCGACCGGGTCGGACTCTTTGAAGTCCACCACCACGTCGGCGCCGAAGTGGCGGGCGAGCTTCTGGCGCTCGGGCATGGACTCGACGGCGATGATCAGCCCGGCCCCCTGGAGCCGCGCGCCCACCGTCGCCATCAGCCCCACCGGTCCCTGCGCGAAGACGGCCACCGTGCCGCCGAGCGGAATGGCGGCGTGCTCGGCGCCCATGAAGCCGGTGGACATCATGTCGCAGGTGTAGACCGCCACCTCGTCGGTGAGGTCGTCCGGGATCGGCGCCAGGTTGGTCGCGGCGTGGTTGACGTGGAAGTACTCCGCGAACAC
>CAZMED010000389.1:0-3128 GCA_964565045.1 uncultured Thermoanaerobaculia bacterium
AATGCCCAGCTTGCGCTGGTGCGGCGTGTCGACGAACATCACGCCGCCGAAGGAGCGCTTGGCCAGCCCGCCGAGCCGGTCCCCGCTGTCGCGGTCGAGGACCAGCACCGAGAGCCCCCTCTCGAGCAGCTCCCAGGCGGTGGCGAGCCCCGCCAGCCCGCCCCCGGCGACGACGACGTCGGCTTCGTAGTTCTCGGTCATCGAACCCCCCGCGCGAATCGTCAGGCATCCATAGTACCGGCTCGGCGGACTGTCAACACGGGCGCCCTTGAAGGTGCCCTGTGGGGGCGCGGATCGGGACCTTGCGGGGCGGCGCCGCACGCGGGGGGCGTCTGCGCGCGGTTTCGGAAGGCGGCTCGGCCCGCCACGGCTCGCCACCGTCCCGGGAAGCTCGGGCTCGGAGGGCCCTCGAGGGCGATGAGCCCGCACCCGGCCATCAGCGTCGCGACGGTGGTCGCGGCTCCGACCCGGTGCAGCGAGAAGCCGACCGTGATCCAGCCGCCAGCCGTGCTCGGACCGTCTGCGAGACGGGGAGCGCCTCGAGCACGACGGTAGGTGGTGACGGCTGGTGTAGGCTCACGGGGAGTGGCGACAGGTCATGGTGGGAGGCGTCGATGGCCCATCGCGTGTGTCCATGGTGGATGGGGTACGTCCTGCTCAGCCCCTTTCGGCGGCTGCGTGAAAGTCCCGCGCGACTGCTCGAGCCGTGGGTGCGGCCGGGTATGACCGTGCTCGAGCCCGGCCCGGGGATGGGCTTCTTCACCACCGAGCTGGCGCGCCGGGTCGGTGCCGGGGGCCGGGTGATCGCCGTCGACGTCCAGGAACGGATGCTGCGCGCCCTCGCGCGGCGGATGCGGCGTCGCGGCCTCGGCGGCCGCGTCGCCACCCGGCTCAGCGACGGCCGCGACCTCGGCATCGCCGATCTCGAGGGCTGTGTCGACCTGTGCACGGCGATCCACGTGGTGCACGAGGTCCCCGACGCGGCGGGCTTCTTCGAGCAGGTGCGTCGAGCACTCAAGGCCGACGGCAGGGTGCTGGTCGTGGAGCCCGCCGGCCACGTCACCGCGGCCGAGCTCGAGGAGCAGCTCGAGGCGGCCACGCGTTCGGGGTTCTCGGTTGCGGAGCGCCCCGTCGCCGGCGGCGGGCCGCGGTCGGCCGTCCTCGAGGTGCGTGACCGAGGCTGAGCGGGGCGCGAGCCGCTCGCCGAGCGCGCGATCCCGGGTACCACTCAGCCGCTGACCAGCTCCCGGTGCAGCCCGACCAGCTGGTCGACGATCTCGGGGTCGGCGAGCGTGGTGATGTTTCCCATGTCGTCGTACTGTCCGGCGGCGATGTTGCGCAGGATGCGTCGCATGATCTTGCCCGAGCGGGTCTTGGGCAGGCCGGGTACGACCAGGATTTCGTCCGGCGTCGCCACCGGTCCGATGACGTGCCGGACCTGCTCCTTGAGGGCGCCGACGATCTCGCCGGCATCGCCGTTGAGCTCGGCCTCGGCGGTCAGGATCACATAGGCGAAGATCCCCTGACCCTTGATCTCGTGCGGAAAGCCCACCACTGCGGCCTCGGCCACGGTCTCGTGGGCCACCAGGGCGCTCTCCACCTCGGCGGTGCCGAGGCGGTGGCCGGAGACGTTGATCACGTCGTCGACCCGGCCGGTGATCCAGTAGTAGCCGTCCTCGTCCCGCCGGCAGCCGTCGCCGGTGAAGTAGAGACCCGGAAAGCGCGTGAAGTAGGTCTCGCCGAAGCGCTCGTGGTCGCCCCACACTGTCCGTGCCTGGCCGGGCCAGGCGTGGGCGATGCAGAGGTTGCCGGTGATGCCGTTGCCATCGAGGATCGTGCCCTGGTCGTCCACCACCAGCGGCTTGACGCCGAAGAAGGGCAGGGTGGCCGAGCCGGGCTTGGCGGCGGTCACGCCGGGCATCGGGGTGATGAGAATGCCGCCGGTCTCGGTCTGCCACCAGGTGTCGACCACCGCGCAGCGGCCGTTGCCGACCACGTCGTGGT
This sequence comes from uncultured Thermoanaerobaculia bacterium, assembly GCA_964565045.1. Taxonomy (GTDB): domain Bacteria; phylum Acidobacteriota; class Thermoanaerobaculia; order Thermoanaerobaculales; family Sulfomarinibacteraceae; genus Sulfomarinibacter. Next base: position 2,005 of record CAZMED010000389.1, read on the forward strand.
ACCAGCGCCAGGTGTCGGGGTTGATGGGCTCGCCCACAGTGCCGAGAATGCGCAGCGACTGCCGCGAGTACCGGGTCACGTGCTCGTCGCCGGCGCGGGCGATGGCGCGGATGGCGGTCGGTGCGGTGTAGAAGATGGTGACCCCGAGATCGTCGACCACCTGCCAGTAGCGTCCCGCGTCGGGGTAGGTGGGGACGGACTCGAACATCACGGTGGTCGCGCCGTTCGCCAGCGGCCCGTAGATGATGTAGGAGTGGCCGGTGATCCAGCCGATGTCGGCGGCGCAAAAGTAGATGTCGCCGGGCCGGTGGTCGAAGACGTAGTGGTGGGTGGTGGCGGCGTAGACCATGTAGCCGCCCGTGGTGTGGAGCACGCCCTTGGGCTTGCCGGTCGATCCCGAGGTGTAGAGGATGAACAGCGGGTCCTCGGAGCCCTGCCACTCGTAGGTGCAGGTGGAGCGCTGCCGGCGGCACTCCTCGTCGAGCCAGAAGTCGCGCCCCGGCCGCATCGGGACCTCGGCGGCGGTGCGCCGCGCGACGAGCACCGTGTCCACGAGGTCGAGGCCGTCGACTGCGCGGTCCACCGTGTCCTTGAGGCGGAGCCTGCGCCCGCCGCGCAGCCCCTCGTTGGCGGTGACCACGACCCTCGCGCCGGCGTCGAGGATGCGGTCGCGGATCGACTCCGCGGAGAAGCCGCCGAAGACGATGGAGTGGACGGCGCCGATGCGGGCGCAGGCGAGCATGGTGTAGGCGAGCTCGGGGATCATGGGCATGTAGATGCACACCCGGTCGCCCCGGCGCACGCCGTGGTAGCGCAGCACGTTGGCGACGCGGCTCACCTGGTGCTTGAGCTGGCGGTAGGTGATGTGCTGGTACTCGCCGGGCTCGTCCTTGACCCAGATGATGGCGTCCTGGTCGCCGCGCTCGCCGAGGTGGCGGTCGACGCAGTTGTAGCAGGCGTTGAGGCGGCCGCCCAGAAACCACGCGAAGTCCACGTTCGTGTAGTCGCTGTCGAAGACCGTGTCCCACGGGTGGAACCAGGTCAGGCGCTCGGCCTGCCTGGACCAGAAGGTCTCGGGGTCGTCCAGCGACAGCCGGTAGAGCCTCTGGAACTCCTCCATGGTG
>CAZMED010000390.1:0-3114 GCA_964565045.1 uncultured Thermoanaerobaculia bacterium
CAGTGACAGTCTCAGTGGCAGTTTCAGTGACAGAGGACAGCGCCCGTGACAGCGAGCAGGCGGCGCGACCGCGGCATGACCTGGCGGCTGCTCAATCCGAGGGGATGAGCGGGGTCGGGCTCGCGCGCCCGCCTGGAGGCTGTTGCGGTCCACTGCCACTGTCTCCGGCCACTGTGACTGCCACTGCCACTGCCACTGTCCCGGAAGCTGTTGAACCTGTGGACCTGCACCGCCGTATGCTCAGCGGGTGGGTGGGCGGAAATCCGAAATCCGAAATCCGAAATCCGAAATCCGAAATCCGAAATTCCGCCTCTACTCCAGCTCCAGCACCCGGATCAGGTTGGTCGTGCCCGAGCCGCCGAGCGGCAGGCCGGCGGTGACGACGACGCGGTCGCCGCTGGTCCCGAGGCGGTGGATCTCGAGCTGTCGGCGCACGGCGGCAGTGATCGCCTCGCCGTCGGTGCCGAGCTCGGCGACCGCCGGGGTCACGCCCCACGACAGCGCCAGCTGGCGGGCCGCGGGCTGCGATGTGGTCATGGCGAGCACGGGCGCGCGCGGCCGCAGCCGCGCCACCAGCCGTGCGGTCGCCCCGGACGCGGTGGTGGTGACGATGGCGGCGGCGCCGATGGAGGCCGCGAGCTCGCAGGCGGCCCGGCTGATGGCGCCGGTGAGCTCGGGCACCCACGAGGACTCCGAATCGACCAGCATGTGCCGGTGGTCGAGCGCCGGCTCGGCCTCGCGGGCGACGCGGTCGAGGACCCGCACCGCCTCGCCCGGGAACCTCCCGACGGCCGTTTCCTCCGAGAGCATGACCGCGTCGGTGCCGTCGAGCACCGCGTTGGCCACGTCCGAGGCCTCGGCGCGCAGGGGCCGCGGGCTGTCCACCATGGAGCGCAGCATCTGGGTGGCGGTGATTACCGGCCGGCCGGCCCGGCGGGCGGCGGCGATGATGGTCTTCTGCACCATCGGCACCCGCTCCGGCGGCATCTCCACACCGAGGTCGCCGCGCGCCACCATGACGCCGTCCACCGCCCCGAGGATCGGCTCCAGCCGTTCCACCGCCTGCGGCTTCTCGATCTTGGCGATCAGCATCGGCGGCAGCTCGAGGCGGTCGAGTCGCTCGCGCACCGGAGCGAGGTCGCGCTCGTGGCGCACGAAGGACAGGGCCACGAAGTCGACCCCTTCCTCGAGCCCAACCTCGAGGTCTTCGCGGTCCTTGTCGGTGAAGGCCGCCACCCGCAGCTCCGCATGCGGCAGGTTGACGCCCTTGCGCGAGGTGACGGTACCGCCGTTGAGGACGGCGCAGACCAGACGGTCGGCCTTGACCTCCTCGACCTCGAGCTCCACGAGGCCGTCGGCGAGGAGGATGCTCTCGCCGCGGCGTACGTCCTCGAGCAGATAGGGGTAGCCCACCGGCAGCGCCCCGTCCGGCGCCTGACCCTCGACGCCGAGGGCAACCCTCTCCCCGGTGATCAGGTCCACGCCCTCCTCGGGGAGCTCGCCGAGGCGGATCTTGGGGCCCCCGAGGTCCTGAAGGATACCGGTCTGCCGACCGAACTCCTCCGCCACCTCACGGATGCGGCGGATAGTGGCGCGGTGCGTCTCGCGCTCGCCGTGCGAGAAGTTGAGCCGGACCACGTCCATGCCCGCCTCGAGCAGCGCCCGGATTCCCTCGGCCGAGTCGGTGGCCGGTCCCAGGGTGCACACGATCTTCGTCCTGCGTCGGCTCATGGCACCCCCATGACGAAAACCGGAGTCGCCGAGCCCGTTCCCGTCTCCGTCTCCGTGTCCGTGCCCGAAAATGCGTCGGGTGCTGCACGTGGTGTCGGAACGGCTGGACGCCTACCGGAGTCCACTGCCCACAACACCTCCGCCATCCTCTCTGGGTGATCCGTGAACACTGCGTGCACGCCCCGGTCCACGACCTTTCGCAGCCGCCGCACCGAGTTGACCGTGTAGACGGCCACCGGGATGCCGGCTTCGCGGCAGCGTTTCAGCATCGTCCGCGTGAGCCGTGCCTGCTTGATGTTGAACGCCGACGCGCCGAGCCCGCGCACGATGTCGACGGGATCGCGACCCTTGTGGACATCCGGATCGAAGAGCACCGCGGTCCGGATCTCCGGCGCCGCCAGCCGTGTCTGCTCGAGCGCAGCCGGCGAGAAGGACGAGACCATCACCTGACCCGTCATGCCGCGGTCGCGGACGGCAGCCACCACGTGGCCGACGATGCCTCGCTGGACGGCCTCGGACTTGATCTCCACGTTGAGGAGAATTTTGCCCTTCACCTCGGCGAGCACCGCCTCCAGGGTGGGGATGCGCTCGCCGGCGAAGCGTGGCGCGAACCAGCTGCCGGCATCGAGCCGCTGCAGCTCGGCCAGGGTGAGGCCGGAGACGGCGCCGCGGCCGTCGGTGGTGCGGTCGAGGGTGTCGTCGTGGATCACCACGACGCGGTCGTCGGCGGACAGGGTGACGTCGACCTCGGCCATGTCGGCGCCGATGTCGACGGCGGCGCGGATCGCGGCGATGGTGTTCTCGGGCGCCGCTCCCGAGAAGCCGCGGTGGGCGATGACCCTGGTGCGGCCACCGGATTCGAGAAACTCGTCGATGGAGATGGGACCGTCGGCATGGGAGACCGACGGTGGCAGCACCGGGGCGAGCAGCAGGAGCGCGAACAGGGTTCGTTTCATGTGGGGTCGATTGTACGACGAGCTCGCGGACGCGGGCTCGGACGCAGAGGGGGGCCCGGGCCGTGCGTTTGCCGACGCGAGGGATTATCTTGGATGGCACCACACCCTGATGGAGGTGCCCCATGCCGCGATTCGTTCTCATGACTCGACTCGCCCCGGAGAGCCTGCGCGACGCCGAGGTCCGCCGCGCCATGGGCCGCGCGTGGCTCAAGAAGGTCAAGACCGCCTGCCCCGAGGTGGACTGGGTGGCCCACTACGCCATCCTCGGCCCCTACGACTTCATGGACATCTACGACGCGCCGTCGGTGGAAACCGCGCACAAGGTGTCGCTCATCTCGCGCGCCGAAGGTGCGGTGTCGGCCGAGAGCTGGCAGGCCATGCCCTACGACGACTTCCTCCAGCTCCTCGAGCAGGTCGAGCCGTAGCA
>CAZMED010000391.1:0-3113 GCA_964565045.1 uncultured Thermoanaerobaculia bacterium
GATCCGCGTGGCGCACTCGCCGGACTCCGACGACGCCTTCATGTTCTACGCCCTGGCCAAGGATCTGATCGACACCGGCGGCCTGCGCTTCGAGCACGTGCTGGCCGACATCGAGACCCTCAACCGGGAGGCCTTCAACGGCACCTACGAGGTCACCGCGGTCTCGATCCACGCCTACGCCCACCTCGACCAGCGCTACGCCCTGCTCGGCTCGGGCGCCTCCATGGGCGACGGCTACGGACCGGTCCTGGTGGCCCGCGAACCCGCAGACGCGAGTCAGCTGGAGGCCATGAAGGTCGCCATCCCGGGGCGCCTGACCTCGGCGGCGCTGGCACTGAAGATGTGGAACCCCGCCCTCGAGACCGTGAGCTACGGGTTCGACGAGATCATGCCGGCGGTGCAGAACGGTGGGGTGGACGCCGGCGTGGTCATCCACGAGGGCCAGCTCACCTGGCAGGACGAGGGCTTCGCCAAGATCGTCGACCTCGGCGAGTGGTGGGCCGCTGAGACCGGCGGCCTGCCGTTGCCGTTGGGCGGCAACGTGATCCGGCGCGACCTCGGCGAGGAGGTCTGCCGGCAGACTGCCGCGCTGCTCAAGGCGTCGATCGAGTATTCGCTGGTACACCGCAGCCAGGCGCTGAACTATGCCCTGGACTACGGGCGCGGCCTCGACCTCGATCAGGCCGACCGCTTCGTCGGCATGTACGTGAACGAGCTGACGGTGGACTACGGGGAGAGGGGCCGCCGCGCGATGTCGGTATTTCTCGAACGCGCCTTCGCCGAGGGCCTCATTCCGAAGGTCCCGCAGCTCGATTTTCTGTGAGGGCGATCCGGGCCGCGGCACAGGCGCCGGCGAGAGCACCCGCCGCGAGCAGCGCCCAGGCAAGGGTCCAGCTCGCGGTGCGGTCGTGGATGGCGCCGGTCACGGCCGGCCCGACCAGATTGCCGAGGTTCGAAAAGGCGGTGATGAAGCCGAAGGCGAAGCCGACCCTGGCGGCGGGCACGAGGCTGCCCGGCAGGGCGTAGGTCGCGGTCGCGACGGTGGCGAATGTCACGCCCACCAGGAGCATCGCCGGGGCGGGCGGCAGCAGTCGCCAGGCCATCCCCGCCAGGGTCGCGCCGAGGATCAGTTGCCCCGCCGCCACCCAGCGCGCGGCGCGGCCGCTGCGGTCGATGAGAATCCCCGCAACCGGGCTCAGGAAGATCGCGACCAGCGGAATCAGGCTCACGGTGAGGAGCGCCGTCGGGCCGCCGCCGGCCCACTCGGGCGCGAAGGTGAAGATCGAGGCGTAGGCTGCGAAGAACAGCATCCACGACAGTGCGAGCGCGATCAGCTCCGGGCCGGCCCAGGGCTCGGTCGTACCCGTCCTCGGACCCGTTTCGCCGCGGAGTCCTCTGGGGACGGCCAGGTTGTGGAGAGGAATGGCGAGCACCACCATCACCGCCAGCGCGCCGAGCTCGCCGCGCCATCCGAGCGCGGCCTGGAGCGCCGGGTGGAGTGAGAACATGAGGATCATGGAAGCCGGATAGACCGCGTTGAAGACGCCCATGGCGAGCGCCAGCTCGCGGCCGGCGAACGCGGCGGTGACGAGGCGGGCGAGGAGCAGGTTGATGGCGAGGCCGCCCACCCCGAACAGGATCCGCCCCACCATGAGCGCGCCGTACCCGGGGGCGAGGGCGAAGAGCGCGGCGCCGGCTGCCATCAGCCCGAGCGCCACGTTGCCGGCGGCGCGCGCCGGCCAACGGTCGATGGCGGCGCCGAGCGGGATCGAGAACAGGATCGCCGGCACCGAGATCGAACCCATGAGGATGCCGATGGCGAGGTGGCTGAGCCCGAAGCGCGCCACCAGCTCCGGGATCAGGGGCGGCACCGCGAAGAAGGTGATGCCGACCGAGAAGAAGCTCAGCACCGTCGAGGCCAGGATCAGCCACCTGCGGGATGCGAGGTCGTGCGGCACGGCGGGCATCATACAGCCGACCGCGCGCGATGCATCCCCAGGTCGTTGCCCGGAGGAGGGCTTGCAAACATCCTGCGATGCGGAGCGCGGCGGAGGGGGAGCGAGCGGCATGGGCGCTAACATGACCTGAGAGGAGGCTCATCAAGCCCGAGCCCGTTGCCTTGACCGCGATCGAAGATTCGGGTTCTTCTGAGGGATCGACCTTACCAACGATGTCAGCTCGAAGTCGGAGAACATGACACGCTCCCTCTCAGGAGGTCGAGAGTCTCGGGAGCGGCAACGGGAACGGGCTCGGGCTCGGGACAGCAAAGAGCGCCGGCTGAGCCTGACCGCACTGACAGATCGTTCGCCAGCACGCCGAAGGAGCGCGTATGGAGGGAGCGGTGGCGCCTGCCGAGGCATAATGCGCCGGGAGGGGGGCGTATGAAGATCGGACGGGTTTCGACTGCGACGGGGCCGGTGTGGGTGGTCGAGGAGGACGGGCAGCTGCTCGACCTGCCGGATGGACCGTTCGAAGGGCGGCAGCGCCCGGGCGCGGCACGGGACGAGCTCGGATCGATCCGCCTCCTGGCGCCCGTTGCGCCGTCGAAGATCGTCTGCGTCGGCCGCAACTACGTGGAGCACGCGGCCGAGCACGGCTCCGCAGTCCCCACCGAGCCCCTGCTCTTCCTCAAGCCGCCCTCGTCGGTGATCGGGCCGGGCGACACGATCATGCTCCCGTCGCTGTCACGCCAGGTCGAGCACGAGTGCGAGCTCGCGGTGGTGATCGGCCGCCGGGGGCGCGACATTCCCGAGGAGCGCGCCTTCGAGCACGTGCTCGGCGTGAGCTGCGCGAACGACGTCACCGCCCGCGACCTGCAGCGCGCCGACAGCCAGTGGACCCGGGGCAAGGGCTTCGACACCTTCTGCCCCTTCGGCCCGTGGATCGTCACCGGTCTCTCCGAAGCCGAGGTCTCCGACCTCGAGCTCGCGTGCCGGGTGAACGGCGGGATCAGACAGCGTGCGCGCACCTCGCAGATGGTCTTCACCCCCTCCCACCTCATCGCCTACATCTCGAAGGTGATGACCCTCGAGCCCGGCGACGTCATCCTCACCGGCACCCCAGCCGGTGTCAGCCCGCTCCATGCGGGCGACGAGGTCACGGTGGAGATCGAG
>CAZMED010000392.1:0-3095 GCA_964565045.1 uncultured Thermoanaerobaculia bacterium
CGTCACGCCCCGATCTGCTCGAGGTAATCCTTGCGGATCTCGATCATCTGCTGCTTGAAGGTCGGGAAGCGGCGCCACAGGTCCTTCTCGCAGCTCTCGAGCTCGGAGCACTCGATGCAGCAGTCGAGCTCCCTGTCCCTGGCGCAGGCCCGCACGCCGCAGTTCGAAACCACCACGCCCTCAGGCTTGTCGGCCGTCTTGCAGCCGTAGCAGAACGCGAGCTTGCGCTTATAGGGGATGCCGTACCGCTCCTCGATCTTCCACACCGCCCACGCGATCTGCTTCAGCTCCTCGTCCTTGTCGAGGGTCCCCCTGAGGAACTTGCAGTCCTCAGGGCAGATGTAGCCGCAGTAATTGAGCTTCCTGGGGTCGATGGGGACCTTCTCATCCGCGACTGCGAAGCGGGCGAAGCAGCCGCAGAGGCCGCACAAGCCGATGCCGGTCCTGGCGGAGGCCGCGAGAAACGTCCGTCGATCGATCGGGTCGCCTTTCATGAACGTCGCTCCTTTTCTGTTGAAGCGATCATATCCTCGAACGCGCGATTTCGACCCCGGTTTCGAACCCGGACCCGATCTCAACCGACGTGCCGGCGCGCGGACGACAGCGGACACCGACGCCGCGATGGCTTGCGCTGAGGCACCCGCCTCCATCGGACGGGACTTCAACGAAGTTCTTCGGTCCGGCACCGGGCGGGTGGACGGAACGCTCCACGTTCTGACGTTGCGACGTTGGGTGCGCTGCTGCCGCGATGCTCCCGGACGTGAATACGAAGGACGGCCGCCGCCCACCGGCGACGGCCGTCCGATGCCTCGAAGAACCGCGGCTCAGGGCGCGAGGCCGACGGTCGAGCTCCACAGGGTCGTGTCGCCGCTCTCGAAGTCGTCCTCGAAGAGGGACTCGACGGCCACGATCTGAGCGGTGTCGCTGTTGTCGTCGGTGTCGGGGTCGGTGAGGCCCGCCGCCGGCGCCACGGATGCCGTGAGCTGGAGCGTGCCGGCGAAGGGATCGGGTACGTTGCCGCTGAGGCTGTAGACCACGCTCGCCCCGACCGGCAGGTCGACCACGTCGTCGACGTCGCCAGTTCCGGAAGCGGTACAGACGCCGCCGCCGCTGCCGGCGCAGGTCCACGCGACCCCGCTCAGCTCGGCCGGGAGGTTGACCGTGACGGCCGAGGACGGCGCCGCCAGCGGCCCGTCGTTGGTCACGGTGACGGTGAGGGCCGCGACCTCGCCGTCGTCGAGGAACTGGGACTCCGGCGTCGCGCTGATGCCGAGATCCGCCCAGGCGACGACGCTCATTTCGACCGAAACCGTCTCCGAGTCGACGGTCGCGCTGATGAAGTCGTCGCCCACGGTGGTGCCGGCCGTGTAAGTGCTGGCAGCCGATCCCTGCAGCGTCTCGCCCGATGGAGGGCTCATGACCCCGCCGGTGGCGGCGAAGCTCACCGGTGTGCCGTCCGGAACCGGAGGCGTGACGAGACCGTTCTTGGCGTCGGCGTTCGACTGCAGGACCGCGGTGGCGACGGACGAGCCGCCGATCTGCACCTGGCTGGGCACCGCTGACAGCCCGAGCTCGATCCAGGTGTCGGTGTCGAGGAAACCATAGCTCCCGTTGAGGACTGCGGTGTCGCAGTCGGTGGCATTGGGCCCCTCGTTGCAGCCCCACCAGTTGTCGCGCGCCGTCACCTCGGCGTCGTCCGAGCGCACGCCGACGGCGTTGCCGACGAGGCGGTTGAAGCGCAGCACTGCCTTGCGGAGGTCGGAGAGCTCCTCGATCTTCGCAGCCGCCGCCTTGTCGGGCGGCTCCAGCCCGTCGGTGTGGACCCACACCGCGGTGCCGTTGCCGAGCAGGGTGTTGCTTTCCACCACCACAGGCCACAGTCCTGCAGTCGGCCCGCTGGTGTAGTTGTCGCCGATCCAGTGGATTCCGATGTTGGCGCCGATGACGGTGTTGCCGGCGTACGCCACCGTGGTGGTTTCCGAGGAGTGCGAGGTCACCCGGAAGGCGCGCTGCAGGTTGAGCGCGGGATCGTTGCCGGGGTGCTCGTTGACGAAGGAGTTGCCGCTGATCTCGATGTCCGATGTGTGGGCGTGGCCGTTCTCCCAGATGCCGTAGACCCACTCCGGATCCGCCGACTGGGCGCCGGTGATGCGGATCGTGTTGTCGACGATGCGCAGCCCGTCGTAGCGCGAGCCCCCGTGGGTGTTCGACTGCAGTGCCACCGACGCCGCCTTGAGCGGTGTCTCAGGGTCCGAGGTGTCGGCGAGGGCATCGCCGGGAATCACGATCTCGTTGCCGGCGACGGTCTGGTCGAAACCGCCCGCCATGTGGATGCCCACGTTCTGCCACGGCTCGCCGATGTCGGCACCGTAGTTGCCCGGCTTGTCGGCCGGCATCTCGATGCGGTTGTCGAGAATGCTGAGGCCGTGGAAGTCGGCTCCGGTGGTGAAGAACATGGCGATGGACCAGTCGAAGCCGCGGATGTCGAGGTTCTCCACGGTCCAGCCGAAGTAGCTGCCGTCCCACATCCCGAGGAAGGTCTCGAAGTCGAGAGTGGGGACGTCGCCCGGGCCCTGGATCACGGCGCCGCCCGGCTCTGCGGCGCCGATCGTGACGTCCTCGAAGCCGGCAGGGGCCGCGATGGCGTAGTCGTCGCCGGTGTCGGCGATGCCGTCGGAGCCCCGGCTCCAGGCGATGTCGGCGAAGCTCTCGGTCCAGTCGAAAGTGCCCTCGAGCCGCACCGTCACGCCGTCGCCCACCATCTGCACCAGGTTGTTGACGCGGGTGTAGTCGTTGTCGAGAAGGGTCGGCGTGGTGCCGGTCTCCGCCACCGACCGCACCGTGACGGCGCCGTCCTCGGTGACCAGCAGCGTGGCCGTGGCGTCCGCGTTGTCGAGCACCGCGGTCACGGAGCCGATGCCCTGGTCGGTGGCGGTGAAGGGGGTGGCGGCGGCGCCGTTCGAGCTGGCGACCGGGCTCGAGAGGGTGCCGCGCACGGCGTTGAAGGCGATCTCTGCCTGCGGGAACCCGATCGCCCCGAGGTCGGCGCCGTCGGAGTTGGTCTGCACCGAGGCGGTGGCGGCGGTGGCGAAGCC
>CAZMED010000393.1:0-3065 GCA_964565045.1 uncultured Thermoanaerobaculia bacterium
CGGGCAACCCGCAGCAATGCCACAGGATGGGACAGGACCGGGACGTTTCGCGCCGCCGCGGACGGCGCGGGACCGGACTGGGCGCAGGCAGGCGCCGGACGGGCCTAGTGAGGGCGCCGCAAGCCGCTTCGGTACTCGCGCGGCGATATACCGTGCCAACGCCGGAAGGCGCGGGCCATCACCGTCGGGCTGCGGAAGCCGAGTTCCCGGGAGATCTCCGACATCGGCGCGTGCGTGTTGCGAAGCAGCTGTTCCGCCAGCTCGGACCGGACCTCATCGAGGATTTGCTGGAACGTCGTACCGGATGCCTGCAGGCAGCGGCAGAGCGTGCGCTCGTGCAGGCCGAGCGCGCCGGCCACCTCGCGGCGCGAACAGCGCCTCTCGTGCAGCAGGGCCACGATGGCCCGCCGCACGTCGGCGCGGACCATGGGCCCCTGGTTCTCGAACCCCGCGCACACCTCGCGCAGCAGCAGCCGGCGCAGCAGCGGATCCGCCCCCGCGACCGGTTGTTCGAGCCGACGCACCGGGAATACCACCGCGGTCCGGGCAGAATCGAACTGCAGCGAATCACCGAGCGACGTCCGGTATTGCGCCAGCCTGGACGGCCGCTTCCTCGGCAGCATGACGAGCGAGGGTCGCCAGTCCGCCCCGCAGAGCTGGCGCAGGACGTTGACCATGGTGCCCGCCAGGAAGTCGTGCACCTGGTCGGGCGCGGCAATCCCCGTCGCGTGGAGCGTGTAGGTCAAGGTCGCCGAACCCGACTCGATCGTGACGTCGACGTTGCCGCCGGTATCGTGCAGCGAGAAGTACTCGCCCAGTACAGCGAGCCCCTCCCCGACGGTCGGCGAGTGCCGGGCGAGCCGGCCGACCAGGCCCAACGAGGACAGGCCCGCGGTGCAGCCGAGCAACAGTCCGAAGTACGGGCACCGGGTCGCCCGCATGCAGTCCTCGAGCAGGCGGCTCATGTCCCTGAAGCTGCCGGTGCAATCGGGATCGCACAGGTCGGCGTCCGTCCAGCCGTAGCGCTTCAGCAGCGACGCGCTCGGGATGTCGAAGCTCTCCAGCAGATCCGGTATTCCGGAAAAGGCCGACAGGTGTGCGCGCTCGCCGGCGGTACCGTGGCCAGCACGCACGGGCTTGCGAACCGTCGCTTCACGCATCGCCATGTCACGAATCGTTCCACAACTGTCCCGACCGGGCAACTTGCTTCGGCCCGCGCTTACAGCGGCTTTCTGGTCGCGAACGGATAATCGAGGTCGATACCGGCGCGAGTCCGCCGGCGGACCCATTGTTCGGGAAGCAAGTGATGAAAGATACGGTCCTCCAGGCTGCCGCGTGCAATGGGCCCACGCCGGGAATCGCCCAGCGGGTCATGGTCATGCTGTCCTGCCTGCTCACGTTCGGGACGGTCCAGGCCGCCCCGAAGACCGACGTCATCGAGCTCGACAACGGTGACCGGCTGACCGGCGAGATCAAGGGGCTCTCCCAGGGCGTCCTCACCGTGAGCACCGACACGATGGACACCGTCGGCGTCAGGTGGGAGAGGGTCCGTGCGCTGAGCACGAGGCAGTACCTGCAGGTCGAGCTGCTCAGCGGCGAGCGTCACTTCGGCTCGGCGCCCGAGGAACGGGTCGCGCACATCGCGGTGCAGGACGAAGACTCGGGGCAGCAGCTGCTGGCACTGAAGGAAATCGCCCGCATCGACCCGATCGAGCGCGGCGAGCTCCTGAAGCGCTTGAAGGGCAACTTCTCACTGGGCTACAACTTCACCAAGGCGAGCGACGTCGAGACCCTGGCCTTCAATGGCCAGCTGCGCTCGCGCACCGACGTCCGCCAGTGGCAGCTGGACGGCTCGGCCAACGTCACGACGCAGTCCGGCCCCGATGCGACCGTGTACGATTTCTCCGGTTCCTACAGCCGATTCCTGGCGCGGAAGAAGTACTACCTCGGCCGCCTGCGGTTCGAGTCCAACACCGAACTCGGCCTCGACCTGCGGACCTCGCTGGCAGGCGGGATCGGCTACTACGTGAAGCAGGACCCGCACCAGGAATGGTCGATACTCGCCGGCCTGGCCGCCAACGACGAGCAGTACTCGGGCGAGCCGAAGCGACACAGCGTGGATGCGATCATCGGCACGAGCTATTCCTACTACCGCTTCAACCCGCTCAACGCGGACGTCGACTTCACGCTCGCGCTGATTCCCAGCCTGACGGAGGCCGGTCGCGTGCGCAGCGACGCCAATCTCTACGTGCGCTGGGAGGTCGTCGACGACCTGTACTTCGAACTCAGCCTTTACGGCAACTACGACAGCCAGCCCGGCGTCGAGGCCAACTCGCAGTTCGACTACGGGACGGCCACGTCGATCGGCTATAGCTTCTGAGTCACGTCGGGCCGGCGGTCCGGCCGGCGTCCGGATCAACCGCCGGCCGGCGCGTGCAGCCTCTTCAAGGTGTCGCGGAGCCCTTCTGCGCCGCATCGAGGTGCTTTCGCAGCTCGGAGGCCCACTCCTGAAGGACGCGATCCGCCTCGGCCTTGTTGTAGACCCGGCTCGCGACCTGGGCCATGCCGGAGTCCGCCTCCTGGGCGTCCAGCACGCGGGCCAGCAACGTCGAGGACGTGGAATCCCACAGCTCGAGGAAAAGCGTCATTTGCCCGGCGGAGCGCACGACCGTCCGTCCCCAACCCGGCGACATGAGGTCCGGCGCGTTGACCTCGACGTTGATCAGCGCGGGGCGCAGCACCAGGACATCCGGCGCCGCGACGCCGACGACTTCGTAGCCGCCCTTGTCCTGCAGTTCCGTGGCGAAGACCTTCTTGAACTCCTCCGCGAGTCCCGACTTCATGCGCTCGACGTCGTCGTCGCTGACCTTCTCGGCCAGCCCGACGCGGCTCCGGTTGTAGTCCCGCTGCCAGTCCTTCTCGAATTCCACCAGGCAGTCGAGGATCGCGACCCGCTTGTACTGGGCGAGGGACGCGCCGGGACGCACGTAGACGAGCCGCGACTTCGTGTGCTTCTGCAGGTGCAGACCCTCCGGGGTCACCTCCGGCGGCGCGTCCTTGGCGGC
>CAZMED010000394.1:0-3051 GCA_964565045.1 uncultured Thermoanaerobaculia bacterium
CCGGCGGTCAGGGTAGCACGGCGGTCCTGGTAATCTGCCCCGAGGGCACCGGGGCGGTTTCCGCGCGGTGCACCCGTCCGACCACCACCAGGAGGAGCTTCATGTCCCGTCGCATCGCGCTGCTCGCCGTCGTCGTCCTGCTCGCCGCCTCGGCGCTGCCCGCCATCGAGGCCGCGCTGCCCCGCCACCCCGCACCGTCGCCGGACGGCTCGCGGATCGCGTTCGCGTGGCAGGGCGATCTGTGGCTGGTCGCCGCCGACGGCGGCGCCGCTCGCCGCCTCACGGCCCACCCCGCCGTCGAGCGTTTCCCGACGTGGTCGCGCGACGGACGGCTGCTGGCCTTCGCCTCGAACCGCCACGGCAACGACGACGTCTTCGTGATGCCCGCCGACGGCAGCGCGCCGCCGACCCGGCTCACCTTCGCCTCGACCGCGGACGAGCCCTGCGACTTCAGTCCGGACGGGCTCGCCGTCCTCTTCAGCTCCAACCGCGCCGAGGGCGTCAAGTGGGGCTCGCAGCTGTGGACGGTCCCCGTGACCGGCGGCACGCCCGCCCTCGCCCAGGACGCCTTCGGCGAGGCCGCCGCCTACTCGCCCTCCGGCGAGAGTCTGGTCTTCGTACGCGGCCAGACCAAGTGGACCCGGCGCGGCTACCGGGGGCCGGCGAGCCGCGACCTGTGGCTGCGAAGCGCCGACGGGTCTTACTCGAAGCTGACCGACTTCGACGGCGACGACGACCGACCGTCGTGGATCGGCGACGGCGCACTCGCCTTCCTGTCCTCGCGCAGCGGGCGCAAGAATGTCTTCCGCCTCGACCTCGAAACCGGCGCGGCCACCCAGCTCAGCTTCCACGACGGCTCGGCGGTGCGCTTTCCGCGCGCGGCGGCCGACGGCAGCCTCATCGCCTACGAGTTCGAGGATGCGGTGTGGACCGTGCGGCCTTCCGGCGGCACCGCCCGGCGTCTGAGAATCGAGGTGCCGGCCGACCAGGTCCGCAACCCCGTCGAGCGCCACGCCGACAGCGACGGCGCCGACGAGCTCGCCGTGAGCCCGGACGGCAAGCTCGCCGCGTTCATCGTGCACGGCGATGTCTTCGTCACCGCCATCACCCCCAAGGAGGACCAGGCGATCGCCAAGCCGCCGACCGCGCAGATCAGCTCGACCGCCGAGCGGGAACGTGATCTGCGGTGGACGCCCGACGGCGCCGCCCTGGTCTACAGCTCGTCCCGTGGCGGCGACAACGACCTCTACCGTGCGCGGAGATCGGCGGAGGACACGCCGTGGCCGGAGAGCTTCGATTTCGTGGAGACCCGGCTGACCGAGTTCCCGGCCGAGGAGTACGGGGCCCGGATCTCGCCCGACGGCACCCGTCTCGCCTTCATCCGCGGCCAGGGGCAGCTCGTGGTGCGGGCGATCGAGGGCAGCGCCGAGACGGTGCTCCTCGACCACTGGGAGGCGCCGGACTTCGACTGGTCGCCGGACGGGAGCTGGATCGCCTACTCGATCCCCGACGAGCACTTCAACTCGGAGATCTTCATCGTTCCGGTTCGCGGCGGCGAGGCCTACAACCTCAGCCGCCACCCCGACGACGACCTCGAGCCCCGGTGGTCGCCCGACGGGCGCCGGCTCGTGTGGACCGCGAAGCGCGCCGACGACACGTTCGACATCTGGGGCGTCTGGCTCACGAGGGCCGACCACGAGCGCACGCCGGCGGAGTGGCTCAAGCTGTGGAGTGAGCAATCCGCCGCCGAGGAGAAGGCCGGGAAGGGTGGCGACGATTCCGACCGCGAGCCGACGCCCGAGCTGCCCGAGGTCACCGTCGAATTCGACCGCCTCTGGGAGCGCGTCCACCGGATCACTCAGCTGAAGGGCGACGAGCGCGGGGCGCGGGTCAGCCCCGACGGCAGGACCGTGGTCTTCACCGCCGAGCACGAGGGCGAGCGCGACCTCTACAAGGTCCGCTGGGACGGCGAGGACCTCGAGCGCTTGACCGGGGACGGCGCCGAGCCCTCACAGTACGTCTTCGACCGCAAGGGCACGACGGTTTTCTATCTCGACGCCAAGGGAAAAATCGCGAGGGTCGGCCTCGACGGCGAGCCCGGCGACCCGATCCCCTTCGAGGCCCGGTACGTCGTCGACACCAGGCTCGAGCGCGGAGCGGTCTTCGAGGAGGCGTGGCGGGCGCTCGAGCACGGCTTCTACGATCCCGACTTCCACGGCGTCGACTGGCCCGCGCAGCGCGAGAAGTACCGGCCCTGGGCGCTGGCGGCCTCCACCAAAGAGGACTTCGCCGATGTCGTCAACCTGATGCTCGGCGAGCTCAACGCCTCGCACATGGGCTACTACCCGCCCGGCACCCGCGGGCGCGCCGCCACGCCCGGCGACAACACCGGCTTCATCGGCGTCACATTCGACCCCACGGCGGACGGCGGGGGTCTCCTCGTGCGCGAGGTCCTCCCCGACTCGCCCGCGGCGCGCCGTGACGTCGCCATCGTCCCCGGCGAGCGGCTGCTGGCGGTCAACGGCGCCGCGGTCGCAAGCGGCGCCAACGTCTACGGTTTCTTCGCCGACACCATCGGCCGGCGCACCCCGGTCCGGGTGCGGGCCGCCGACGGGGCCGAGCGTACGGTGGTCGTCACCCCGGTCAGCTACTGGGAGCAGCGGCAGCTGCGCTACCAGCAGTGGGTCCGCGAGCGCCGCCAGCTGACCGAGGAGTGGTCGGGCGGCCGCCTCGGCTACATCCACATCCAGGGCATGAGCACTCCCTCCTTCGAGGAGTTCGAGCACATGCTCTACGCCGCCGCCAATGGCAGGGAGGGCCTTCTGATCGACGTGCGCTCCAACGGCGGGGGCTGGACCACCGACTACCTGATGGCGGTGCTGATGGTCGAGCGCCACGCCTACACCGTGCCGCGCGGCGCCGATCCCTCGACCCGCGCCTACCCGCAGGACCGGCTGCCGCTGGCCGCCTGGACGCGTCCCGCCGCAACCCTCTGCAACGAGGACTCCTACTCCAACGCCGAGATCTTCTCGCACGCCTTCAAGACGCTCG
>CAZMED010000395.1:0-3047 GCA_964565045.1 uncultured Thermoanaerobaculia bacterium
CCCCCCGTAAAACTAACCGGATGGCGGCAGCTCGAGCTCATCGGCGATCGTCGCCATGGCGTCACGGACGAAGGCGATGTGCGCGTCGAGCTCGACGCCGAGCTCCTCGGCGCCGCGGTAGACGTCGTCCCGGTTGACGCCGCGCGCGAAGGCCTTGTCCTTGAGCTTCTTCTTCACCGACTTCACCTGGACCTCGGCGATCGCCTTGTCGGGCCGCACCAGGGCCGCGGCGCTCAGAAAGCCCGACAGCTCGTCGACCGCGAACAGGGCGCGGGCCATCGGGGTGTCCCGCGGGACACCCATGTAGTCGGCGTGGGATGCGATCGCCCGCACCCAGTCCTCGGGCCAGCCGCGCTCGCGCAGAATGCGGGTGCCGACGTGGAGGTGGGTCTCCTCGGTGGGATTCTGCTGGTAGTCGAAGTCGTGCACCAGGCCGACGATGCCCCAGGCCTCCTCGTCCTCGCCGATGTGACGGGCGTACGCGCGCATCGCCGCCTCGACCCCGAGCGCGTGCTTGATCAGGCTCGGGTTGTCGGTGAACTCGCAGAGCAGGGCCCAGGCTTCCTCGCGGGTCGGTTTCTCGCTCATGATCCCTCCGTCGGTCGAGTATACGTCCGCCCGGCAACCGATCCCGTGCCCGTGCCCGTCTCCGTCTCCGTGCCCGGGTTCAGGTTCAGTTTCAGTGGCAGCTTCGGTGGCAGTGGCAGCGGCAGGTTCAGAGCGCAGCAACCGTGACAGCGGGCAGGCGGCGCGAGCGGACGGAGCTCGCACAACGGGTGTTGCGCCTCGATTTCAAGAATCCGCATTTTGCGCCGAAATTTTGGCTCAGATTGCACATTTCTGCTTGACTTTAGCCAGAACAGCACCCAGAATCCGCGAAACGAACACCGAGGAGGCTTCACTATGCCGACGCCCGCCGCCGAGATCCTGACCCGCTGCAAGAAGGAGAACGTGCACTTCCTGCGCCTCCAGTTCACCGACATCGACGGCATCATCAAGAACGTCGAGGTGCCCTCGAGCCAGTTCGAGAAGGCCCTCGACGGCCAGATCATGTTCGACGGCTCCTCGATCCAGGGCTTCACGCGGATCGAGGAGTCCGACATGCTGCTGGTGCCGGACCTCGCGACCTTCCAGGTCTTCCCCTGGGAGACCGACCACGGCAAGGTGGGCCGTCTGGTGTGCGACATCGCCAACCCCGACGGGTCGGTGTTCGCCGGCTGCCCGCGCAGCGCGCTCAAGCGGGTCGTCGACCGGGCCGCGCGCATGGGCTTCAAGATGATGGCCGGGCCCGAGGCCGAGTTCTTCCTCTTCCAGCGCGACCACAACGGCGCGGCGCTCGCCGCGACCCACGACAGCGGCGGCTACTTCGACCTCAGCCCGCGCGACCTCGGCGAGGAGGCGCGGCGCGAGATCACCCTGGTGCTCGAGGCGATGGGGTTCGAGGTCGAGGCCGCCCACCACGAGGTCGCGCCGGGTCAGCACGAGATCGACTTCAAGTACGGCGATGCGGTCTCCACCGCCGACGCCATCGTCACCTTCCGCTTCGTGGTCAAGAAGGTGGCCCTCATGTACGGGCTCCACGCCACCTTCATGCCCAAGCCGCTGGCCGGCGTCAACGGCTCCGGCATGCACGTCCACCAGTCCCTGTTCTCGCCCCGCGGCAAGAACGCCTTCTACGACGCCAAGGGCGAGTGGGAGCTGTCGAAGATCGCCCGGGCCTACATCGGCGGCCTGCTCGAGCACGCCCGTGCCTTCGTCGCCATCACCAACCCGCTGGTCAACTCGTACAAGCGGCTCGTGCCGGGTTACGAGGCGCCGGTCAACGTCGCCTGGTCGGAGAAGAACCGCTCGCCGATGATCCGCGTGCCGGCGCGGCGAGGCATCGGCACCCGATGCGAGGTCCGCGTGCCCGACCCCTCCTGCAACCCCTACCTGGCTTTCGCGGCGATGCTGGCGTCGGGGCTCGACGGCATCGACCGCGGGCTCGACTGCGGCGAGCCGGTCAACCGCAACATCTTCGACATGAGCCAGAGGGAGAAGAAGCGGCTCCGCATCGTCCAGCTGCCCGCCAGCCTCGACGAGGCGCTCAACCACCTCGAGAAGGACGGGCTGCTGCGGGAGGCTCTCGGCGACCACATCTTCGACCACTTCCTGTTCAACAAGCGCACCGAGTGGGCCGAGTACATCAAGGAGATCCACGACTGGGAGCTCGAGCGCTATCTCGACCGCTACTGAGCGGACGTGCCTGGAGCGGCTTCGAGCCGCACGCCGAATCGGGCTGCAGCCCGCCCGTAACCGGGTTAAGCTGAAGCCGTGAACAGGCTGCTCGTCATCAGCGACGACGCCGCACAGGTCCGTGCCGTCGAGTCGCTGCTCCTCGACCACGACCTGCGGGTCGTGGGCGCGTCGTCGCTGGAGCACGGCCTCGGCGTGGTTCAGACGCAGGCGCCCGATCTCGTCATCGTGGTGACGCCGCTCGGCGGTCGCTCGGCCGTCGAGGCGCTGGGCGCCATCTTCGACCTCGAGCCGAAGATGCCCGCCATCGTCCTGACCTCGGCCGGCAGCACCGAGGAGGCGATCGGAGCGACCAAGGCCGGCGCCTTCGACTACTTTCTCGGTCCCCACGACGAGGGCGAGCTGCTGCGCTCCATCTCGCAGGGCCTCGAGGCCGGCCGCCTCATGCGATCGCCGGTGGCACTCGACCAGGAGGGCGGGGCGCCGGCCGGCGACGCGCTGATCGGTCGATCGAAGGCCATGCAGGAGGTCTACAAGACGATCGGACGGGTCGCGCCGACCGAGTCGACCGTCCTCATCCGCGGCGAGAGCGGCACCGGCAAGGAGCTCGTGGCGCGCGCCATCTACCAGCACTCGAAGCGGCAAGGCCGCCCGTTCGTGGTGGTCAACAGCGTCGCGATTCCGGAAACCCTGCTCGAGAGCGAGATCTTCGGTCACGAGAAGGGGTCGTTCACCGGCGCGGTCGGCTCGCGGATCGGCAAGGTCAAGCAGGCGGACGGCGGCACCCTCTTCCTCGACGAGATCGGCGACAT
>CAZMED010000396.1:0-3033 GCA_964565045.1 uncultured Thermoanaerobaculia bacterium
CACCGGCATTGAGAAGAGGTTATGAACGACCCGGAGGTGACCATGCTCGACGCCCGCACGACGACCGACCTCGTTGCCCACTCGAAGGCCCTGGAAGCTGCAGGCACTGCGATCAAGCTCGTCATGAGGGTGCCGGCTCCCCTCAAGTCGATCGCCGATCAGGTGATCCGCTCCGCGAGCTCCGTGCCGGCCAACCTCGCCGAGGGTCAGGGCCGGTCCGGACGGGACCGGCAGCACTTCTGGCGGATCGCCTACGCCTCGGCCAAGGAGGTGGACAGCCATCTCCGCCTGCTGGCCCACGCCGGGGTCTTGGATGGGCGTGGTACTGCCACCGTGCTGGCGACCTTCGACGAGGTGCGCGCCATGACCTGGCGGCTGCTCAACCCGAGGGGATGACCGGGATTGTGCTCACAAACGCATGTGGACGCTGTCGCTGTCCTCTGCCACTGTCACTGCTCCTGCCACTGAGACTGCCACTGCGGCTGCCACTGCCACTGCCGCTGTTGACCCCGTGGACTTGCACCGCCGCATGCTCAGCGGGTGGGCGGGTGGAAATCCGAAATTCGAAATCCGAATTCCGAAATGGGCGGGCGGGCGGCATTCCGAATTCCGAATTCCACCGTTGCCCATCCCACGGATTTCCTGATGAGCCGAAGGTTCAATTCTCAACGAGACACTGCGGCTTCGGCGACGACGGACCGGATCTGGTCGGCGACGACCTCGGGGTGGTACAGGCGCCGCCAGGCCGCACGACCGAGTTCGCCCTGCGCGCGGGCTGCCGCAGCATCGTCGAGGAGCCGCGCCAGGGCCTCGGCCCACGCCTCGGGCCCGTCGGCGACCGTGACCGCTTCCGCGGCCTCCCCCGCGAGGCCGTCGGCGGCCCAGGGATGGGCCACCACCGGGACCCCGGCCGCCATCGCCTCCAGCACCTTCAACGGCACCCCGGAGCCGCTGCCCATGGGGGCCAGCGCCGCCCGTGCCCGCCCCAGGTAGGTGGAGAGTTCGGCCACGTCGGCCGCGACCTCGACACCCGGCAGGTCAGCGAGCCGGCGCACCGCCGCCGGCGGCCGGGCGCCGGCCAGCACCCAGCGCGCACCGGGCACCCTGCTGCGAAGCCGGGGCCAGACCTCGCGGGCGAACCAGAGAGCTCCCTCCAAGGTGGGCCGATAGCCGAGATTGCCCGACAGCAGGACCACCGGGCCCGCGGCTCCCGGGTCGAAGGGCTCGACAGCCCGCGCCGAGACCGCGATCACGCGCCCGCGGCCCCGGGTGACCGCCAGCGCCACCAGATCGCGCTCGGCGACCGCGACCGTCAGCGTCGCCCCGTCGGCAAGCCAGGCCTCGCGGCGGCGGCAACGGCGCGCCTCGGCTCGGTACAGGGGCGCCATCCATGGCGCAGAGGACCGCGCCGCGCGCTCGAAATGCAGGCCCATGGCATCGATGGCGTCGAAGATCACCGGCACGGACGTCGCCACCGCCCGAGCGGCCTCGAGCGCCCAGGCGCATCGCACCATCTGCACGACGACCACGTCCGGCTCGTGCTCGCGCATCGCGGACGCGACCGCGCGGCGAGCATCCGGTCCGTCGTAGAGCCCCTCCTGCAGAGGACGACCATCGAGTGCCGCCCGGAGGAGACCGACGCCACCCGCGGATCGAGAGCTTCTGATCGGCGTCACCAGCACGTTCCGGGCGGGGATCGTGCCGTCGGGAACGGCGGGGCACACCAGCCGGACCTCGTGCTCTCGAAGCGCCTCGGCCCACTGCACCGTCCGCACCTGATTCCCCCGCCACGGCGGCCACGGGAACCGGCTGCAGATCAGCAGCACCCGCATCAGTTGGCGAAGAACTCTTCGATTGCGGACACCACCTCGTGCTGCTCACTCTCCTCGAGCTCGGGGAACACCGGCAGCGCCAGCACCTCGCGGCTTGCCTTCTCCGCGACCGGGAAGTCGCCCTCGGCATGCCCGAGGCCGGCGAAGCACGGCTGCAGGTGGAGCGGCAGCGGATAGTAGACCGCGCAGCCGATGCCCCGCGCGTTCAGGAAGGCCCGCAGCTCGTCACGCCGCGGCACCCGCACGACGTACTGGTTGAAGGTGTGCCCGCGACCGGGCACCGCCTCCGGCAGGCCGATCGTGCCGTCGAGCCCGGCTTCGGCGAACAGGTGCCGGTACCGTTCGGCGTTCGCGCGCCGTCCATCGATCCAGCCCGCCACGTGCGGCAGCTTGACGCGCAGAATCGCGGCCTGCAGCGCGTCGAGGCGGAAGTTGCCGCCGACCAGAGGGTGCTCGTAGGGGCCCGACTGGCCGTGCATCCGGAGCTCGCGCAGGCGGCGGTCGATCTCCTCGTCGGCGGTGGTGATCATGCCCCCGTCCCCGAAACAGCCGAGGTTCTTCGAGGGGAAGAACGAGAAGGCGCCCATGATCCCGATCGAGCCGACCTGGCGACCTCCGAAGTCGGCGCCCCACGACTGGGCACAGTCCTCGACCACCGGCACCCGGCCGGCGGCCTCGATGAGGGCCCCCATGTCGGCCGACTGGCCGAACAGGTGGACCGGCACCACGGCGCGGGTCCGCGGGCCGATGCGGTCGCGCACCTGCCGCGGATTCAGGCAGTAGTCGACCGGGTCAATGTCGACGAAGATGGGAGTCGCCCCGAGACGGGTCACGACCCCGGCGGTGGCGAAGAACGTGAAGGTGGGGACGATGACCTGGTCGCCGGGGCCGACGCCGAGCGCCATGAGCGCCTCGAGCAGCGCGTCGGTGCCGGAGCTCACGCCGACGGCGTGCGCCACGCCGAGCGCCGCGGCCGCTTCGCGCTCGAAATCCTCGACCTCGCTGCCGAGGATGAAGCGCTGCGATTCGCAAACCCGGTCGAGGGTCTGGCGGAACGCCTCACGCAACGGTCGGTATTGACGGGTCAGATCGAGCAGAGGAACAGGCATGGTTGACCTCCAGGGGCCCCACGAGCGGGCAACAGGGTACCGCCAACCGGGACAATTAGGAATGAGGAATGAGGAATGAGGAATTCCCACCC
>CAZMED010000397.1:0-3025 GCA_964565045.1 uncultured Thermoanaerobaculia bacterium
CGCGGCTGACCATGCCCAGCGGGATGTCGCCGACGGTGCGGAAGGTGCTGCGGTACGAGGAGTGCATCTTGCGGCAGCGGGTGCCGCGGTGGAGCAGGCCGTAGCGGTCGGAGGTGGGGCCGAACATGCAGATCTGGACCTCGGCGATGTCGCCCCATGCTGCCGCCCGCACCGCGTGGATGAGGTTGAGGGCCGCGTCCGAGGAAGGCCGGTCGGACGAGCGCTGGCTGCCGACGATGACGATCGGCACGGGCGACTGCTGGACCATGAAGCTCAGGACCGCGGCGGTGTGGCCCATGGTGTCGGTGCCGTGGCCGATGACGATGCCGTCGGCCCCGGCCTCGATCTCGCGGCCGATGTTCTCGGCCAGCACGACGTACTCGGGCCAGCCCATGTTCTCGGAGAACACGCCGAAGAGTTTTCTCGTGGTCAGGTTGCAGAGATCGGCGAGCTCGGGGACCGCGCCGTAGAGCTCGCCCGGCGTGAAGGCCGGGATCACCGCGCCGGTCCGGTAGTCGAGCCGCGACGCGATGGTGCCGCCGGTGCCGAGCAGCGTCACTCGGGGAAGCTCCGGGCTGGAGGGGAACTCCTTTTCGGGAATCTTGTAGACGGCTTCCTTGTAGCCGAGCTCCTCCACCGAGGCGATGCGGTCGATGTGGACACCGACGTTGTAGCCGGTCTTGAGCTTGAGCACCACGTGCTCGTCGTCCACCGAGCCCGAGCGCGGCAGGATGACGCCCTCGAAGACGCTGCCCGCGTCGTTCGTCAGCCGGACGTCGGACCACACCCTGACGCCGAGCGCCTCCAGGCGCTCGCGGGCGCGCCCGCGGTAGCCCTTGAACGGATCTGCTGCTTCAGTCATGCCTGCTCCCGTGGTCGCCGCCGGTCTCAGCCGACAGTGGTCGGTTCGGTGGTCGCGAGGCGGGCCCGGACCTCGTCGGCGACACGGGCGCCCTGCACCCGGCCCCGGAGGTCGTCCATCAGCCGGCCCATCAAGAATCGGAACCGCTGCTCGCGGTCGCCCGGGTCGTCGCCGGGATCAGGCGGCGCCGCTGCCGCCGCCACCGTGTCGCGCCAGTCCTTGGGCTCGATGCCGATCCCGGCCAGCGCCGCGTCCTCGAAAACGTCGCCCTCGGGGTGCTCGACGATCCACTCCACGAGATCGCGCCAGGCTTCCCAGATCACCGGCCGCACCTCGCCGAGCGCGAACAGGTCGATCCAGGTCCGGTCCGGCACATGGTCGACCGCCAGCCCCTCCCGGCGCAGCCCCTTGAGCCGCTCGCCGACAAAGAAGCAGGCATGGCGGAGGTCGGCGCCGCTTTCCGACACCACGAGGTCGACCAGGCGCGCGCCGCCGCGCCGGATCAGGTAGCGGGTCACCGTGTCCGGGACGCCCGCCGCAGCGTACCGCGCCTCCCGCGACCACGGAGGCTCCGGCAGCGACGCCGCGAGAGCTTCCACCCGCTCGCGGGTGATCCGCTGTGCCGGGCTGTCGGTGTCGGGATACATGCGATCCGGCCCCGGCAGGATGCGCTCGAAGTCGGTGCTGCCGTCGGCGAACGGCTGCCGGGTCTCGTGCGGCACGCCGTCGAGGGCGTCCACGTAGCGCAGCCGGACCTCCTCGGCGGCGGTCAGGGTGTCCTCCAGCGCGCCCCACACGACCACCAGTCCGTCCTCTGGCGCGCAGCCCGCGGCGCCCCGCAGCGACTCGAGAGCGCTCGCCGCGTCGGCCGGCCAGGACTCCGAATCGAGGAGGACCGGCGCCTGGTCGAGGGCGGCGATCACGCGCACCCGGCCGCGCAGCTCGTCGGCGAAGCAGCGCCCGGGCTGGGTCGGCCAGGCGAGCGTGCCGGCGAGCCCAACGAGCCGGACCGCGCGCACGCAGAACGGGCCCGCGCCGCGCTCGAAACCCGGCCGCCGGTCGTCGGCGTCGAGAAAGCGCTCCCACGACGCGGCGCTGAGCAGCTCGATCCCGCAGGATGCGGCGGCCTCGGTGATGTCGCGGTGCTCGATCCGGAGGTCCTCGGCGGCGCCGATACCGCGGCGCGTCAGCTCCTCGGCGAGGCGCAGCAGGTTGACCTGGCGCACCGCCTCGCCGTGCACCAGGCGCGGCGTCCAGCCGGCCTTCGGCACCCCCTTGATCTCGACCCGACGCCCGCCGCGCACCGAGACGTTGACGTCCTGGCGGCTGGCGCCGGCACCGATCCTGACGTGGCCCGTCGAGCGGCACACCCGGCCGATGAGCAGGATCGCCTCCTCGACCTCCTCGGGCGTGCGCAGGTCGGGCCCGGTCACGGTCTCGATCAACGGCATTCCGAGCCGGTCGGTGCGCCACACGATGAGGTGGCCGCGATCCGAAACCTCGCGGCACGAGTCCTCCTCGACACTGACCTGGGTGATCGAGATCTCGCGGCCGCGAAACGGCAGCCTTCCGTTGACGCCGACGATGGCGGTGCGCTGGAAGCCGGTGGGGATGGAGCCGTCGAGGTACTGCTTGCGGGCGATGTGGACCTCGTCGATGATGTCGCAGCCCAGCATCAGGCACTGCTCGATGGCGATGTCCACCGCCTCCGGGTTGACCAGGAAGGGCGGCGTGTCGTCCATCTCGTAGGTGCAGACGTTGGAGTGGTGGAGCAGGTAGACGATGTTCTTGCGGGTCTTGAACTCCATCAGCGCGGTGCCGTCGTACTCGCCGAGCTCGGACAGCGTCGGCCGCATGTGGCGCAGCACCGAGCCGTCGTGGGTCCTCGTGTAGAGCCCCGCCGGGCAGTGGCAGAACATCTTCTTCTCGGTCAGGAGCTGCTGGTGGACCTCGAGGCCGACCCTGAGCCCCACCTCCGCATAATCGATGGATTCGTGCACACTGACCCCTTCGGCCGCAACCGGACGATGATAACAATGAAACAGGAATTAGGAATTAGGAATTAGGAATTCCCGACCTCCCCCCCAGAGAACGGGAGGGTGGGTGGAAAATCCGAAATCCGAAATGGGCGGGCGGGCGGCATTCCTAATTCCTCATTCCTAA
>CAZMED010000398.1:0-3024 GCA_964565045.1 uncultured Thermoanaerobaculia bacterium
CCGGCCTTGTTGAAGGCCTTGTAGACCCGCCGGTTCAGCTCGTGCAGCACGAGGCCCCGGTACACCGGCTCGTCGATCCATGCCAGCAGCTCGAAGACCAGGCCCGAACCGCCGAACTCGCGGAACCGCACCCTCGGCGCGGGCTCGTCACTCACCCGCTCCACGCCCTTGACGCAGCTCAGGAGCACCTCCTCCACCCGATCCACGTCCGAGCCGTAGGCCGCCTCCACCTTGACCCGCACCCGCATCTTCGGGTACCGCCCACCGGTCTCGTTGACGATGTGGGCGTTGGCGATGACCGAGTTCGGCACCGTGACCTCGATGTCGTCGCGGGTCAGCACCCGCGTCGATCGCATGCCGATGTCCAGCACCTCGCCGCGGATCCGGTTGTCGAGCACCACGTAGTCGCCCACCTTGTAGGGGCTGTCGGCGACGATGAAGATCCCCGAGAAGAGATTGGCGAGGGTGTCCTTGGCGGCGAAACCGACCGCGATGCCGACGATACCCGCCGAGGTCAGCCACGAGGTCAGGGGGATGCCCCAGGCGAGGCAGACGGCGTAGAGGAAGCCGCCGATCACCACGACCTTGAGGATCATCTCGAACAGCGGCAGGGTGCGCGGCTCGATCCAGCTGATCTGATCGACGCGCCGGCTGATCTCCTCGAGCACGATCCGGCCGACGCGCAGCAGGGCGAGCGTCCACATCAGCGCGATCACGGTCTCGAGCGCGCCGAGCACGATGAAATCGACGATCGGCGGCGCCTCGAACTCCAGGTGGGCGAGGATGATGCCGATCAGAATGACACTGTAGGCCGCGGGCCTCCGGAGCGCGGCCGCGATCCGGTCGTCGACGTCGGTCCTTGTGCGGCCGGTGAAGAGCGACACCACCCGCCTGAAGAAGAGGCCGATCACGACCGCGATCACGATCGCGACAGTGAGGATCCACAGCTGCCGGACCCACGGGCTCGCGGCGGCTTCGGAAAGCCACGGCACCAACTGCATACCTGCTCCTCTCGAACCCCGCCGAACGCCGCGCCGGGCCCGTCTTGAGATGACGCCGCAGTATATCGTGTCGGCGCTCGGTGCCGACCGCAGATCCTCTGCTAAACTCCGGCTCGCGATTCAGCAGTGAGGGGCCGCCGGCGGCAGGCGCTTTCGCCACGGCAGCCGGAGGAAATTCGGGGGGGGCATGGCGATGGAGTTCAGAGACTTCCGCAATGTGCACGAGATGCTCATGGAAACGGTCGAGCGCCGCGGCGACCGCCCCGCGTACCGGACGATCGGCAACAGCGACGAGCTGCACACGGTCAGCTGGCGCGAGTTCGCTTCCGACGTACACCGTGCGGCCAAGAGCCTCATCGCGCTGGGCCTCGGCAAGGGCGACAAGGCCAACATCCTCAGCTACTCCAACTACCGCTGGGTGCTCACCGACCTCGCCCTGATGAGCATCGGCTCGTGTGCGGCGGGCATCTACCACTCGCTGCTCGGCAAGGACGTCAAGCACATCG
Organism: uncultured Thermoanaerobaculia bacterium; assembly: GCA_964565045.1. Taxonomy (GTDB): domain Bacteria; phylum Acidobacteriota; class Thermoanaerobaculia; order Thermoanaerobaculales; family Sulfomarinibacteraceae; genus Sulfomarinibacter. The sequence goes on from CAZMED010000398.1 coordinate 1,508, forward strand.
TCAACCACTCGGACTCGGTGCTGGTGTTCGCGCAGGACGAAACCCAGGTCGCCAAGCTGCTGGAGATCCGCAACCAGATCCCTGCCGTACGAAAGGTGATCCTGATGTACGGCGCGCCGCCCGACGGCGAGTGGGTCATCAGCTACGACGAGTTCCTCGAGCTCGGAGCAGGGGTCTCGGACGAGGCCCTCGAGGCGCGCATTTCCGAGGTCACGCCCGCCGACGTCGCCGCCATCGTCTACACCTCCGGCACCACCGGGGTGCCCAAGGGCGCGGTCCTGACGCACGACAACATCACCTTCACCGCGCAGTCGGTGCTCGGCTCCGGCGAGATCCTCGATGGCGACGAGACCCTGCTCTTCCTGCCCCTGGCCCACGTCTTCGCGCGCACCTGCGTCTTCACGGCCATGGTCGCGGGCAGCACCACCACCTTCGCGCGCAGCATCGAGACCGTCGCCGAGGACTTCAAGATCGGCCGCCCGCACTGGTTCCCGAGCGCCCCACGGGTCTACGAGAAGGTGCACGCCAAGATCTTGTCCGGCGCCCAGGCCAAGGGCGGCGCGGCGCTCAAAATCTTCAACTGGGCGCTCAAGGTCGGCCTCGAGGTCAGCGACCGCAAGGTCGCGAAGCGTCCGATCCCGCCGCTCCTCGCCGCGAAGTACGCGATCGCCACCAAGCTCGTCTTCTCCAAGGTCCAGGCGGCTCTCGGCGGCCGCGTCCGCTGGTGCATTTCGGGGGCGGCCCCGCTCAACCCGGAGATCGGCCGCTTCTTCCACGCCGCCGGGGTGCTGATCCTGGAGGGCATCGGCATGACCGAGAACACCTCCTTCACCAACATCAACCGCTTCGACAACTACCGATTCGGTTGGGTCGGACCGACCGGGCCAGGTATCGAGCAGAAGACCGCCGAGGACGGCGAGGTTCTCTACCGAGGCCGCAACATCATGCGCGAGTACTACAAGATGCCGGCGGAGACCGCCGAGACCCTGACCCCCGACGGCTGGCAGCACACCGGCGACCTCGGCGAGATCGACGACGAAGGCTTCCTCCGTATCACCGGCCGCAAGAAGGACCTCATCGTCACGGCCGGCGGGAAGAACGTCGCCCCGTCCGCCATCGAGGGGCAGATCGCGCTCTCACCCTACATTTCCCAGGTGTGCGTGATCGGCGACCGCCGGCCCTACCTGGTCGCGCTCATCACCGTCGACGCCGACAACATCCGCGCTTACGGAGCCGACCGCGGCCTCGCAGCCGACGATCTTCAGGCGCTGCTCGAAAGCAAGGAGGTCCAGGACCTCATCGGCTCGGTGGTGGAGGAGGCGAATCGCAACCTCGCCTCCTTCGAGACCATCAAGAAGTTCCGGCTGCTGCCGGAGTTCTCGATCGCCGACGGCCTGCTGACGCCGACCATGAAGGTCAAGCGCAGCATCGCCATGGAGAGGCACGCGGATCTGATCGAGGCGATGTATGTGGGGAGTTAGTCGTTTGAACGTTGGAACGTTGAACGTTTGAACGTT
>CAZMED010000399.1:0-3008 GCA_964565045.1 uncultured Thermoanaerobaculia bacterium
GCGTCGGCGCGCGCCAGCCAGGCGGCGAAGACGAAGGGCAGGCCGGTAAGCTCGCGCCACGCCTCGCCGAGGTCGAGCTGGTAGGGGTAGCGGGTGGTGTCGGCGCCGTTCTCGGCGTGCACCACCTTGTCGCCGATCAGCAGCACCGCGTCCGGGTCGCCCGGCTCCGTCCCGAGGGTGACCAGCCGGGGCCTTCGGCCGTAAAGCGCGTCCAGCACCACCTCCAGCAGCGCCACCGAGGTGTGGCTGTCGCCGTCGGTGTGGATGCGCTCGGCCGAGGCGATGGGCGCGCGGCTGAAGACCCGCACCGTGTGCGTCGCGCCGTCGGAGCCGATGGCGCCCACCGGCACGATGCACAGCTCGTCAGGCGTGGTCTGGAAATCGATGACCGGGCACAGCGCGACGTCGACGGCGCCGGCTTCGAGCAGGCTCAGCAGACGGCTGGGGACGTCGGTGCGGAGCGCGACCCCGGGCTCGTCCTCGAGGCCCGAGATCAGCGGGCGGGCGTTGAGGAAGCTGACGGCGGCGACCGTGAGGCGCGCGTCCGGCACGGCCGGGCCCTCAGCCGATCGGGTCGTGCGGCATGGTGCCGCGGCGGCTGCGGAGATAGGCGAAGGGGGTGGCGAAGAGCAGGTTCGACACCCGCGAGGTGTAGACGTCGGCCGAGCGCTCGATCTGCCGCGCGAGGTGGCTCTTGTCGTTGCCGGCGCGCAGCAGCGCGCCCCAGCGCGGGTTCTCGAGCTCGGACGCCTGGCGCGCCAGCGGCGCGATGCGCTCGTCGAGGGCGAGGGTCCGCTCCCGGACGTGCTGAAACTCGGCCTCGAGCTCGCGCATGGTGGCCGGCGGGCGCTCGCCGTAGCCGCTGCGCAGGCGCTGCATGGCGAGCCGGATGCGGCTGAGAGTCCTCTCCAGCTCCACCTTCTCGGCCATCATCCCCGTCAGCACCCGCTCGGTGGCGCTGAACTCCTCGACCGCCGCCAGCTCCTGCTCGAGCTCGCGCAGGATCAGCGCGGTCCGCCAGCGCAGGCTCGCCTTGGAGACCTTGACGTCGGCGAAGATGTGGTCGCCGACGTAGAGGATCGCCGCGCCCGACAGCCCCAGGTAGTGCTCGACCTTGGAGGCGTCGCCGCCGAGGTAGGCGCCCGGGCCGGGGATCGCGCCCGGTATCGGCTTGAGCAGCCCCTGCTCCTCGTCGGCGATGGAGAAGATCGGCAGGTTATAGAGGAAGAACCCCGGCTTGCGGGCGCCGACGATGACCAGCTCGAAGAGGTCGCGCCAGGTCGTCCCGGGCGGCATGTAGCGGTCGTAGGCGTAGGACATGACGGTCTGCGCGTACGGCCACTCCGAGTTGGAGATCAGCATCAGCCGCTTGCCGGCGTGCACCTGATCGAGGAGCGCCTCGGCCGCCTGCGGGTCGAGGTCGATGTAGGGCTCGGGGTCGGCCATGATGGCGGCCTTCAAGGTGCCCTCGATGTGGGCTTCGTCGAGGCTCTCGCGGACCCGCCGGAAGAGGTCCTCGTAGCCGTGCACGCCGGGGAAGGCCTGCCGGTCGTAGAGGTCCACCAGCTGCGCGTACAGGCAGCACTCCGAGAGCGAGAACAGGGTGTTGAGGAAGAAGAACCGCGACTCGGAGAGGTCGACGGGGGTGTGGCGGTAGACCTCGCGCTGCTCCTCGAAGTCCATCAGCCGGGTGCCGTGGGCGGCGCGCATGACGTAGCCGAAGCGGTTGGCCTTGACGATGTTGCCGAGCTCGGAGTCCACCACCAGGCCGCGGATCACGAGCTCGGGGTCGAACTGCAGGCTCTCGAGCGGCCAGCCGTCGGCGATCATCAGCTCGCGGGCCCACTCGTAGGCCTTTCGCTCCCACTGGTCCGCGTGGTAGTGGATCAGGGTGTAGTCCATGTCGTAGCCGATGGCGGCGATGCTGCGCAGGTTGAGCGTGCGGTTGGCGTAGATCGCCCGCCCCGGCGGCACCTCGTCGAGACCCAGTTTCGATTCCACCATGGCCACCGAGGATACAACGATCTCGCCAAACCCGTGCCCGTTTCCGTCTCCGTGCCCGTTTGTTCGTTGGCACGTTTCACGTTTGAACGTTCGAACGTTCCACCCACCCTCCCTTTCCGGTTCCCATAACAACGGGGTCCATCCGAACTCTGCACGAATCGCGAATCGCGTCGCGAGCCCACGGGCGCGTGCCCGTGGGCCGAAAAAAAAGCAAGCCCGGGTTCGGGCTTGGGAAGGAGGAGATTATCCGGTGCGTCCAGACTCAGTATCGGTTCGGCGCGGCCGAGCGTCAGTGAGCGGGGTCACACGAAGCATCCCGAGTTTCGATCTCGTGATTCCGAGGGGCGCGGACTCCCCCTCCCGCCCGGCAGCCGGGACGGCTGCCCCACAAGCCCGAAAACGCCCAGGGAGCACGTTGTGGGGCACGCGTCCCGCGTGCCGGGTGGGCGGCAGGTCGTTCGAGCATCGAAATGGAAGAGGAGGGTGGGTGGGGACTCAAAACTCAATCCTGAAAACTGACCAAGGGAGATGGGCAGGAAAGTTCAAACCATCGAACCTTCGGCTCATCCGGATTTGAATGGGATGCGGAAGTCGGTGAGACCCGCGTCCGAGTCCGCGTCCGAGTCCGCGTCCGAATGACAGCGACAGGAGCCAGGATCTGTGTCCAGTGACAGCGGCACATGACAGTGACAGTCTCAGTGTCAGTTTCAGTGACAGTCTCAGTGGCAATTTCAGTGTCAGAGGGCCGCGTCCGTGGCAGCGACCGTGGCAGCAAGCATGCGGCGCGACCGTAGGGCGGCCAGGTCGGGTCGGCCCGTGACCGGACGCCGTCACCTTTCGATGCCTCAGCGCAAACCTTTACAACCACAAAGGCACCAAGACACCAAGAAAAACACCAAGCATTCTCCTCGTGAACATCTTGGTGCATTGGTGCCTTGGTAGTTCAACCGTGGGCGGGCGGGAACTCAAAACTCAAAACTCAAAACTCAAAACTGACCGGGAGG
>CAZMED010000400.1:0-1136 GCA_964565045.1 uncultured Thermoanaerobaculia bacterium
GACCTCAACTACGTGATCAGCGAGATGATCGCCGAGCTCAACGTCGGCCACGCCTACATCCAGGGGGGCGACTACGAGATCCCGCCGCGGCCCAGGGTGGCGTTGCCCGGAGCGACCTTCGTGGCCGACGAGGCCGCGGGACGCTACCGCATCGGGAAGATCTACCGCGGCCACAATGAGGAGCCGGGGTACCGCTCGCCGCTGACCGAGGTCGGCGTCGACGCTGCTCCGGGCATGTACGTGCTGGCCGTCAACGGCACCGAGCTCACCACCGCCGACAATCCCTACCGGCTGCTGCAGCACACCACCCACCCGGTCACCCTGAAGCTCGGCACCTCCCCGTCCGGCGAGGGCGCGCGCGAGGTGACCTACGACCCGATCTTCTCGGAGGACAAGCTGCGCTACCTGAACTGGGTGCTCGGCAACCTCGAGCACGTCGACGAGGCCACCGGCGGGCGCGTCGGCTACATGCACCTCCCCGACATGGGGGCGGACGGCATCGCCGAGTTCATCAAGTGGTTCTACCCCCAGATCCGCAAGCAGGGTCTGGTGGTGGACGTGCGCTCCAACGGCGGCGGCAATGTCTCCCAGATCATCCTCGAGCGGCTGGACAACGAGCTGCTCGGCACCCGCTTCGGCACCTTCTCCGACCAGCCGGGGACCTATCCCGGGGTCGTCTTCCACGGTCACATGGTGTGCCTGATTTCGGAGACCTCGGCCTCGGACGGCGACATCTTCCCGTACTACTTCCGCGAGCTCGGGCTCGGACCGCTGATCGGCAAGCGCACCTGGGGCGGCGTGGTCGGCATCGGCGGCACCGGCACGCTGATCGACGGCGGCACCGTCTTCGTGCCCATGAACGGCTCCAACTCGCCCGCCGGCGAGTGGATCATGGAGGGGCACGGCGTCGAGCCCGACATCGAGGTCGAGAACGACCCGCGGTCCCTCATCGAAGGCCGCGACCCGCAGCTCGAGCGCGGCATCGCGGAGGTGTTGAAGCGCATCGAGGCCAATCCCATGAAGCTGCCGGAGAGGCCGGCCGACCCGGTGAAGACGAAGTAGTTTTCGCCGCGATCGATCATCTGAAAGCCGGTGGGATCCCACCGGCTTTTTTCATCGTTGGAACGTTCGAACGT
>CAZMED010000400.1:1236-3007 GCA_964565045.1 uncultured Thermoanaerobaculia bacterium
TCGACCCCGAGAAACCGCCACACCACGGTCGTGAACGCCTCGGTCTCCTCGGCCGGGGCAAAGTGGCCGCTCGACTCGAAGACCACGAACTCCGAGCCCGCGATGCCGTCGGCGAGCTCCCGCACCTTCTCCGGCGGAAACATGTCGTGCGCGCCGGCGATGACCAGCGAGCGTGCGGAGATCAGCGGCAGCCGGTCGCGGGCGTCGAAGGTCGGGCTCTCACGGTTGGAGTAGTCGGCGTGCGGCCAGCTGAACTCGGCGCCGCCGAAGAGTCGCTCGAACATCGCGGCCGAGCCCTCCGGGTCGGCGGTGGACAGCGGGAACCAGTGGTCGAGCCACAGCGAACGCATGGCGGCGGTGCGCTCCTCGTCGCTGAGCCCGGCGTTGCTCTCCATCTCCTGCTCGAAGGCCGCCCACTTGGCGATCATTCCGGGGTAGCGGGCGGCCATGGCCGCCATGTCCTCCTCGGTGAAGGAGGCGGCGCCGTGCACGAAGACCGCGTTGTCGACGGTCTCGGGGTGCTCGGCGGCCAGCAGGATCAGGTTCATGGCGCCGTTCGACCAGCCGATGGCGGCAACGCGGTCGAGGCCGAGATGCGCGCGCAGCGCGTTGAAGTCGGCGCGCACCGCCGCCATGCCCATGTCCGCCTCCTCGACGATCGGCGCCGACCCGCCCATGCCGCGGGGGTCGAAGTAGACCAGGGTCAGCTTCGCCTCGAGCGGCCCGAAGAGATTGCGCAGGCCCTGGATCGACAGGCCCCACGAGTTCGGCAGCACCATCAGCGCCGGACCGCGGCCGTGGACCTCGTAGTGGATCTCGAAGCCGTTGAGATCGGAGGTGAACGAGCCGTTGGCGAGCCCCTCCGGCGGCGGCGCGGGCGGCGGGGGCGGTTCGGCCGCGCAGCCGCCGAGGGCGAGCGCGAGCAACGGGACACACAACGTTGCGATGATCTTCATCACGCACCTCCAGAGATTCTTCGTCTGAGGAATGGCCGCTTCATGGTAGCACCGCCGCCGAATTCGGGGCGCTTCGGGTGGCGGCGCGTCACAGCAGCTGGTCGAGCCACTCGGTCTGCGCGGCGCGCAGGCGCACCCGCGAGACGGCCCGCGCGTAGCCGCGGCTGGCGACGCCCGGGTGCCAGCTGGTGGGGCGGGGGAGGGAGGCCGCGAGCTGGGCCGCCTGGTCGGCGTCGAGCTCCGACGCCGGGATGCCGAAGTAGCGGCGGGCCGCGGCCTCGGCGCCGTAGATGCCGGGCCCGAGCTGGGCGACGTTGAGGTAGAGCTCGAGGATGCGGCGTTTCGAGAGGTGGCGCTCGAGCTGCCACGTGAGCACCAGCTCACGCAGCTTGCGCAGCGGCGAGCGTGAGGGCGACAACCAGAGGTTCTTCGCCAGCTGCTGGGTGATGGTCGAGGCGCCGCGCACCCGCTTGCCCTCGGCCGCCTCACGGGCCGCGATCTTGATCTCGTGGGTGTCGAAGCCGCGGTGGGAGAAGAAGCTCAGGTCCTCGGCCACCACCACCGCCTTGCGGAGCTCGAAGGAGAGGCTCGAGTACGGCACCCAGCGCCACTCGGGCTCCTCGCCGCGGGCCTTCGCCGCCTCGATGAAGGCCGTCGTCTCGGGCCGCTCGTCTGCGAGTGCCGCCACGTCGGGCCAGGTCAGAACCACCCACAGCGCGACCAGCGCCGCCGCCGAGAGGATCGACACGAAGAGCCACAGGAGCGCCTTTTTCCAGCGTCGAGATCGTGCCGCGGTCACGGCGTCAGTGTACCGG
>CAZMED010000401.1:0-3005 GCA_964565045.1 uncultured Thermoanaerobaculia bacterium
CGCAGCACCCGCAGGCGGGTGTCGTAGTAGAGGTTGAACTCGGGCTCCGAGAGGCGGGGCGTGTCGCCGATGCGGGCGGCGATCTCGGAGCCGTCGCGGCGCAGGATCCGCGCCCGCAGCACCCGCAGCCGCTCCGACTCGGCCACGAAGGGCAGCGTGTGAATGAGGAGGTCGCGCGCCTGCTCCGCCGAGCTGACGAGAAAGACCTGCTGGACCCTCTCCTCGGTGAGGTTGGACGGCAGGAAGTGGATCTCCCGGTGGTCGAGGACGACCACCGCCGGCTCGCCCGGCCCGGCAGCGTCCGCCATCCGCCACAGCGTCTCCTCGGACCGCAGCCAACCGAGGTCCTCCGTCGCCTCTCCCAGCAGCTCGAGCAGGCGCTGCGCCCGGCGCTCCTGGGGACGCAGCTCGAGCACCGCCCGCGCCAACGCGACCACGCGCCCGCGGTCGCCGCCGACGTTTTCCAGCCGCGCCAGCTCCATCATCAGGTCGACATCGGACGGCGACCGCTCGAGGCCCTCCTCGAGCACCGCCCGCGCCGCCGCCAGGTCCTCGTCGGCGTCCAGAAGCCGCGCCAGTTGGACCCGCGTCTCCGGCTGGTTCGGGTCCCGCGCCAGCTCGCGCGCGGCGAGGGTCCGCAGGCTCGCGCCGTCGCCGCAGCTCTGCGCCAGGCGCTCCTCGAGCTCGCGCAGCGCGGCGTGCCCGGGAACCACGGCCGCGAGGTTCCGGACGGCCTCGGCGGCGAGGTCCCAGCGGCGGCTCCGCTCGGCGGCCTCGGCCAGGGCCAGGTTCACGGTCACGCAGTGCGGATTGTCCCGCGCCAGGGCGGCCATCGCCGGCAGGACCAGCGGCCCCCACAGCTCGGAATCGAGCTCGAGCGCGGTGGCCCGCACCGCCGGGTTCTCGGCCGAAAAGGCTTCGAGCAGGGCCCGTGCCTCCTCGAAGAGACGGCGTTCGCCGTACCAGCGGGCGAGCTCGATCCGCGCCCACACCAGATCCGGATCGGCGGCGACGGCGTCCGCGAGCAGCTCGCGGGCGAGGCCCGGCTCGGTGGTGTCCAGAAACTCCAACAGCCTCGCTTCGCCCGGCGCCTCGCTTCGCGCCGCACGGCACGCCGCGCGCACCCCGCCGGCGCCGATCGGCTGCGGCCGCCGGTCGACGAGGTAGGCCGCCAGGGCGACCGTCGCCTCCGGCTCCCCGGCCGCCACCGCGCGGCGGATCTCGGTCTCGAGGTCGCGCACCGGCGGCGGCTCGGGGCCTGCCGACGGTATCGGAGCCGGGGCCTCGAGGAGCTCGGAGACGCCGCCGAGCGGCGAGCCGTCGGGGCGCGTCAGGCGCGCCCGCAGCCACCAGCTCCGGCCCTCGGAAGCGACCGCCACCACCACCGAGTTGCGGCCCGCCCGCAGCCACGCGCCGCCGGCGGCCTGGTCCTCGCCCCGCTCCAGCGGCTGCGCCGTGGTCAGGACCTCGCTTCCGTTGACCCACACCCGCGCCGCCTGCGCGGCGCCGACGCGGACCGCGACCGGCTGCTCCTCGGCGCTCACGACGGTGGTCGCGAGGTAGGCCATCTGCCGCTGCGGCGGCCACGCCAGGCCGGCGAGCCGCACCCACCCGAGCGGGTCGGTTCCCGGCACCGCCCGCCACGCGGCGTCGGCCGGCGGCGGCACCGCGAGACGCTCGAAATCGGCGAGCTCCTCGAGGGCCTGCGGGCCGGAGAACCACCACCCCACCAGGCCGCCCATGGTCCGGAAAAGCTCCCTCGCCGCGGCGTCGCGCCCGCGGTCGAGCTCGGCCCGCGAGCGCAGCAGGCGGACCTCGTCGGCCATCAGGGGGTCGATCGGGCGGGCGCCGGCGAGCCGGTCGAGGCGCCGCTCCAGGAGCCGCCAGTCCGTCTGCGTCGCGTTCCAGGCGGAGGCGAAGACGAGGTGGTGGTAGTCGACCGCGCCGAGGCCGCCCTCGACCGCCGACTCCACGTGCTGCTGCACGCGCTGGTCGACCGCGCCCGCCGCCGCCACGGCCGGCCAGAGCAGGCACAGCAGGGCAGCCCGGGCCACAAGGGTACGAAGCCTCATCAGCAGGAGTGTGCCGGCAGGCCGGGTTCGGGTACGGCGTTCGATCGGTCGCACCGACCGAGTATGGCAGATCACCGGAAATCCCGAGTCGCCCCTCGATCTCCAGCATGCCGCCGCACGGGTGCGGGCGAGGCCCTCAGCCGATCAGCGACACCAGCTCCGTCAGGCTGTCGATGCAGCGGTAGGACCTGCGGTCGAACAGGCCCTGGCGGTCGATCAGGGCGGCCGCGAGGCCGGCGTTCTCGGCGCCCGAGTAGTCCTCGAGCGGCGAGTCGCCCACGTGCAACGTGCGCTCGGCCGCCACCCCGAGCTGCTCGATGGTGCGGGTGAAGATCGCGGGCGCCGGCTTCTCGACGCCCGCGATCGAGGACACTGTGACCACCTCGAAGCGCTCGATCAGGTCGAGGCCGCGCAGAATTCCGGGCAGGCGCCGGTCCCAGTTGGAGATGACGGCGAGCCTGACGCCGCGGGCGTCGAGCGCGTCCAGGGCCTCGGTGGCGCCCGGGTACGTCCGCCACACGCGGGGGTCGGAGAAGGTGCTGTAGAGGTCGTCGAGGAGCGGCTCCCAGGGCGCCTCGTGATCGAGGCGGGCCAGGACCTCGCGCACGAACCCGCCCCACCAGGCGCGTTCTCCGCCGGCGACCGAGCTGTAGCGGTCCTGCCCGGGCGCACTGCGGCGCTGCATCTCCGCCCACGCCTCCCTGAACACCGGACCCACGTCCTCTGCCTCGACCGCGCGGCCGTAGCGGCTGAGATGGGTCGCGTAGATCTCGGCCGGGCTCGGGTCGCTGTACAGCAGCGTGCCGCCGACGTCGAAGCTGACCGCAGCGTAGTCCGCGCGAATCACGGGGTGAGATTAACGGATCCAACCGTGTGCTTGGCACTCCGCGGGGATGGGTCGGGGACACGATCGGGATCGGAAGGCTCGACCCG
>CAZMED010000402.1:0-2997 GCA_964565045.1 uncultured Thermoanaerobaculia bacterium
TCATCGCCTCACCCCCAGTCGAGTGCCTTATAGCACGGGGGAGCAGCCCACCCACTCATTTCGGATTTCGGATTTCGGATTTCGGATTTCCGCCCACCCACCCGATGAGGAATGCCGCCCACCCGCCCATTTCGGATTTCGGATTTCGGATTCTCCACCCACGCCCCCGGGCTTCACCGCCAAGACGCCGAGAACACCAAGGGAATCTCTCGTGTGAGCATGCCGTGCCGGATCGGAGGTGACTCGGGCGCCTGGTTTCAAACACCTCCGGCTCTGGGAAATCCGGGCGAGCCGGCGCCCGGCGCCGGATGTCCGGATTTCCGAGGGTGGGTGGGCGGGGGGCGGGGGCGGGACGCTTCCGTCGAGCAGATTCTCCACCACCGCGAGATCGAAGAACGCCCGCCTGCGCGCTCTCGGCGCGCACCGGACGAGGGGCGCCGGATCTGCGAAAGCGCACTTTCGCAGATCCGGCGGCGCGAGGCCGGGTGGCCGCGATCATAGATCGCGGACGGCGGGCGTTCGGGCGCGGACTCGGGCGCGGGTAGACTGGCGGCATGAACGAGAAGAAAAATCGCGAGACGCTGTACCTGATCGACGGGCCGAACATGGCGTTCCGGGCGTTCTTCGCCATCGGCGGCATGACGAACTCGCAGGGGCTGCCCACCAACGCCCTCTTCGGCTTCACCAACATGCTGCTGAAGCTGATCCGCGAGCACCGTCCCGACTACCTGGCTGTCGTGTGGGATCCCGAGGGCGGCAGCTTCCGCGACACCGTCTTCCCCGACTACAAGGGGACCCGCCCCGACATGCCCGACGCCCTGAGCCTCCAGATGCCGCACTTCGAGCGCATCGCCGAGGCTTTCGACCTGCCCTTCCTGTGCCTCGAGGGCTTCGAGGCCGACGACGTGATGGCGACGCTGGCGAGGCGCCACGAGGCCGAGCTCGACGTCGTGCTGGTGAGCTCGGACAAGGACCTCATGCAGCTGGTGTCGGACGGCGTCACCCTCTACGACTCGATGAAGGACCGCCGGATCTCGTTCGCCGAGGTCGAGGAGAAGTTCGGCTGCCCGCCGGAGCTGGTGCCCGACGCCCTCGGCATCTGGGGCGACTCGTCGGACAACATCCCCGGCGTCAAGGGGATCGGCGAGAAGGGCGTCAAGGCCCTGCTCGCAAAGTGGCGCGGCCTCGATGACATTTACGCCCACCTCGACGAGGTGACGCCGCCCGGGACCCGCAGCAAGCTCGAGCAGGGCCGCGAGCAGGCCTACTTGTCGCGGGACCTCGCCACCGTCCGCACCGACGCGCCGGTGGACGTGACCCTCGAGGCGCTCGCCCTCCATTTTCCGCCGCCCGAGGACCGGGCCCAGAAGCTCTTCACCGAGCTCGAGTTCCGCTCGCTCCTGAAGCAGTTCGGCGGCGAGATGGCGACGGTCGACCGCGGCGCCTACCGCCTGGTGGGCACCGAGGCGGAGCTCGAGGAGCTGCTCGCGGCGCTCGCCGCCGCCCCCCGCTTCGCGCTCGACACCGAGACCACGTCGCTCGACGCGATGCAGGCGGACCTGGTGGGGCTCTCGTTCTGTGCCGACGACGAGGTCGCCTGGTACGTGCCCGTAGGGCACACCACCGGCGAGCCCCAGCTGCCCACGGACACGGTTCGCGAAGCGCTCGGCCCGCTGCTCCGGGACCCGGCCGTCGGCAAGCTCGGGCAGCACCTCAAGTACGATCTCAAGGTGCTCGCTCGGCACGGCTTCGAGCTTGAGGGCATCGACGGCGACACACTCCTCGCCGACTACCTCCTGAGCCCCGACCGGCGCTCGCACAAGCTCGACGACCTGGCTCTGGTCCACCTCGGACACCGCATGATCCCGTACTCGGAGGCCGTCGAGGGCCGCGCCAGCTTCGCCGAGGTGCCCCTCGCGCCCGCGCGCGACTACGCGGCCGAGGACGCCCACATCGCCTGGCTGCTCGACCGCAAGCTGGTCTCGGCCCTCGAGGCCGAGGGTCTCGAGGGGTTGTACCGCAGTCTCGAGCTGCCGCTGATCACGGTGCTGGCGCGAATGGAGATCAACGGCATCGCAGTCGACCGCGAGATCCTCGCGCAGCTCGGAGAGGAGCTCGAGGCGGGAATCGCCGAGGCCGAGGCCCGCTGCTACGAGGCCGCGGGCCGCGAGTTCACGATCGGCTCGGTCAAGCAGCTGCGAGAGATCCTCTTCGACATCCTCGGGCTGCCCGTCCTGAAGAAGACCAAGACCGGTCCCTCCACCGACGAGCAGGTGCTGTCGGAGCTCGCCCTGCAGCACCCGCTGCCGCAGGCGATCCTCGACTACCGGTCGCTGGTCAAGCTCAAGAACACCTACGTCGACCCCCTGCCCGGCCTGATCAATCCGGCGACCGGCCGCATCCACACCAACTTCTCGCAGACCACCGCCGCCACCGGCCGCCTCGCCTCCACCGAGCCCAACCTGCAGAACATCCCGGTGCGCACCCCCGAGGGGCGGCGGATCCGCACGGCCTTTGTCGCCCCGCCCGGTCGGGTCCTGCTCGCCGCCGACTACTCGCAGGTCGAGCTGCGCATCCTCGCCCACCTGTGCGGCGGCACTGGAGGCTTCGCGGACGCCTTCGCCCGCGGCGCGGACGTCCACGCCGAGACCGCCGCCGGGCTCTTCGAGGTCGACTCCGGATCGGTGACGCGGCAGATGCGGAGCATCGCCAAGGCGGTCAACTTCGGCATCATCTACGGGCAGAGCGCCTTCGGCCTCGCCCAGACCCAGCGCATCCCGCGGGCCGAAGCCGCCGCCTACATCAAACGTTACAAGGAGCGCTTCCCCGAGATCGAGGACTACCGCCGGCGCACCCTGGCCGAGGCCGCGGAGAAGGGTTACGTCGAGACCCTGATGGGGCGGCGGCGGCCGGTGCCGGACCTCGCGAGCGGCAACTTCGCCGCCCGCGCGGCCGCCGAGCGGGTGGCCGTCAACACGCCGGTCCAGGGCAGCGCCG
>CAZMED010000403.1:0-2996 GCA_964565045.1 uncultured Thermoanaerobaculia bacterium
CAGATGATGTGGCTGACCAAGAACCCCGAGGACTACGGCGTGATCGTCGCCGGCAACATGTTCGGCGACATCATCTCCGACGGCTTCGCCGGCCTGGTGGGCGGCCTCGGTTTCGCGGCCTCGGCCAACCTCGGGCGCGAGGTCGGCGTCTTCGAGCCCACTCACGGCTCGGCTCCGAAGTACGCCGAGCTCTCCCCCTCGATCGTCAACCCGATCGCGATGATCCTGTCGGCGGTGATGATGCTCGACTGGCTGGGCGAGAGCGAAATCGCCGACCGCGTGCGCTCGGCGGTGGCGAAGGTGGTGGCCGAAGGGCGGGTTCGCAGCTACGACATGCTCAAGCTGCGCGGCGGCCCGCAGGCCGTCGCCCAGGGCGCCGCGACCACCACCGAGATGACCGATGCCATTATCGAATCGTTGTAACGTTCGAACGTTCAACGTTCCAAGGTTCTAAACGGAGATCGAGGAGGTGTCGATGGGCGAGTCGCGAATCCAGCGGGCGTCCGCGGGCCCGGTGGGTGACACCGTCCGCTCGGACCTCAGCGTAGGCTTCCAGCCGACCGCCGATTCCCTCGTGATCGAGGTCGTCTCCAAGGTCGACTATCTCTACGGTCAGGCGATCGAGGCTGCGGTGCGCCGCGTCGCGGAGGCCTTCGGGGTCGAAAGCGGCCACCTCACGGTGGTGGACGCCGGCGCCCTCGAGTGGGTGATCCTGGCGCGCACCGAGACGTGCCTGCGCCGCGCCGGCTTCGACGGACCGCCGGTGCTGCCGGAGAAGGCCCCCGGCGCCGACGCGCCGCGGCGGCGCGAGCGGCTGCGCCGCAGCCGCCTCTACGTGCCCGGCAACCAGCCCAAGCTGATGGTCTCGGCCGGGCTCTACGGCGCCGACGGTATCATTCTCGACCTCGAGGACGCCGTGCCTCCGGCCGAGAAGGACAGTGCGCGGACCCTGGTCCGCAACGCCCTGATCGCCCTCGACTGGGGCGGCGCCGAGCGCATGGTGCGCGTCAACCAGGGCGAGCTCGGCGAGCAGGACCTGGCGGCGATCGCACTCCACAATCCCCACACCGTGCTCCTGCCCAAGGTCGAGGAGGCCGCCCGCGTCGGGCGGGCGGCGGAGCTGCTGCTGCAGCTCTCGGCCGGCGACGCGGCTCTTCTGATGCCCATCCTCGAGTCGCCGCTCGGCATCCACCGCGCCTTCGAGATCGCCGCCGCCGACCCCTCGGTGGTGGCCCTGACCCTAGGCCTCGAGGACCTCTCCGCCGAGCTCGGGGCGCCGCGCACCGCGGCCGGCAGCGAGAGCTTCCTGGCCCGCCAGACCGTGGTCTACGCCGCCCGCGCGGCCGGCGTGCAGCCGATCGCTTCGGTCTACTCCGACATCGAGGACGAGGAGGGACTCGCCGGGTACGTGCGGCGCGAGCGCGGGCTCGGCTTCGACGGCATCGGCTGCATCCACCCCCGCCAGATCCCGGTGGTGCACCGCGAAATGACCCCGAACGCAGCCGAGGTCGAGCGCGCGGTACGGGTGGTGCGGGCGGCGCGCGAGGCGGAGGCGCGCGGGCTGGGCGCGGTCGCGGTGGGCTCCAAGATGGTCGACCCGCCGGTGGTCAAGCAGGCCGCGCGGACCGTCGAGCTCGCCGTTGCGGGAGGGATTTTGACCGCGGACTGGGACGCGGAGGAGAATTAGGAATTGGGAATTCGGAATTAGGAATTCCCGCCCAACCTCCCCAAAGTGGGCAGAGTCGGGTGGCACGAGCGGGAGATCGGGTGATGCCTTTGAAACTGGAGAGGAACGCGGCGGGGCGGGTGGTGCCGACCGAGGTGAACGGCCGGGCGGGAGTGCCGTTTCAGGGTGTCGGCGGGTACCGTCCGACCGGGCGCAAGGCGGCGCCGCCGATCGCGAGCTGTGCCGACTTCCCGGACGACGGCGACAAGCGCGCGCCCGGTCTGCGGGCGGCCCTCGAGCACGTCGGCCTCGCCGACGGCATGGTGGTGTCGAGCCACCATCACCTGCGCAACGGCGACGCGGTCGCCAACGCGGTCTTCGACGCGGCCGCCGAAATCGGCGTCCGCGACCTGATGTGGTTCCCCTCGGCCTCGTTCCCGGTCCACGCCAACCAGATTCGCCACCTCGAAAGCGGCGTCCTCCACCACATCGAGGGATCGATGAACGGGCCGCTCGGCGACTACTGCTCGACCGGGCGCATGCGCGGCCTCGGGGTGCTGCGCTCGCACGGCGGACGCTGGCAGGCGATCCAGGACGGCGAGGTGCACATCGACGTGGCAGTGATCGCCGCGCCGACGGCCGACCCCTTCGGCAACGCCAATGGTCTCGCCGGGCCCGCCGCGTGCGGCCTGCTGGGCTTCGCCCTCGCCGACTCGATCTACGCCGACAAGGTCATCGTCGTCACCGACAACCTCGTCCCCTTCCCCTGCCTGCCGTGGCAGATCCAGGGCAACAACGTGGACGTCGTGGTCGAGGTCCCGTCGATCGGCGACCCGGCGCAGATCGTCTCCGGCACGACCCGCCTGACCCAGAGCCCCGACCGGCGGCGGATCGCCGAGCTCGCGGCGCGCTTCTGCGCCGCCGCGGGGATCATGCGCGATGGATTCTCCTTCCAGGCCGGGGCCGGGGGCACCACCCTCGCCTTCGCCATCTACCTCACCGAGCTGATGCGTGCTTCCGGGGTGAAAGCCCGGTTCGCCCGCGGCGGCTCCACCCGGCACATGGTGGCGATGCTCGAGGAGGGTCTCGTCGACTACATCCTCGACGGCCAGACCTTCGACCTCGACGGCGTGCGCTCGATGGCCTCCGACCCGCGGCACCAGGACACCTCCCCCTTCACCTCCTACAACTTCCACGGCAAGGGCAACTTCGCCTCCATGGTCGACGTCGCGGTGCTCGGCGCCACCGAGGTCGACCTTCAGTTCAACGGCAACGTGGTCACCCACTCCGACGGCCGCCTGCTGCACGGCATCGGCGGCTGGCAGAACTG
>CAZMED010000404.1:0-2990 GCA_964565045.1 uncultured Thermoanaerobaculia bacterium
GTGCCGCAGTACTCGGCGCAGAACAGGTCGTACTCGCCGGGCTCGGTGGCCTCGAACCACGCCTTGGAGTAGCGGCCCGGCACGACGTCCATCTTGATGCGGAAGGCCGGAACGTAGAGGCTGTGGATGACGTCGGCCGACGACATCACGAGCTGCACCGGGCGGTTCACCGGCACGTGCAGGTCGGCGTCCACGTAGCCGTTGGGATAGGTGAAGCTCCAGTTCCACTTCTGGCCTTCGACCAGCACCTGGTAGGCGTTGGCGGGAGGCGTCGCCATGTCGAGATAGCCCTTGAAACCGAAGAAAAAGATGATGATGACCAGAACGATGGGAATCCCGGTCCAGGTCAGCTCCAGCGCCAGGTTGTGGGTCGGCGATGACTGCGCCGGAGTGCCCTCCCGCCGCCGGTACCTGAGGACGAAGACCACCATCAGGACGACGATCAGGAGGAAGAAGAAGACCGAGATCGCGAGGATGAAGTTGAACAGCCAATCGACGCTCTGCGCGACCGTCGACACCTGCGGCGGCATCCAGAACGAGGAGCCGTCCCCGGGTTCGGGCCGGACCGCGGTCCCTGCCAGTAGCTTGCGCACAAAATCCACCATCATCATGCAGCCGTGTCCTTGATCTGCGTTCGCCGGCGACGCCACTCCCGGAACCAGAACGCCCCCAGAACGATTCCCAAAACCGTCGCTGTCGCGACGCCGCCGAGGCGCATGATGTTCATGGCCACCGGAGAGTAGCGTCGGCTCGATGGGTCGTAGTGATAGCAGTAGAGGATCAGTTGGTCAAGCGTGGAACCGATCGTGCCTTCGGATGCCTCGAGCAGGGCGAACTTGAGGGTCCTCGCCGGGTACTCGATCCCGTACAGGTAGCGGGCGACCCGGCCGTCCGGCGTGGCGACGAATATCGCGGCAGCGTGCGCGTACTCGCCCGTCTCGGGGTCGTACGCGTACGAGAACCCCAGCGCCTCCGCGACCCTGTCGATCTGCGGCTCGTAGCCGGTCAGGAAGTGCCAGCCCCCGGCCGCCTCCGGCCGGCCGAGCCGCTTGAGGTAGTTCTGCTTCTTCTCCCTCGCCAGGGCCGGCGTCTCGAGCGGGTTGATGCTGATGGTGACGACGTCGAACTCGACGCCGGGCGTCCAGTCCATGGCTTCGAAGCCGTCGACCACGCCATTGAGCATGAGCCCGCACAGCATGGGGCAGCGGTAGTAATTGAGGGTCAGGATCACCGGGCGCTCGCCGTCGAAGAAGCTGCCCAGCGTGACCTGCTCCCCGTCCTCGTTGAAGAAGGTCGCCTCGAGGGGAAGCTTGGCATCGAGGTGCTCGACGACGCCGACCTCTTCTAAAGCGCCCGGAACCTGGTCCGCGAGCTGGGCGAACGACGACGGCGCCCAGAGAGCCGCCGCAACCGTGGCGACCCAGATCACGATCAGCTGTCTCGATTCTTCGCTCCACATCGACATCAGGCCACCTCGCTGAATCGTGAAACCTGGAGATCCCCCCGCAGATTCCACAATCTCGTTCGACCTGCAAAGGCACGTCGCAAGGTCGTGGGCGAAGTGCCCGAGGACTCATGACGCCCCACGGCTCCGGATCAAAATGTCCCGACTCGCACCCGGATCACGCGGCGGATGATAGCAGGCCGTCCCGGCGGTCTCCACGCAGCACCTTCGCGTATACTTGCCGGCGAAACCGCATCCGGGCATCCCGATCTCGCCGCACGGCGTTCGTCGGGGATGCGCGAACGGGCGCAGAGGAGGACTGATGACTCGACCGACCGCGGAGGGACCTTCGAAACCACGAGCCTCCCGCAGAGGGAGCGCGCGAGCACGCCTGATCGCAGCAGCCGCCGTCCTCGCGATCGCCGCGGCCGCCTGCTCGTCGATGAGCCCGATCGAGCCCCTCGAGTTGACCCTCGCCGACCTCGAGGTCTCCGAGGTGACGCTCTTCGAAACCACCCTTCTGGCCAGGCTCCGCGTCACGAACCCCAACCCGGAGCCCTTCGCCATCGACGGCGGGTCCTTCAAGCTCACCCTCGACGGCAGGAAGATCGGTTCGGGCACGACTCCCGAGTCCTTCACCGTCGACCGCCTCGACTCGGTCGTCGTCGAGGCCGTCTTTCACATCAACAACGCCTCCGCCGTGCTCCGCCTCAAGGACGTGCTGCAGCAGAGTGTGGTGAGTTACGGCATCACCGGCTCGCTGTTCACCCAGGGCACCCTCGGCACCCGCAAGATCCGGATCGACAAGGAGGGACGTCTCGATCTCGGCGACTCCGCGCTCTTTCCGGTCGGCCAGCCCGAAACCGCGCCTCCCCCAACGTCGCCCTGAGCCCGGACCCTCGCCCTCCAGCCCCGGCGCCGCCTGAGGAGCGAGCCCGGAAGCCCAGCGACCGAACCCTTCGAATCAGTCCTTGAGGATGAAGGTGACCTTCATGTTCACCCGGTAGGCGGTCACGCGGCCGTCCTCGACATCGACCTTCATTTCGCCGATCCATGCGCCCTTCACCTTGTCGAGCGTCTTGTCGGCGCGCGCGATGCCCTTCTGGATGGCGTCCTCGAAGCTCGTCGGGGACGATGCACTGATCTCGGTGACCTTGGCGACTGACATGGCTGCCTCCTCTGCCGTTGTGGAGCCGTCTGTGAGACTCCGGCCGATTCGCCGAATACCTCGACGCCGCTCCTGACCTTTCCTCTGTTGAGCGTGCACATCGTATCACGCCCGACGGTGCCCGAGCTCTAGCAAAATCAGCCCTTGCGATATCGAAGTTGACATATCTGCGATCGCAAAAGCTCGCCATCCGTGAGAAAATCCCCGCCGACCTCTCCTGATGCTGATATCGCGCTGACGGAGAGGATCACTTCGAACGAGGGCCGGATCCGTGATCGTCGCGGCAATCATGCCGTCGCGAACCGGTCGGCCCGACACTCTAAGGAGGGTGGACATGAGGAAGCTTTCGACGAGTCTTGCGATCATCGCGGTGGTCGC
>CAZMED010000405.1:0-2983 GCA_964565045.1 uncultured Thermoanaerobaculia bacterium
CGTAGCCGAAGGGGTTGCCGATGGCGAGCACCGTCTGGCCGACCTTGAGGTCGTGCGAGGTGCCGATGGCCAGGGTCCGCAGTCGGTCGCGGGGGGCTTCGATGTGCAGCACGGCGAGGTCCTTCTCGCGCGCGGTGCCGACCAGGGTCGCCTCCCAGGTGCTGCCGTCGGCGAGCGTGACCTCGGCGCGGTCGCCCCCCGAGATGACGTGGTAGTTGGTGACGATGTTGCCGCGATCGTCCCACACGAAGCCCGAGCCGGTGCCGGACGGGATCTCCATGACGTTGAAGCGGAAGAAGTCGCGCCGCAGCGACACCGAGGTGATGAAGACAGCGGCCGGCGACGCCTGCTCGAAGAGGGCGGTGAGGGTGCGCTCGTCCTCGGTCAGCGCCACGCGCGGCGCGACCGGCTGCGCAGCCGAATACCCGCCGCCCCCGCCGCGCTGCGACGCCAGCGAGCGCACCGCGATGCCGGCCGCGAAGCTGACGACGATCAGCAAACCGACCAGGCTGTTGCGTGCTTTCATCGGACCCTCCCTCGGAGGTCGTGCGCGCCGAGAGACGTCGGTCCCCGGGCGCACGGCGCAACCACACGAACCATACCCCAGATTCCGGAGGACGGAAAAGCGATCGCGTGGCGGTCACGGGGCCTTCATCGGCGCGAACCTCGCCAACGGGCCCGTCGTGGCACAATGAGGGGGACCGGAGCCCCGGGCGGCGGGCGGTCGACGCCCTCCGGTCCGACGACGGGGTGGGGAAGGAATCGTCATGAAGAACCTGATCACCATCGCGGTCGTCCTCGTGGTCGGCCTCGTCGCCTTCAACTACTTCCAGACCGGTGAGTTCTCCATGATGCCCGGGGGCTCGATGAGCGACGACGCCCGGGAGGTCAACCGCCTGCGCGGCGAGTTCCGGCGCGCCGCCCAGGAGTACCGGCAGGCGGGCCGCTCGGCCGGGCTCGCGGGCCTCGACACCACCGGCGATGCCGAGGAGGCCCTGAACGCGGTGGAGGGGGTCGAGCGCGACCTCAGGAAGCTCCGCGGCCAGGTCGAGGAGGCCGAGGTCCGCCGCGAGATCGATGAGCTCCTGGCCGAGATCGCCAAGTACAAGAACGAGATCCAGTGACCGGTCGAGATTGCCGCGGAGCCCGTGCTCCGGCGTGACAGGGGGGCGGCACGCCCGGAGTCGCACTTCTGGAAGCTCGGCGCCGCGCGCGGTGTTTGAAGGTTCGTGAAGGTCGACGACCCGAATCACGCATCAGTTCCGCACCGCCCCTCAGCAAGGCTGCGCGTTGCCGTGATCGGAGCGGGGATCTCGGGGCTCGTCTGCGCCCGGACCCTCGCCGAGCGCGGGCACCAGGTGCAGGTCTTCGACAAGGCGCGCGGCCCGGGCGGCAGGATGTCGACCCGGCGGGCCTCCGACTGGCGCTTCGATCACGGCGCCCAGTACTTCACCGTCCGCGACCCCGGGTTCCGGGCGCGGGTGGCGGCGTGGCGCCGGGACGGCCTCGTCGCGCCGTGGACGGCCAGGATCGCAGTGCTCGATGACGGCATGACAGTGATGCAATCTGACGACACCGAGCGGCTGGTCGCCGTACCCGGGATGAACGCGCTCTGCCGCCACCTCGCCCGCGATCTCGACGTCAGCTACGAGACGCGGATCGTCAGCCTCGAGCGAGCTGCCGACCGGTGGCGCCTCGCGTCATCCGAAGGCCGCGACCTCGGGGACTTCGATGCCGTCACGGTGTCGGCGCCGGCGCCGCAGGCTGCGGCCCTGCTCTCGGGCGCCGCCCCGGAGCTCGCCGCCCGCGCGGGCACGGTCGCGATGAGCCCCTGCTGGGCGGTCATGGCCGCGTTCCCGAAGCCTCTGGAGCTCGGCTTCGACGGCGCATTCGTGAACCGGTCGCCGCTCTCCTGGGTCGCCCGCAACGCCTCCAAGCCCGGCCGTCCGGAGGGCGAGGCGTGGGTGCTGCACGGCAGCCCCGAGTGGTCGCAGGACAACCTCGAGCTCGAGCCGGTCGAGGCGGCGGCGCGGCTGCTGGAGGCATTCGGCGAGTCCGCGGGCGGCCTCGGGTCGATTCCGGCCCATCTCGACGCCCACCGCTGGCGCTACGCGCTGCCGCAGGCGCCCCTCGCGCAGCCCTGCCTCGTCGACGCCGGGCGGCTCCTGGGCGTCTGCGGCGACTGGTGCGGCGGGCCGCGGGTCGAGGGGGCGTTCCTCTCCGGCAGCGCGGCAGCGCAGCGTCTCCTGGAAATCGCAGCCGGATGATTTCCCGGCGTTCCGGGTTGCACGAGGGCAGACACGAGCCGGCCGGACGGGCCGGTTGCGCGGCGGAGCGCATGGCAGCGGACCGGCTCGTCAGCGCCCGTGGCCGGGATCGGGACGGCATCGCCGATGCCACCTCGAGCAGCTCGAAGGCCACGCGTCCGCGGAGTTGAGGACAACGGGACGAACGCTGTGCTGAGGCGGGAGGAGCGGCCGGCCGATGCGGGCGTCAGCCGCGTGGCGCGCCGGAAGGCGGTCGGTCGCGGACCTCGCCGGTGGTGGGGATCTCGAGCCGCGGCCTTCCCGCCAGGTCGCGGATCCTCTGGATCGCCCCGGCGACCCGCGGCCGGCTGACGAGCCGCCGCTCGAAGGCGTACTTGCCCGGGAAGTTGGCCAGAGTCACCCCGATCAGGATCGTCAGCAGGCCCTGGCCGGGCAGCACCAGCATGGCGAGGCCGGCCAGTACGAGGACGATCCCGAGCGCGTTCTTGACGATCGTCAGCGCCCACCACACGACCGGGTGACGGCGCGTCCTGTGGGCCGGGTCCCGGCGGTGGCGGACGAAATAGTCCTGCGGCAGGAAGACGATGACCAGAGGAAACACCGCCAGGGTGACGATGAACAGCAGTAGCGACACGCCCCCGACCCACTCGAGCAGGGGCTGATACTCCCGGACCAGGCTGACGATGTCGGACATCGATCGCTGCCCCTTCGCACGC
>CAZMED010000406.1:0-2982 GCA_964565045.1 uncultured Thermoanaerobaculia bacterium
AGCATCGTGAACTCGGGGTTGTGGCGGGTGGAGATGCCCTCGTTGCGGAAGTTGCGGTTGAGCTCGAAGACCTTCTCGAAGCCGCCGATGGTCAGCCGCTTGAGGTAGAGCTCGGGCGCGATGCGGAGGTAGAGGTCGAGATCGAGGGTGTTGTGGTGGGTGACGAAGGGCCGCGCCGTGGCCCCGCCCGCGACCGGCTGCATCATCGGCGTCTCGACCTCCATGAAGCCTGCGGCCTCGAGGCGGCGGCGGATCGACGACACCACCTTCGAGCGCACCTCGAAGACCTCCCGCGACTGCGGGTTCGACATCAGGTCGAGGTAGCGCTGGCGGGCCCGGGACTCGCGGTCCGCCAGACCGTGGTACTTCTCGGGCAGCGGCCGCAGCGACTTGGCGAGCACCGTCAGCTCGCGCACCGCCACGCTGAGCTCGCCGGCGCGGGTGCGGAAGACTGCGCCCTCGACGCCGACGAAATCGCCGAGGTCGAGCAGCTCGAGGACCTGCCACGCGGTCGCGTCGAGGTCGCTCTTGCGCAGGTAGAGCTGGATCTGGGCGGCGCCGTCGGAGAGGTCGGCGAAGGAGACCTTGCCGTGGCCGCGCACCGCCCGCAGCCGCCCTGCGAGACGGACCTGCGGCGGATCGGCCTCGAGCTCCTCGGCGGTCCTGTCGTCGAAGCGGGCCCGCAGCTCGCTCACCGACCCCTCGACCCTGAAACGGCGCGGGTAGGGCTCCTGTCCGAGATCGCGCAGCGCCTGCAGCTTGGCTCGGCGGTTGGCGATCAACTGCTCGAGTGGCTGTTGGCTGTCGTCTTTGCTCTCCACGCATCCTCCAGCTGGCCTGAACCGCGGCGCATTCTACCATGGCAATTCGGCTTCGCCGAATTGCAGATGGTTGTTTTTCAGAGACTTACCGCTTCTTCGTCGTGCGGCTCGATGGTCGGGTGGGCCGCGCGGGCGGCTTCTTCGCGACGGCTGTACGGGTGCCGCGGCCCGATCCGGACCGCGTCGACCCGGTGAGGCGGCGAAGCTCGGCGAGCTCGGAAGCGGAGATGGTGCGGAACTCTCCCGGTCTCAGAGTGTCGTCGCGCAGCGGACCGATCGCGGTCCGGCGTAGCCGCTGCACGTGGTGGCCGGCGCGGAAGAAGAGCTCGCGCACCTCGTGGGTCCTCCCCTCGGTGACCTCGACCCGCCACCAGCTCGCCGCCCCGCCGCGAGCCACGCTGTCGCGCCTCACCTGGCGCGGCTTGACGTGGCGGCCGTCGATGGAGGTGCCCGACCGGAGCTTTCTGAGCTCCGCCTCGCTGAGGTCGCCGCGGATCTTCACCAGGTACTCGCGGATGACGCCGTGGCGCGGGTGGGCGATGCGTCCCGCGAGCTCGCCGTCGTTGGTGAGCATCAGCAGCCCCTCGGACTGGTAGTCGAGGCGGCCCACCGGGTAGACCCGCTCGCGGATCACCGGCCGCACGATGTCGAGCACCGTCTTGCGCTCCTCCGGGTCGTCGCAGGTGGTCATCACCTCGCGCGGCTTGTAGAGCAGCAGGTAGCGCAGGGCCTCCGGGGCCTTCAGGCTCTTTCCGTCGACCTTGATGTGGGCGGTGGCCGGGTCCACCTTGGTGCCGGGCCCGGCGGGCTGCCCGTTGACGGTCACCCGACCCTCGGCGATCATCCGGTCGGCGTCCCGGCGCGAGCACAGGCCGGACCGGGCGATGATCTTCTGCAGCCTCTCGTCGCTCATCATTCCCCTCCAGGGAGCTACCGCCTCGCGGCGGGAGGCGCATTGTAGCGCACCGCCCGCACCGCTTCAGCCTTTGGAAAGCTCCCGGCCGGAGACCTTCACCAGCGCGGGGCCGGTGTCGGCTGCGACGTGCAGCGTGCGGGTCGGGTAGGCGAACTCGATCCCCCGCTCCTCGAAGGCGCGGCAGAGCTCGAGGTTGATCCGCTGCTGGCAGTCCATGTACAGGTTGTAGTCCGGCTGCAGGACGTAGTAGACCACCTCGAAGACGTACGCCGAATCGCCGAACTCCTTGAAGTGGGCGCGGTCGAAGCGGGTGTTCTCGGTGTCGTCGACGATCCTCCGGACGAGCGCCGGGATCTCCTCGAGCTCCCGCACGGCCGTCTGGTAGAGGACGCCGAAGGCGAACACCACGCGCCGCTCCTGCATGCGCTTGTAGTTCCTGATTCGCGAGGCCAGCAGGTCGGAGTTGGAGAAGACCAGCTGCTCCCCCGACAGGCTCGTGACCCGGGTCGTCTTGAGGCCCACGTGGGAGACCGTGCCGAGCAGGTCGCCGACGATGATGAAATCGCCGGTGACGAACGGCTTGTCGAGGGTGATGGAGAGCGATGCGAAGAGGTCGCCGAGCACGTTCTGCAGCGCGAGGGCGACCGCGATGCCGCCGATGCCCAGGCCGGCCAGCAGGGCGCTGACGTTGTAGCCCAGGTTGTCGAGCATCAGCAGCACCACCGCGGCCCACAGGGCGAGGCGGAAGAGATACGAAAGCCCCTGCAGGGTGTTGACGGCCCCGGGGTCGGAGTCGAGCAGGCGCTCCCGCTGGATTTCGAGCCAGACCGTGACGGTGCGTTGTCCCCAGAGCCCGACCTGCACGGTGAGCGCGATCACCACCAGCCACCGTCGCAGATCGGCGGCCGTGCCGCTGAGCTCGAGCAGCGGGCTGACGAGGAGGATCGCCAGCACGGCCACGAAGAACCGCTTGGTCGCGCGGAGGACCTCCACCAGCACGTCGTCGGCGATCGTGTGGGTGCGTTCGCTCAGTCCCCGGAGTCGCTTCAGAAGGTGCTTCTGGACGAGCCGCAGTGCGCCGTAGACCAGGACCGCCGCAGCCACCGCGAGCAGCCACAGCCAGAGGGCGTTGCCCGCGACCTCGGCGCCCAGCACCGGCACCTCGGCGACGAGCTCCTTCAGCGGCGTGAAGACCTCGCCCAGCCGCTCAATCATCGTCCTCGGCCTGGACCGTCAGCACCGGGA
>CAZMED010000407.1:0-1757 GCA_964565045.1 uncultured Thermoanaerobaculia bacterium
ACGGCGAGATGCGCCACCACTTCGCGCAGGCCGGCGGCCGCTTCTTCAACGCCAACGACGAGCGCGAGAAGCGGCGGGTCATCTTTCTCGGCGACGAGCTCGCCGAGGACATCTTCGGCGCGGAGGACCCGGTGGGTTTGACCCTCTTCGTCGACCGCGTGCCCTATCTGGTCATCGGGGTGCTGCAGCACAAGATGCAGATGGGCACCTACAAGGGCCCCGACACCAACGGCGCCGTCATCCCCATCACCACCTTCGCCGCCCAGTTCGGCCGCCAGCGCCTGACCAACATCGTTTTCCAGGCGAGGACGGCCGCCGACATGCCGCTGGCGCGGCAGCAGTTCAACGAGGCGTTGGCCGCGAGGTACCGATTCGACCCCACGGACGAGCAGGTCACCGGGCTCTGGGACACCGTCGAGGGCGCCAAGGTCATGGCCAACATCATGATCGGTCTGCAGGCCTTCCTCGGCATCATCGGCGCCCTGACCCTGCTCATCGGCGGCATCGGCGTCGCCAACATCATGTACGCGGTGGTCAAGGAGAAGACGCGCGAGATCGGCGTTCAGATGGCGCTCGGGGCGCGCCGCGGGTGGGTGACCGGGCCCTTCGTGCTGCAGGGCCTCTCCTACACCCTGGTGGGCGGGGCGCTCGGCCTCGCCATTGCGGTGTTCATGATCCTGCTGCTGAGTCTGGTGCCGGTGGAGGGCAACCAGGCTCTCGAGTTTCTCGGCAAGCCGACTCTGTCGTGGGAGATCGCCGCGGCCACCGCGGGCGTGCTCGGCACCATCGGCATCCTCGCCGGCTACTTTCCGGCGCGGAGAGCGGCCACCGTCGACCCTGCAGAGACACTCAGGTACGAGTGACGACGATGACGATTTCAAATTTCGGCCCGCGGTTTCGCGCGATCGCGGCACAGGTATTCGATGGCCTACGGGCGAAGCCGCGGGCCGAAATTTGGAAGTGAGAGCCGGCCGCCGGCAGGACCTTGATTTGCGGCTGGAGGTTGCGATGGCTTGGATGTCCAGAAAGCAGAGAGATCAGGCGGCCGGCTCGAACGGTCACATTATTGACATGCAGGGGATCACCAAGGTCTACGACACCGGCAAGATCAAGGTGGAGGCGCTGCGGGGCATCGACCTCGTGGTCAGGAAGGGCGAGTTCGTGGCGGTGGTCGGCCCCTCCGGCTCCGGCAAGTCGACCCTGCTCAACCTCCTCGGCTGCCTCGACACGCCGTCGGACGGCCAGTACCTGCTGTCGGGCGAGGCCGTGGCCGGACTGGACCGCGACCACCTGGCCGACATCCGCAACCGCCGGGTCGGCTTCGTGTTCCAGAACTTCAACCTGCTGCCGCAGCTGACGGCCCTCGAGAACGTGGAGATGCCGCTCCTCTTCGGCGGCGTCGGCCGCGCCGAGCGGCGGCGGCAGGCCCTCGCCCGCCTCGAGGCGGTGGGCCTCGCCGACCGCGTGGAGCACCGGCCGACCGAGCTCTCGGGCGGCCAGATGCAGCGGGTCGCGATCGCGCGCGCGCTCGCCATGGACCCCGACATCATCCTCGCCGACGAGCCCACCGGCAACCTCGACACCGGCTCGGGATCGGATGTCATGAGCGTCCTCGACGGGCTCTCCGAGCAGGGCCGGACCCTGATCGTCGTCACCCACGACAAGGCCCTCGCCCGCCGCGCCAACCGCATGGTGGAGATCCGGGACGGGATCGTGGTGCACGACGGACCGGCAGACACGAATTAGGAATTAGGAAT
>CAZMED010000407.1:1857-2979 GCA_964565045.1 uncultured Thermoanaerobaculia bacterium
ATGTTCGAAGACGAGCTCACCCCCACGCGGCGGCAGTATCCGAGGATTCCGTCCGAGAACGTCGTCCTGATCCACCGCATCGGGCCGTCGGAGCAGCAGGGCGAGGCCACCGCCCGCCAGCTCGGCCTCGGTGGCCTCATGATCTCGAGCCTCGAGCCGTTGGGCGTCGACTCCTTTCTCAAGCTCAAGATCAGCATCGACGCCGACGTGGTCGAAGCCACCGGCCGGGTGGTGTGGGAGCGGCCGGCCGACGACGGCTCCTACGACGTCGGGGTGGCCTTCGTCTCCATCGACAGCGCCCACTCGGACACCATCCTCGCGCAGATGCTGCGCAGCGACGCGCTCTGAGCCGGGCGCCGGAGTCCCCGGTCATCCGGGGTCAGGATCTCATCAGTAATCCAGGGTGAGGATGCGGCCTTTGGTGAAGTCGAAGAACGCCTCCTTGTCGGCGACCTGGACCCCCGGCACGAGGTCTTCCGCGGTCCTTCCGGCGGCCTTCAGGCATCCCGGGCAGGCATAGATCGGAACCCCCGCCGCGAGCAGCGCCGCGATCTGGGTCTGCGAGCTCGGGAAGTGGCTGGAGCTCAGATCCTCGGCCTCGGCGAGCACCACCTCGATCCCGTGAATGTCGAGGTAAACCAGGACGTCGCGGTCCTCGGCCATCATCTGCGCCATCTGCAGGGCCATCAGCACCCGGTGCGGGTCCTCGGGCCCGTGCGAGATGTGGATGAAGACCCCGTCCCGCGGCGGCTCGGCCGCCACCGGCTCGACGGCGACCTGGGGCCGGCCGCAGGCGGCGACAGCGCTCACGACGATCGCCGCGACGATCGGTACGGCAGCGCCTCGGATGGTCATCGAAACCTCCTTTGATCAAATTCTCAAATAACTGAAATCAAAGCACCTATGACGCCAAGGCCGGACTGTAACACAGCGGCCCCGCAGCGCACGGCTTCTTCGACCGCCACGTCCACTGGGCCGAGCCCGGCGATCACCTGCCCCGCCTCGGCGGTCTGTCCGGCACCCAGCCCGAGGATCAGCCGTGACCACGGTCTGGGCTGCTAACCCGCGACGACCTCCTCGGTGCGGGCGTGCTTGACGCGGCGGCCGCGCAGGCGCTCGGAG
>CAZMED010000408.1:0-1653 GCA_964565045.1 uncultured Thermoanaerobaculia bacterium
AGGTCTTCCGGTTCGCGTACGTCGGTTCCTTCATTCCCACGATGAAGGTGCTCGCCGGACGGATCGGCCTCGAGGCCGTCCAGAGCGCGGCGTGCGACGCGGCCGCGGCCGAGACGGGGCGCAGGGCGGCGGCCCTGCCCGACCGTGGTCTCGCCAGCTGGGCGGCGCAGCTCAAGAGCCCGAGCCGTCTCTGGAAGCACGTGCTGGGCTACGAGATCGTCGAGGACACCGAGCGCGTCTTCGCGGTGCGGGTCACGCGATGCCTCTGGGCGACGACGTTCCGCGGAGCGGACGCCGCCGAGCTCGGGTACGCGTGGGTCTGTCACCCCGACTTCGCCATGGCGACGGCCTTCAACCCCGCGTTGCGGCTGACCCGCGATGCGACCCTCATGCAGGGTGACTCTCATTGTAACCACCGCTGGGAAATCATGGCCTGAAGCCACCTCGCCACGACGAAAACGGCTCACTCGCCGTCGCACCGAGAACGCCGTCACCGACCATTCCAGAGATGCCGGGAGAGGGTCGAGGGGTGGTGCCGGTCACGTGATCGACGGCTGCCTGCCGGACCCCGCCTTCCGCCCCGGGCCTTCCGTGGCACAATGAGGCATCGAACCCGCACGAGAGGAGGCCGGCCATGGGAGCCACCGTGGATCGCCGCAAGTTCCTCAAGCTGGGTGCCGCGTCCGCCGGGGCGGCCATCGGCTGCCGCGGCCGCGGTTCGGACGGGGAGGAGGGTGCGGCGGCCCCGCCCGCGATGCGCTACCGGCGGCTGGGCGCCACCGGGCTCGAGGTGTCGGAGGTGGCCTTCGGCGCGCACCAGGTGGAGAACCCGACGCTGATGGCGGCCGCGCTGGAGGCCGGCATCAACACCGTCTGCACCTCGGGCGGCTACCGCGACGGCCGCGAGGAAACCGCCTTCGGCGAGGCCATGGCCAGGATCGGCGTTTCCCGTGACAAGGTCGTGATCCTCACGGGGACCGACCTCCGGCCGAACGAGACCGTCGAGTCGTGGCTCACGGCCCTCGAGGCCAGCCTGCGGCGGCTGCGCACCGACGTCCTCGACGTCTATTACAACGCCATGGTCCAGACGCCCGATCAGGTGCGCTCCGAGGTCCTGTTCGAGGCCTTCGACAGGGCCAGGCAGGCGGGGAAGGTGCGCCACCTCGGGGTGTCCGGCCATCACGGCGGGCTGCAGGACTGTCTCGAGGCGGCCCTCGAGAGCGGACGGTACGACGTGTTCTTCACCAAGTACGACTTCGTGTCCTACCCGGACCAGGACCGCATCCTGCGCCGGGCCGCGGAGCGCGGCATCGGCACCATGGTCTTCAAGACCAACGCCGGCAACCGCCAGAAGGAGATCAAGGACCTGGAGGCCGGCGGGCTCTCCTTCAAGCAGGCCACGATCCGCTGGGCGCTCTCCAACCCGGACGTGGCGAGCGTGGCGGTGACCATGAACACCTTCGACGACATCGACCAGGCGGTCGCCGCCGTCGGGTCGGGTCTCGACGCCGCCGAGGTGGCGATGCTGCGCCGTTACGCCGACGAGATGTACGACAAGTACTGCCGCTTCTGCGCCACCTGCGAGGCGAGCTGTCCGCACGGCGTGGCCGTGGCCGACGTGATGCGCTACGCGATGTACTTCCAGTACTACGG
>CAZMED010000408.1:1753-2974 GCA_964565045.1 uncultured Thermoanaerobaculia bacterium
GCTGAGCGGCGTCACCCTCGACCTCTACGACATGGGCAGCGCCCTCGGCGCCTTCGGGATCTACGCCGCGGTCCGACCGCCCGGGGCCGAGGTGCGGCCGTGGGGCGCCCAGGGCTACCGCGAGGAGACCGTCGCTGCGGCCTGGAAGGGGCCGGTGTACGTGCACGCCGAAGCCGATGACGAGCGCCCGGAGCTGGCCGCCGTGCTCGAGGGTCTCGTGGCCGGAGCCTGCGAGCGCCTCCCGGGGGAGGGCTCGATGCCCTCCATCCTCGAGCCGCTGCCCGTCGCGGGGAGGGTGGCGCAGAGCGAGCGCTGGGTGCCGGAGAACCTGCTCGGGCACTCGTTCCTGCCCGGCGGCGTCCTCGCCACCTACGAGCTCGGCGGTCTGCGGGCCGAGCTGTACCTCAGCGACCTCGGCAGCGCCGCCGCCGCCCGCGAAGGGCTGCAGGCGCTCGAGGCGCACCTGGCGAAGTGGGGCCGTGTCGAGGACGGGCCGGAGGCCCTGGGCGACGCGGCCTTCCGCTACAGCGATCCGACGCTCGGCGAGGGGACCGCGGTCCGGGTCGGACCACACCTGGCGGGGATTCACGGTGAGCTCGGTCGCGAGCAGCGCGAGGCCGTGCTCGAGGCCCTCCTCGTCGAGCTTCGCTGAGGTCTGCCACCCCCTGCCGGGACCCACGTCGTCGTGCTGGACGTGAGGCGGTGCACGGCGAGGGACGGTTTCGTCAGCAGGGAAACCATGGAGAGCGGCCGGCTCATGCCCGTCGGGGGTGCAGAGCCGGCCTCCCGGTTTCAGCTGCCGCGCGGCATGTCGATGAGGGTCTCGAACCCGCCCCAGAACATGCGCTTGCCGTCGAAGGGCATCTTCTTGGGGTCCATCATCTTCTTGATTCGCGGGTCCTCCATGACCTTGGCCATGACGCGCTCGCGGTGCGCCTTGGACTTGTAGACGATCCACGAGAACACCACCGTCTCGGTGCGCTTGAGCTGCACGCTCTGCGGGAACGACGTCAGCTTGCCGGGCTTGACGTCCTCGGCCACGCACTCCACGTACTCGAGCGCGCCGTGCTCCTTCCACACCTTGCCGGCCGTGCGGGCGATCCGGCGGTAGGCGTCGAGCTTCTTCTTGGGAACGGGTATCACGAATCCATCGACGTACTTCATGCCAGCCTCCCTCGGTTGCGCGCAGCTGCCGCGCGCGGTCATGTCCGGATTCTTCGT
>CAZMED010000409.1:0-2964 GCA_964565045.1 uncultured Thermoanaerobaculia bacterium
GCGAAGCTGCCCTCGTCGAGGAACTGCTCGACCCGCTCGCGCGCCGTCAGCTTGCCTTGCGCGTGCTGGCGGTCGATCTTGTCCTGCCCGCCGCCGCGCCGGTTGGCGTCCAGCCGCGCCTGCCAGCGGTCCACCACGTCTCGGCTCATGGGCCCTCCAGCCGACACCGCCGCTCGGGCGGGCGGTCCCCGGCATTCTACCCCGGACGGGCGTCGGGCCCCCGGCCGCGCGACTTCGCTTCCGATCGAGCGAGGCGATCCGCACTCCGTACCCGGAGATCGGCAGCGCAGAGGTACCATGCCCGCATGCGCCGCCGCCCGCGTCCCGAACCGCCCCTCGACCCGCGATGGCTCGACATCCTGGTCGAGCGCTGCAGCGGGCTGCGTGGCGGCGGCGCCCGCTTCGAGGACCTCTTCCTCGAGCAGCGCCTGGAGCTGCGGGCGACGGTCGCGGCCGGCGATCTGGAGGTCGAGACCTGCCGTCTGGAGGGCGCGGCGGCGCGCTGGCGTTCGCCCGCTCGCGTCGTCCTGCGCGCCCGCACCGGCATCTCGGCCGCCAACATCGGTCACCTGCTGGCCGATCGCGGCAACGGCTCGGCGCTGCCGGCTGTCCGCCCGGTGCCGGCGCCCGAGCTCGACCCGCCGCGGGGCTGGCTCGAGTGGGCGCGGGAGATCGCCGGGCGCCTCGGCACGGCACAGGGGGTCGTGCGTTTCATCAGCCGCCGCGCCGCCGTAGTGCGGGCTGACGGTTGGGTCGCCGTGTCCACCCCGGCCCTGACGCGCCTCGAGGTCGGCGGCGAGCGGCCGGCCGCGTTGCTCGCCGTGTGGTCCCACCCACAGACCGCCGCCTGGCTGCAGGCACTGCTCGAGCGCCGGCCGCCCAAGTCCTGGTCCCCGGTCGCCGGAACCCGCCTGCCGGTGGTGTTCGGCGCCGGCACCGCCGGGGCCCTGGTCCACGAGGTCATCGGCCACATGGCCGAGTCCGATCTCGTCGTCGAGCGCGCCTCGCCGCTTTCCGGCCTGGTGGGCGCGACCATCGGCCCTCCCGGCCTCGAGATCGTCGACGACCCGACCCGGTTCGACCTCCCGGGGGCCTTCGACTGCGATGACGAGGGGGTCCCGGCAGGGCCCATCGCCGTGGTCGCCGGCGGCCGCTTCGAACGCTTCCTGTGCGACCGCGAGGGCGCGCGCGCGCTGCGCTCCGAACCGGGGAGAGGGCGCCGGGCCGGGTGGTCGCGGGCCCCCGTGGCGCGGCTGTCCAACCTCGTCGTCGCCGCCGGCACCACCAGACCCGAGGAGCTCGAGGCCGACCTCGACCACGGCCTGGTGGTGACCCGGATCGGCGGCGCCACCGTCGATCCCTCCTCGTCGCGCCTGGTGCTGCGCGTCGAGCGCGGCTGGGAGCTGCGCAACGGCCGCCGCCGGCGGCCGTTGGCCCCGTGCGAGCTCACCGGCGCCGTGATGGAGGTGCTGGCCGACATCGACCCCCGCATCGGCAACGACCCCACCCCCGACTGGCGCCTCGGCTGGTGCGTCAAGGACGGCCTGCCGCTCGCCACCGGGTCGGAGGCGCCCACCCTGCTGGTGCGGCGTCTCGAGGTGCTGTGATGGCGGGGGGCAGCGACTTCGCCGAGCGGCTGCACGCCGCCGCCGCCGCCGCCTGCGCCCGTCTCGAGGCCTCGCCGGCGGCGCGCTGGGAGGTCTTCGCCAAGGCCTCGTACCGCCGCGGCGTGGAGGTCGCGCGCGGCCGCCCGCTCGCGGTGGTCGAGGTCGAGGAGACCGGCCTCGCGGTCCGCACCCGCCACCTGGAGTGCTCGGGCTTCGCGGCCGCCTCGGGCCTCGAGGAAGACGCGGCGCGGCGAGCGATCGAGGCCGCGCTGGCAACCGCCGCCCCGTCCGCGGTCGATCCGCTGCCCCCGGCTCGGGCCCTCGGCTCGACGGAGGTCCACGGGGCGCGCCCGCTGCCCGCCAAGGGATGGGCCACCCACGCCGGCCAGGAGCTCGAGCGGGCGGTCGCCAGCCGCGCCGGCGGCAGGCTGCGGCTCAAGCGCTCGGTGTTCGAGGAGGGCGCCTTCGCCTGGCTGCTGACAACGGCCGAGGGCTGGGTCGCGCGCCACGAGGACTCAAGCAGCGCGCTCCTGACGGAGGTCGAGGTGGTCGGCGACCGCGCCGGGGTGTGGCGGGACTGGATCCACATCCCCGAGCCCGAGGCCTTCGACCTCGAGGCGGCGGCCGAACAGATCACCGACCGCGCGGCATTGATCAGCCACCGCGTGACGACCGATGACGGCCTCCGCGACCTCATCCTCCATCCCGAGGTGGCGGCGCAGGTCCTCGCCGCCGCAGCGCCGCTCTTCCTCGCGGTCCCCGAAGAGCACGACGTCCTGCCGCAGCTGCTCGACCGCGACGGCCGCCTGGCCTCGGCGGCCCTGACCCTGGTCGACGACCGCAGCGACCGCCGCGCGCCGGTGAGCGGCCCCTGCGACGGCGAAGGGCTGCCGGCGCGCCGGACCCTGCTCCTCGAGCAGGGCATCCCGCGCCACCGCCTCGCCTCGTGGCGGGATGCGGCACGCTGCGCACTGCCGGTGCGCGGCGGGGCGCTGCGCCTCTCCTACCGCGACTACCCCGCCACCGGGCTCGCCAACCTCGCGGTCGATGTCAGCGCCGGGGTCGGCGCCGGCTCGCTGCTGGGCTCGGCGGACCGCGCCCTCTACCTCCTGCGGCCGCTCGCGGCGGTCGAGCTCGGCCCCGATCCCGACACCTACCGCATCGTCGCGTCCGGGGTGTGGCTCGACGGGCACGAGGTGCGGGGCTGGCACCCGGTGGTCGAGCTGCGCGGCAGCCTCGGACGGCTGCTGCGCAGGATCGAGGCCGTCGGCACCGACCTGCGCTGGTTCCAGACCGGCCGCGGCTTCGTCGGCACACCGTCGCTGCTCGTGCGGCGGCAGCGCGTCGTCGGATAGAC
>CAZMED010000410.1:0-2958 GCA_964565045.1 uncultured Thermoanaerobaculia bacterium
CGCTCTCGTCGGCGAAGAGGGGGAGGGGGCTCCGCTTTCTGAGCTCGCACATCTGGGCGTGCTGGTCGGCCGGCAGCGGCTGCTCCACCAACTCCACGCCCAGGTCCTGGAGCCACTCGAGGCGCGCCAGGGCCTCGTCGAGCGTCCAACCCTCGTTGGCGTCGACCCGCAACGGAAGGTCCGTCACCCTGCGGACCGTCTCCAGCACCCGGGCGTCGTCCTTCGAGCCCATCTTGACCTTGAGCACGGCGAAGCCCTCGGCCTCGCGCACCTTCTGCTCGACGATCTCCGGGGTGTCCATGCCGATCGTGAACGAGGTCAATGGCATCGCCGAAGGGTCGATGCCCAGCAGCTCGTGGAGCGGAGCGCCCAGCCGCTTGCCGGCGAGATCGCGCAGGGCCATGTCGACGGCCGCCTCGGCCGCGGGCTCGCCGGGCACGGCGGCCCTGGCCGCTGCCTGGTCGAAGGCCCGGACGTCGGCGATCCGGGCGGCCATCTGCTCCGCGGCGCGCGCGGCGGAAGCCGCGTCCTGGTGGTAGCGGGCGATGGGGGCGGCCTCGCCGCGGCCCACCAGGCCGTCGTGCTCGATC
Source organism: uncultured Thermoanaerobaculia bacterium (assembly GCA_964565045.1). Lineage (GTDB taxonomy): Bacteria > Acidobacteriota > Thermoanaerobaculia > Thermoanaerobaculales > Sulfomarinibacteraceae > Sulfomarinibacter. The sequence goes on from CAZMED010000410.1 coordinate 591, forward strand.
TCCACCATCAGGACCCGGCGCGAGTCGCTGTCTCCCCGGGCGAGGCGGAAGGTGTGGCGAAGCTCGAGGGTGAATTCGTGATGGCGAAGACTGAGCATTGTGTTCCGCTGGCCCCCTGTCCGCGCGAATACCGCGCGGTTTTCGTTCCGGCTCGTCCGCTCCGGGGATCATACACCCGCGATCTGTCCTATGATCTGCGGATGGTGGGACGCACCGCCCTGACGTGGCTCGTCGGCCTCACGGCCCTTTCCGCACTCTCGTGCGCGCGGGAGGCGCCGCCGCCCGTGGCAGAGGCGGCGACCGTTCGGCCCTCGATACTCCTCGTGACCCTGGACACCACCCGGGCCGACAGCCTCGGCTTCGAGACCGACGAGGTGGAGACGCCGGCCCTGGACGCGCTGGCCGCCCGCGGCACGCGGTTCTCGGGGGCGTGGTCCACCGCGCCCATGACGCTGCCCTCGCACGCCTCGATGCTGACCGGCCTCTACCCGTCGCAGCACGGCATTCACGAGAACTCCCGGTTCCTCGACGAGCGCCACACCCTGCTCGCGGAGCGCCTCGGCGCCGCGGGCTACACCAGCGCGGCCTTCATCTCCGGATACCCCTTGAAACGGCAGTTCGGCCTGGCTCGGGGCTTCGATCACTACGACGACGACCTCGGCGGGGGCAACGCGGAGCGGGACGCCGGCGCCACCACCGAGCGCGCGCTTGCCTACCTGCAGTCGGCTCCGCGCGAGCCGCTCTTCATCTGGGTCCACTACTTCGACCCGCACGACCCGTACGCGCCTCCGGAGCCGTACCGCTCGCGCTACCCCTCGGCGCCGTACCTCGGCGAGATCGCGTTCATGGACCAGGAGGTCGGGCGCCTGGTCGAGGCGTTCGAGGGGCGGGGGACCGAGGGCGGCTCGAGAATCCTGGTGGTCGGCGACCACGGCGAGGGCCTCGGCGACCACGGCGAGCTCCTGCACGGCAACCTGCTCTACCGGGGCGTGATGCGGGTTCCGATGATTGCCGCCGGCAGCGGCGTGCCGGTGGGTGTGGAGGAGCGCGAGGTCAGCACCCGCCGTGTCTTCGACACCGTCCTCGCCTGGGCCGGCCTCGAGTCGGAGTTCGACCTCCTGGCGCCCGACGAGGAGATCGTGATGGGGGAGGCCATGAAGCCGTTCCTCCAGTACGGGTGGCGGCCGCAGGTGATGGCGGTGCGCGGTGCGATCAAGGTGATTCTCTCCGATGCGATCGAGGTCTACGATCTGCGGACGGACCCGGCGGAGGCGGTGGACCTGGCCGGCAGCCTCGAGGTCGACCGGGAGATCCTGGACGCCGTCACGAGCTACGCCGTGGTCCCATCCGCGGGCGGGGGAGCGTCGGCCGGCGTGCTCGACCGGGAGTCGCGGGAGCAGCTCGCCGTGCTCGGGTACGTCGGCTGGGACAGCCCGGCCCCGCTTCGCGAGGACGCGCCTGCCGCCAGGAACATGACCCATCTCTTCGACGATCTCGACCGGGGCTCGGCGCTCTTCGCGCACGAGAAGTACGAGGCGTCCATCAGGGTCTTCGAGGGAGTGCTCGAGGAGGACCCGATGAACCTGATGGTCACGGTGCGGCTCGCCGTGGCGCACTCGGTTCTCGGCGAGGAGCGGCGCGCCGAGCTTCTCTTCGATCGGGCGCAGGCGATCGACGCCGGCAACGTGGACCTCCAGCACTACCTCGCCATGCACCGCTTCCGGTTCGGACGCTGGGACGCTGCCGCCCCGCTCTTCGAGGCGGTGCTGCGGGCGATGCCCCAGAAGCTGCCAGCCCTCGAGGCCCTGGCCCGCATCCGCGAGCGTGAAGGCCGCTTCGACGAGGCCGCCCGCCTGATCGAGCGCGCGGTCGTCCTCAAGGAGTCGCCCGCTGCGGACTGGGTGCGCCTGGGCGAGCTCGAGATGGCCATGACCGACACGCCCGGGGCGATCCGCGCCTTCGAAGAGGCGCGCCGGCTGCAGGGCGAGTCCTTCGCGCACGACCTCGAGCTCGGGGTCTGCTACGTGGCGGCGCGGCGCCCCGCCGAGGCGGCGGAAGCCCTGGACCGGGTCCCCCCCGAGCATCCCGGCTACGCCATGGCCCTCTTCAAGCGCGCCCAGGTGAGCGTGCTTCTGGGCGAGCCCGACCGGCAGCAGAAGGTGCAGCTCGCCTACCGGCACGCCGACCCCGAGATCCGCCGCATGATCGAAAACGAACCGCTCTTCCAGGGAATCCCGCTGCGCTGAGACAGGCGTTCGGTTCATTCTGAATTGCATGGAATGAGGGCATCGGATACCGCCCGTCTCCGTCTCCGTCTCCGTCTCCGTGCCCGGATTCAGCTTCAGTGACAGTGGCAGATGACAGTGAC
>CAZMED010000411.1:0-2956 GCA_964565045.1 uncultured Thermoanaerobaculia bacterium
GGAGGCCAGAACGAGCCCGTGGTCACCGTGCAGGCCGGGGGATAGCGCCGGCAGGCTCCCATCGGCGGGCTTCTTCGCGAGGGGCCTCGCCCCGACCCGATCGCGAAGCGGTCGCGGTGCACGCCGCTTCCTCAGGTGGCATTCGTGTCGTTTTGGGGCTGGCGCGGGTCGAGACCGAGGCGGTCCATCCGGGATCGCAAGGTGGTGGCCTTCATGCCCAGGAGCTCGGCCGCTCCGCCGGGCCCGCGGATCCGACCCCCTGCCGCTTCGAGCGCCCTCCGGATGTGGCGCCGCTGCATCTCGTCGAGCGAGAGCACCTCGTGATCCACGACTTCTGCGGGCACGGCTCCGGTCGGCGACCCGATCCGCAGCGTCGGCCCCGGGCACAGGATCAACGCGCGTTCGACCACGTTACGAAGCTCGCGCACGTTGCCCGGCCAGTCGTACCGCTGCAGCCGCTCCATGTCCTCGCGACGGATGCTCTCCACGGTCCTGTTCATCCCGGTGCTGAGCTCCTGGACCATCGACCAGACGAGGAGAGGGATGTCGCCGCGGCGCTCCCGCAGGGGAGGGAGGGTGATCGGGAAGACGGCGAGGCGGAAGAAAAGGTCGCTGCGGAAGCGCTTCGCCTCGACCTCCGCCTTCAGGTCGCGGTTGGTGGCAGCGATCACACGAACGTCGGTGTTGAGCGTGCGCGAGCTGCCGACCCGTTCGAAGCGGCCTTCCTCCAGAACCCGCAGCAGCTTGGCCTGGAGCTCGAGCGGCAGCTCGGCGATCTCGTCGAGGAAGATGGTCGAGCCGTCGGCGATCTCGAAACGTCCCGGTTCCCGCGACACGGCTCCGGTGTACGCGCCCTTCTCGTGCCCGAAGAGCTCGCTCTCGACGAGCGTGGACGGCAGCGCCGCGCAGTTGACCTTGACCATCGGCCGATCGCGCCGCGGGCTCAGCTCGTGGATGCGCTGGGCCACGAGCTCCTTGCCGGTGCCCGTCTCGCCCAGGATCAGCACCGTCGCCTCGGCCGGCGCAACCTGAGTCACGAGCTCGAGCACCGCCATCAGCTCCGGGCTCTCGCCGACGATGCGGCCGCTTCCGAGCTGGAGATCGTGTTCCTGCTTGAGATAGACATTCTCGAGCTCGAGCTTGTCCTTGAGTCTCTCGATCTCTGCGAAGGAGTCGCGCAGCCGCTCCTCCGAGTGCTTGCGTTTCAGCGCGTTGGCGAAGATCTCCGCCACCAGGCGGAGCCGCTGCACGAGCTCATCGGGCCACATGCGCTCCGAGCTCAACGAGTTGAAGGACAGCGAGCCGACGGCGGGTTCCCCTCCCACCGCGAGTGGAATGATCAGCGTTGATTTGACGCCGAGCCTCTTCCAGGTCTCCTTGCTTCGGGCGGCCTCCGGGGGAGCATCGTCGATGGACGGGAGGATGACGGTCCTGCCCGCCATCACCTGCTCGAGGCTCCACGGAAGGTGCTGCCGGGCATCCATCCGGTTGGGAATGGGCGGACCGTCAGCCGGTCGGTGGAGGTGGGTCAGTGTCTGGGATTCCGGGTCGGCCGGCGACCACTGCCACAGCGCGCTCAGCTCGATGTCGAGGTGCTCACACACCAGCCGCTGAGCATTCTCGATCGCCGCGTCGACCTCGTCTGCAGCCAGGCTGACGAACGTTGTCGACAGGTCGGCGAGCAATGTCTCGAACTTGAGCCGTTCGGCCTGCCTCGCTTCGGAGCGCTTGCGTCCCGATATATCCACCGAAGCGCCCAGAATGCGTAGCGCATCCAGCGTCGTCGCCAACAACCTACGCCCCTTGGAGTGGATCCAACGGCCGCTGCCATCGGGGAGCACGATGCGGTACTCGATGTTGATCTCGAGCCCATCCTCGACTGCCCGGCGCACGGCGATCTCCAACAACTCGCGGTGCTCGGGGCACACCGACTGCAGAACCCGGGCGATGGTGATCTCGGTGTCCTTCTCGAAACCGAAGAGCTCGCGGCCCCGGTCGTTGGCCCAGAAGCGTCCGCTCTCCGCATCGAGCATCCACATGCCGACGCCGGCGGCGTCCGCCGCCAGCTGCAATCGCTCCTCGGATTCGTGCAGGGCCGCGTCGGCCCGTTTGCGTACCACGGCGTTGGCGAAGATCTGCGACACCAGCTGCAACCGCTGCACGATCTCGTCCGGATATGACCGCTCCGCTTCGACGGAGTGGAAGCTGGCCGCGCCGAAGGCCCTGTCGCCTCCCGTGGACATCGGAAAGAGAAAGACCGACTTGATGCCGAAGTACCGCCACGTTTCGCAGTCTGTGGCGGCTTCGACCGGCGCCGCATCGATGCTCGAGAGGGTGACGCTGTCTCCCGCCAGGACCTTTCCCAACGCCCATGGGAAGTACTCCCGTGCGTCGAAATTTTCCGGTACCGGAGGATCGTGCACAGCACGGTAGAGATGGGTCATCGTGAAGACGCCCGGCACGTCGGGCGACAGCTGCCAGAGCGCCGCAATATCGAGATCGAGGCATTCACAGACCTGCCGCTGGGCCTCCTCGATCTCGCGGTCGACGTCCGCTGACTCGACATTGACGAAACGGGACGACAGCTCCGAGAGCACGGTCTCGAAGGCGAGACGGCTCCGGATATCCGACTCGAGCTGGGCCGCTCTTGGCGTCATTGCCGTGATTCTCTCACAGCGGCCGAGCGCGATCCGTCATTCCGCGGCCTCTGAAACCCCCTCCGGGTTTGCCGGCGTGAGATCGCGGTCGGGGGCCCACTCCCGACGCCTGCCATCGGTCACGGACAATCGTCGAAGGCCGAAGGACCGGATGCACCTTTTCTTCGGAGGCGAGAAGAACACTGATTCCGAGTCCCGAATCCCACGAGCGGACGGCGGGTGAAGGCCGACCTGCTACCGGATGTCCACCAGCAGGTACTCCGCGAGGGCCTTCAGCGTCTCCTCGTTCGCCCTCTCGG
>CAZMED010000412.1:0-2955 GCA_964565045.1 uncultured Thermoanaerobaculia bacterium
TGTTCTGTTATCATACTTGCTATATGTGACATGTCTCGCGTCCGAACACTCACCCGGTCGATGGGAGGGAACATGTCCTGGAAGGCGCCTTTGGTTCTCGCCGCGGCCCTGGTGTGCACGACACTCGGGCCTCTCACCGCTCACGGAGGCGGCGCACCGGAATCCGACCTTCTCGCCACCATCGAAGGGCTCGGCGTCTGCGGTCCCATCCACCAGGTCGTGCTGAACCTCGCCCCGCGCGCCGCTGACGGCAGCTTCGACATCGATTCCATGAGCTACGAGGTGGCCTCCCCCGAGACCTCGGGTCTCCTCATGAAGATCTCGAACCCGGAGCGCTTCGCCATCGCAGACCAGACCCCGCAAGCCGTGCAGGTTTTCGAGCTCGCCGGGACCGCGCAGACCGTGGTGTTCTTCTGGCCGCGACCGGACGATGGCATGGAGGCCGTGGTTGCGGCCGCCATCGAGGCCCTCACTCCGTCCCTGGGCGATCCCGAGGCCCTCGATGGCGATTCCCTCGGGTGGACCACCGGTCTGCTGACAATCCGGGTTTCGCCGCCCTCCGAAGATCTTGACAGCTCAGGTCTGGTTGTCGCCTGCACGGCGACCGAGGATGCCTTCTTCGCGGCCCTCGAGAACGCGGAGCAGGCGGGGACGGCGGCAGAGGCCGTGGACACATCCGAGGACGACGGTCTTCCGCCCAACCCGTGGCTCGACCGCTCGGCGGTTGATGTCCTGCTCAGCTGGGGTGAGCCGCTCGATCAACGGACTGTCGTCGCGCCGAACGTCGTCGGCTACGACTTTGGCAGTTTCCTTGACGGAAACGAGATCCCGACGGAAGGCTGGTGGTGGTTCATCGACGGCCGAGCCGTGTATGTCGCATCCGACTTCATGCCGCCTCGAGGTTCGAGCAAGGCACTCTCGTCGTATTACTCGTTCAAGGACTCCCTGAGACGATGGTTCGGTGCCCCCAACGAGGAACGCCTCGACGAAGCCACTGGGCAGCGCCACGTGATCTACCAGACCGGGCCGCAGCAGCTCGTCATGACCCTTTTCGACCCCGACGGCGATCCCTGGTTTCGGATCGAGATCTTCGACACCACGAAGCTCGAGGCACTGCCGAGCGAGCGCCGCCCCAACCGCAGCCTGCCGGAGCGCTACGAACCACCCCCGGCGGACTCCGGGCTGACCCGCGAGGACATGGGTTTCGAGGTCGGGGCGGGATGAGCCCGATGACCGCCAACGGCCGGCCCTCCGAACACGCTGAAGGCCGCTGTCGATGACTGGACAGCTCGAAACTCCGCCATCAGAAGGCCGGTCACGCAGCTCCGAGCCACCCCGCGGCACCTTTTCCACCGCTTCGGCCCGCACCACGCCCATCGAGTACACGAGGGTCGAGCGTCTGTGGTTCCGCCTCGAAACCCCGATACCCCTCCCGCGCCTCCCCCGCCCGTCACCCCGCAAGATCCTGGCCTCGATCCCCCGGCTGATTCCGGGAAGGATCAAGCGCTCCCGATTCGGCGAGCAGGCCAGAAAGCACCCAGCCTTCACGTCCTGGGCCGCGATTTTCGCAGCCGCAGTGGTCGTCATCGTCGCCCAGAGCTTCGTCGAGCCGCACTTCCGCTGGGAGCCGGAGCGCTATCAGAAGTGGCTGGCGCGCCGCGGCGCCCGCGCGGTCAAGGCCAGCCTCGCCGAAATCGGGCCCTCGGTCACGATCCCCTCGGTGAGCGCCAGGCCGGCCGGCGAACATCTCTCCGGCTACTTCAACGCTGCAACCGGCGAGATCACCTTCAACTCCAGCATCGAGCACCACCCTTTCTTCCTCCTCGACACCGCGGCGCACGAGTGCGTGCATGGCATCTTTCTGCAGAACGGACTGACACCACCCGGGTCGCTCGATGATGACTATTTCACGCTGGTCAACGAGGTCGCAGCCTACGTCCTGGGGGCGCACATCGTCGGCACGATCATGTCGAACGAAGGCCTTGACGGATCCATCGCGACGGAGGCCCTGTACCTGCTCTATCGCCGTTACTGTGATCCGAATAATCCGGATGGCGGATACAGCCAGTATCTCAGCCCTGACGCTCTTTCCTCAGGCGTCTTCGACCATCAGCAATGGCGATCCTCTCTCGTCCACTTCGGCGCCCCGCTCGAGCTCGTCGACGCCGTGCACGAGATCTGCTACCTCAACACCGATCCCGTCGAGGCCGCCCGCAAGATCTCCCGGCGCTTCATGACGCGCGACCTCGCCCCGAAAGACCGCCCCATCCTCGAGGAGTTCGAGCGCACGCGGGCGCGGTGGAATCAGGTGCGTTGAACTGGACCGCGGTACCACGTATCCCGAAGTTTCAAAGTGAGCGTGAGTGCACACTTCAAAACAATGGAAAAGTGGGATACGTGGTACCGAGCTGGAAAGTGGGCGTCCCTTGGCGTCTATACTTGACTCGTGAAGGTCAGAGACCTCATGAAGTTGCTAGAGAAGGATGGCTGGTACCTCGCGAGAACCCGTGGTAGCCATCGGCAGTACCACCATCCAACGAAACCGGGCACGGTCACCGTGGCCGGAAAGCCGGGAGCGGATATCCCGATCGGCACTCTCCGGAGCGCCTTGAAACAAGCAGACCTCCTGGAATCGAAGGAGTAACAGTGATGCAGTACCTAGTGGTCATCGAGCAAGGCGACACCGGCTTCGGCGCCTACGTACCTGACCTTCCCGGCTGTATTGCTGCGGCCGAAACCCGCGAGGAGGTCCTCGAACTGATCCAGGAGGCGATCGACTTCCACATCGAGGGTCTTCGTGAACGGGGCGCCCCAGTCCCCGCACCGTTATCCTCCGGCCAGGTCGTCCAAGTCGGTTCAGCCTGACGATGAAGTGTGGGTGCCCGGTACGGGGGGATTTACTCTCGACCCAGTCGCCCTCTTCGTGATCGCGGAATCGGCACTATCGATCCGGTC
>CAZMED010000413.1:0-2954 GCA_964565045.1 uncultured Thermoanaerobaculia bacterium
GCTCACCCTTCGCACTCCTTGGATCTGGCTTGTGACGGCGCCCTGCTCGACGGCGCGGCGCACGGTCTCGGGATCCTCGACGAGGGTGCCGCACAGCACGTCGAAGCCGAATTCGAAGAGCGCCGCCGTCAGCGGCGTCGAGGGGCCCAGCATCATGACGAAGGCATCCGGCCGCACCCCTGCCATGACCGCCGGCAGGGTCCGGTTGAGCAGGGTGGTGGCGGTCACCGCCACCACGTCGGCCTGCGGCAGCAACTGCTCCATGGACTCCTCGCCGAAGTCCTCGCGCCGTCGGTTGAGGCCCCGCTCGAAGACCCACAGCTGATCGCAGTGCGCGCGCAGCGCGTCCGCGAAGGGAAACCGGCCGATCATCGCCACCCGGCGTCCGGCCCCGCGCTCGCACAGCACGTCGAGGGCCTTCGTCGCCTCGAGACCCCGGGCGCCGGCGCCGAGCAGCGCATTGGCCGCCGCGAGGCCCACCGAAGCCTCGGGCGGGGACGGCGACCTCAACAGGTTCGCGAGCTCGGCGGCGGACTGCTCGTGCAGTCGGCCGGCGGCTTCCACCGGCCGCTCGCCGTGGAGGTGGGCCTCCGACCGCATCGACGACGAGATGCCGCTGCCGCACTCGGTCTGCACCAGGCTCCAGTAGGCCCCCAGCCGCACCTCGGCCACCTTCGCGTCGGCGACCTCGGCCACGGCACTCAGGATTGCATCGGTGAACACTCCGGCGCCGGGATCACCCTGAACCATGGCGCAACTGTAGCAGGCCCGCCCGTGGGCGGGATGGACGTTGTATAATCACCGTGTGGCACCGTAAACAATAATTAATCTCAATCTTATCTGGCCTGTTGCGGCCGGAGGGAGGGCCCATGTCACAAGACAACGGCGACATCAAGAAGCCCGCACGGGGAGTGACGCGACGCGGTTTCCTCGGCACCGTGGGCGCCGGGGCGGTGGCCGCCGCGACCGGGGTCGCGCGCCGCGGTGAGGCGATCCCGGAGATCACCGATCCCGAGCAGATGGTGCAGGTGGCCCTCCAGATCAACGGCCGGCTTCACCGGCTGTTGGTGGAGCCGCGCTGGACGCTGCTCTTCGTGCTGCGCGAACGGCTCGGGATCACGGGCACCAAAGCGGGCTGCGAGCGCGGCGAGTGCGGCAGCTGCACGGTGCTCATCGACGGCCAGGCCCGCTACGCGTGCATGACCCTCGCCCTGGAAGCGGAAGGCAAGGCGATCGAGACCGTCGAGGGCCTCCTCGACGGCGAGGCGCTCGGTGCGGTGCAGCGGGCGTTTGTGGAAGAAGACGCATTCCAGTGCGGCTACTGCACACCCGGCCAGATCATGGCGGCCGAGGGTCTGCTGCGGTCGGCGCCCTCGCCCACGCTGCACGAAATCCGCCACGGCATGAGCGGCAACCTCTGCCGCTGCGGCACCTACGCCCACATCACCAAAGCCGTGAGCCGCGCCGCCGAGATCAAGAAGGGAGGCGGCCGATGAAACACGAAGCACCCTACTGGCTGGACGAGTCCGAGCCGGAGACCCCGCAGTCCAGCGAGTACCCGGCGCCCTGGTCCGAGACCGACATCGTGGGCACGCGGCTGCCCCGCGTGGACGCCTACGAGCGCGTCAGCGGCGCCGCCGTCTACCCCCACGATCTGTCGCTGCCCGAGATGCTGCACGGAGCGATCCTCCGCTGCCCGCACGCGCACGCCAAGGTCACCCGCCTCGACACCTCGAAGGCCGAGAAGATGCCCGGCGTGCGGGCCGTCCTCACGCCGTCGAGCAGCGGCGCCGAGATTCCCTGGTACCGGCGCGGCGGCGAGGCCTACAGCCGACTCCTCGACACCCACTGCCGTCACGAGGGCGAGGAAGTGGCCGCGGTGGCCGCCGAGACCCCGCTGCAGGCCTTCGACGCGCTGCGCGCCATCGAGGTCGAGTACGAGGTGCTGCCCTTCGTCGCCGACTACGAGTCCGCCCTCGACGCCGGCGCGCCGGCCGTGCACGAAGGCGGCAACCTCGTCGGCGAGCCGTCGGTCCGCGAGCGCGGCGACCTCGAAGCCGGCTTTGCCGGGGCCGACGTCGTCGTCGAGCGCACCTACCGGACCGCGTGCGAGATCCACGCCCCGATGGAACCGCACGGGTCCGTGGCCAAGTGGGACGGCAACCGGCTGACCGTGTGGGACAGCACCCAGGGCGTGTACGCCGTGCAGCGCGGCGTCGCCGACGCTCTCGGCCTGGCGCTGGCCAACGTCCGGGTCATCGGGCACTACATGGGCGGCGGGTTCGGGTCCAAGCTCGAGGTGGGCAAGTACACCGTGATCGCGGCGCTGATGGCAAAAACCTCGGGGCGGCCGGTCAAGATCTTCCTGCCGCGCGAGGACTGCATGCTGGCCACCGGCAACCGGCCGGCGAACACCATGACGGTCAAGATCGGCGCCGCGAGCGACGGCACCCTGACCGCCATCGACTACCGCAGCATCGGCACGAGCGGCGCCTACCCCTACGGCGCCGGCTCGAGCACCCTGGCCGCCTACCTCTATCGCTGCGCCAACGTCCGCACCGAGGACACCACCGTCTTCATCAATGCCGGCAAGGCGCGTCCGATGCGGGCGCCGGGCTTCCCGCAGGGCGCCTGGGCCCTCGAGCAGGCGATGGACGAGCTCGCGGAGCGGCTCGGGATCGACCCGCTCGAAATGCGCCTGCGCAATCTGTCGGACGTGGCTCAGACGGGCGACGGCACGCCCTTCACCTCCAATCAGCTCGAAGCCTGCCTGCGCGAAGGCGCCAAGGCCTTCGGCTGGGAGGCCGCGCGGTCCTCCGCCGCGTCGGACGGACCCGTGCGGCGCGGGGTCGGCCTCGCCGCATGCTTCTGGGGCTACGCGGGCGGTCCGCCGTCGACGGTCATCGTCAAGCTCTTCGCCGACGGCAGCGCCAACCTCAACATGGGCGCCTCGG
>CAZMED010000414.1:0-2944 GCA_964565045.1 uncultured Thermoanaerobaculia bacterium
ACCGCCTGCACGAGGAGTTCGACGACTCGGGCTGCCTGGCGGTGATCGAGAAGGCGGAGCCCGAGCAGCAGGCGGCGTTCCTGATGATCCTCGATTCGATCATGAGGCGCTGATCACCGGCCCGCCCGACCCGGGGCTCGGGGCTTGGGGCCCGGGGCCTGATGCGCATCTCTATTCGTTCGGCAAGCCTCGAGCCTCAGGCCTCGAGCCCAACACCTTCGCGAACCACCTCCCTTCGAGCTGCCGCTTCGGGAACTTTCTCCGCCCGAAGTGCGTAGATTGCATCAGGAGGATCCGGAGATGCTCGAGGCGTTGGCTGTCCTGACACTGCTCTTCGTGGGTGCGGTGGTGGTGGGCGTGCTGGTTCTGCTGGCGGGGGTCTTGAAGTTCGTGTTCAAGCTCGCGCTGCTGCCCCTGATCCTCGGCCTCAAGGCGCTGTTTTTCGTCATCGCCTTCGTGGTCGCGTTGGTCGTCCTCGGGCCGGTGGTGCTGATCGTGGGCGGCCTGCTCCTGATCCCGCTGCTGATTCTCGGCGGCCTCGTCTGGGCCGGCGTCGCCATCGTGACCTGACGGTCACGATCTGAATTCTCAATTTTGAATTCTCAATTTTGAATTCCCGCCCACCCTCCCGTGATAGGGGGGTGGGGCGGGAATTAAAAATTCAGAATTGAGAATTCAGAATTCGTTGAGCGGCCTCCGGCCGATCACCGCAATTTCTTCCACAGGTACGCGAACTCGAGGGCGTCGGTGTAGGCCGACTGGTTGAGGTTGGCGCCGGCGCCGTGCCCGCCCTCGGTGTTCTCGTAGTAGTAGACCTTGTGGCCCTGGTCGGTCATCTTGGCGACCATCTTGCGGGCGTGCGCGGGGTGGACCCGGTCGTCGCGGGTGTTGGTCCAGAAGAAGACCTCGGGGTAGTCCGCCTCGGGGTCGAGGTTCTGGTACGGCGACCACAGCTTCATGTACTCCCAGTCGGCGGTGTCGGGGTTGCCGTACTCGGCCATCCAGCTGGCGCCGGCGAGCAGCTTGTTGTAGCGCTTCATGTCGGCGAGCGGCACCGCCGAGATGACGGCGTTGAAGAGCTCGGGGCGCTGCACGAAGCTGCCGTTGACCAGCAGTCCGCCCTGCGAGCCGCCGACGATGCCGAGGTGCTCGGGCGAGGTGATCTTGCGCGCGATGAGGTCCTCGGCGACCGCGATGAAGTCGTCGAAATTGGTCTGGTGCTTCTCCTGCATGGCCGCCTGGTGCCACTTGGGGCCGAACTCGCCGCCGCCGCGGATGTTGGCGAGCACGTAGACCCCGCCGCGCGCCAGCCACGCGGCACCGTCGGCCGCCGAGTACCGCGGGACCCGCGAGACCTCGAATCCGCCGTAACCGGTGAGCAGGGTCGGGTTCGCTCCGTCGGCTTCGAAACCCTTCGGCATGACCACGAAGTACGGGATCCTGGTGCCGTCCTTCGAGGTGGCCTCGTACTGGGCGACGGTCATGCCCTCGGCGTCGAACCACGCCGGTGATGACTTGACCTTCTCGGGTTTCGCGCCCGGCCGCACGAGGTAGAGGCTCGAGGGCGTCAGGAAGTCCTGGTAGGTGAAAAAGAAGGTGTCGTCCACCTCGCTGGTGCTGCCGATACCGGCGGTTCCGATGCCGGGAAGCTCGATCTCCTCCCGTGACCAGCCGGCCTCGCCGAGGCTGAGGCGGTAGAGGCGGCTGCGCACGTTGTCGAGAGTGGTGTAGAGGAGGTGGTCGGCGGTGGCCGTGACCCGCCCCAGGGACACCCGCTCCCCGGGCTCGAAGAGCACCTCGAACGTGCGCTTGCCGGCGAGGAAGTCATCGAGCCCGATGGCGAGCAGGGCGTCCTGCGGGTAGGTGGTGCCGCCCACGGTCCAGTCGGAGCGCAGGCTGACCAGCATGAGGTCCTTGAAGAAGCCCTGCATCTGGGCGTCGTCCGGGAGGTCGAGCTTGACCAGGCGCCCGCCGAGCCTGAGGTAGGTGGTGCTGCGGAAGAACTCGGGGACCACCGTGACCATGTCGTAGCGGCCCTCGGGCGTGTGGTCCGACGAGGCGATGACGAAGACGTCGTCCACCGAGCCTTCGAAGACGACCTCGGCCGCCTCGAGGGGCGTCCCCCGCCGCCACTCCTTGGTGATCCGCGGGTAGCCCGAGGCGTTCAGGGACCCTTCGCCGAAGTCGGTGGCGACCCACAGCGTGTCCTCGTCCTTCCAGCCGATCCGGTGCTTGGCCTCGGGCAGGCTGAAGCCGCCCGCCACGAAGCTCCTGGTGACGGTGTCGAACTCGCGCTCGACGGTGGCGTCGGCGCCGCCGCGCGACAGGCTCACCATGCAGCGCCGGTACTCCGGCTCGAGGCAGTCCGCTCCCTTCCACACCCAGTTCTCGCCCTCGGCCTCGGCCAGGGCGTCGAGGTCGAGCACGATCTCCCAGGCCGGCTCCTTCGAGACGTACTCGGAGAGGAAGGTGCGGCGCCAGATGCCGCGCACGTGCTCGGCGTCGCGCCAGAAGTTGTAGAGCCACGCGCCCTGAATCGAGGGGCTCGGGATGCGGTCGCGCGAGTTGTAGATCTCGAGCAGCGTGGCGTGGATCCCGGGAAACTCGGGCACCGCCTCGAGCACCGCGGTGTCGGCGGCGCTCTTGGCCTTCGCCCACTCGAGGGCCTTGGATCCCTCCACCTCCTCGAGCCACAGGTAGGGGTCTTCGTCCCCGGCCACCGCGACCCCGGCGGCGAGCAGTACGACAAGGATGACTCTCGAGAATCGGATGTTCATTCCAGCTTCCTCCCTGGCACTCGTACGGCGATCGGGGTCGCCGGTTTCGGGATTCTAGCAAGCCGAAGCGGCGAACCGGGAAGCAGGGAGCACCCGCCCGCCATCGTTGGAACGTTCGAACGTTGCACGTTTCCACCCATCCACCCACGTCGCAACCACGAAGACAC
>CAZMED010000415.1:0-2917 GCA_964565045.1 uncultured Thermoanaerobaculia bacterium
TGAAGGGTGAAGAGGTGAAGGGTGAAGGAGTGAAGCTTGACCCTTGACCCTTAACTCTTAACCTCTTGACCCTCAACCTGAACCCCGCAACGCGCTACTCCGTCGCGGCGGTCCATGTCGGCGAGTGGTTGGTGCCTTCTTTCGTCAGCTGGTGCGGCACCCCGTCCGCATCGGTGATGAAGATCTGCGGCGTACCGGTCCGGTCGGAGGCGAAGGCCAGCATCGACCCGTCTGGCGAGAAGCAGGGCGACTCGTTGTTGCCCGGACCCGGAATGACCCGCTCGACGCCGCTGACGATGTCGACGGTGGCAATCTGGAAACGGCTGCCGACCTTGGTGGTGCAGGCGAGCCGGGTGCCGTCCTGGGCCCAGGCCGCCTCGTCGTGGAACCCGCGCTCGAAGGTCAGGCGGCGAACGTTGGAGCCGTCCGCGTCCATCAGGTAGATCTGCGGGCTGCCCGAGCGCGCCGAGGTGAAGGCGATCTGGCGGCCGTTGGGCGCCCATGCCGGCTGGGTGTCGATGCCGCGCGCGTTGGTCAGGCGCCGCACCGAGCCTCCCTCGACCTCGAGGACGTAGATGTCGGTATTGCCGTCCTCGCTCGAGGCGAAGGCGACCTTCGATCCGTCCGGCGAGAACGAGGCCGAGGAGTTGACCCCGCCCCTGTCCCATAGCATGCGCAGGTAGCCCTCCCGCGGCGTCAGGACGAACAACGCCGGCGTGCCGCGGAGGAACGAGGTGAAGACCATGCGGCTGCCGTCCGGCGACCACGCCGGAGCGAGCGCGATGGCACCGTGCTTGGTCAGCTGCTTGGGGTTGGCGCCGTCCCAGTCCATGACCCATATCTCCGGGCCGCCGCCTCGGGTCGAGATGAAGCCGATGCGCGACAGGAAGGGGCCGGGGCGACCGGTGAAGACCTGCACGATGTCGTTGGCGAGGGTGTGGGCGACCACCTCGCTGGCGGTGATCCCGGCGCGGTAACGCTTCGCGAACGCGAACTCCCCCGAAACGAGGTCCACCAGCCGCGCCTCGACCACGAGCTGGCCGCCGGCGCGCACCACCGTGCCGCTGAGCAGGAACTGCGCGCCGATCGCACGCCAGCGCTGGTTGGCGATCTCCGGCCGCGGGTCGTCTTCGACCAGAGCGTAGAGCTTGGGGTCGACGACCACCAGCGGCGCGGCCGCCGCGAGGTCGTTGTCGAGCGTCGTCTGGAACGCCTTCGCCGACTCTGCAGGTGTGCCCGGAAGCACCATCAGGGGCGGTGCCGCAACCGCGACCCGCCGCAGACCGGGCTGGGTGATCTCGAGGTAGAGCTCGTCCTGGGCGGACGCCGGAACCGCCGCGGCGGCGATCAAGGCGAATAGAACACACATCCCGATGCGGTCGATTTTCATGGGTCACTCCGAAAAGCTGAGGTGGACGGTGAGGCTCGGTTTGCTGTACGCCGGCGGCAACGGCGGCAACGGGTTGGCGGCGTAGATCGCGCGCAGCGCGGCGCGGTCGAAGCTCGGCATTCCCGAGCTCTCCTCGAGGCGGATGCCCTCGAGGCGGCCGTCCTTGAGGATCACGAAGCCGACCCGGGCACGGGTCCCGGTCGGTACGGCGGGCTTGTACCAGCGCGATTCGATGAGGGCGAGCATCCTCTCCACGTAGTAGGTGAAGTGGAAGTCGGAGGGGATGCCGGACGTGGCACCGCCGCCCGTACCGCCGACCGACAGTCCGCCGCCGCCCGCGCCGCCCGGCTCGGCGGGGGGCGGTGTGGGCGCAGGCGTGGCGACCGCGTCCGCCGCGCGCATGGCATCGGCGCTCGCCCCTGTAGTCTCCGGCTTCGCGGCGGGCGCGGTGGGCGCCGCCGAAGGCTTCGGCACGGCGGTTGCCGGCGGCCGGGTCGGCTGCGGCACCGACGTCGCGCGGCGCTCGGGCCCGGGGGCTTGTCGACGGGGGCTCGGCGCCTGCGGACGGACGATCTTGACCGACACCACCGGCAGCTGCACCGGACGCGCGGCCGATCGCGAGCTCACCAGGTAGGTGGCCGCCGCGGCCCCGGCGTGCAGCAGTACGGCGAGCACCACCCACGGCAGCAGCCGCGGCTGCGAGCGCTCGCGTTCCACGAGGATCCTGGAAACCGGGTCCATCGAGCGGCCTACGCCCCTTCGGGCTGGGTCACCATGCCCACCTGCTCGACGCCCACCTGGTCGAGAACCGCCAGCACCCGCACCACGAAACCGTAGGGCAGCGTCTCGTCCGCCTTGAGATAGACCGGGCGCGGGCTGCCGGCGAGAAGGGCGCCGAGGCGGTCGGGCAGCAGCTTGATGTGGACCGGCTCGTCACCGAGGAGAATGATCTGATCCGACGTCAGGGTGAGGATCACCGGCTCGTCGCTCTTCGAGGTCAGGGCCGGCGCGTCCTGCTTCGGAAGGTTGACCTTCAGCCCCTGCACCAGCATCGGCGCCGTGATGATGAAGATGATCAGCAGCACCAGCATCACGTCGACGAGGGGCGTGACGTTGATCTCAGCGAGATCGCCGAGTTCATCTCCACCTACCTTCGCCGCCATCGGTCAACTTCCCCTCGTCTTTTTTTCGGCTCCGGAATTTCGCCTCAGGCACAGTCCTGCAGTCGACCGCGTTGCCGGCGAAATTCCGGAGCCGAAAAAAAGAGAAAGCAAACCGTCCATGATTCTCTGACGCTACGTGAAATTCCGGTCCACCAGGTTGAGAAACTCGAGCTCGAAGTCCTCCATCCGGCGGCGCAGGACGCGGACCTTGGCCAGCAGGTGGTTGTAGGCGATCACTGCCGGAATCGCCGCCAGCAGACCGGCGGCGGTGTTCACCAGGGCCTCGGCGATGCCGGGTGCGACGGTGACGATCGAGGTCGAGCCGGTGGCGCCGATGGCGTGGAAGGTGTTCATGATGCCCCAC
>CAZMED010000416.1:0-1139 GCA_964565045.1 uncultured Thermoanaerobaculia bacterium
AGGCGGTCGGTGAGCTCCGATTCGCCCCTCCGGTCAGCCACGTCTACAACCCGCTCGACTATGCGTGGCCGGCCCACGCCCAGTACCTCGAGCGCTACGGCGCCGGGCGCCGGGAGGTGCTCCTGCTCGGCATGAACCCCGGCCCCTGGGGCATGGTGCAGACCGGCGTGCCCTTCGGCGAGGTCAGGTCCGTCCGCGGCTGGCTCGGCATTGAAGCTGCGGTCGGGCGGCCGCGGCATGAGCACCCGAAGCGTCCGGTCGCGGGCTTCGGCTGCCCCCGCTCGGAAATCAGCGGCGCGCGGCTGTGGGGCTGGGCGCGCACGGTCTTCGGCACCCCCGAGCGCTTCTTCGAACGCTTCTTCGTCGCCAACTACTGCCCGCTCGCCTTCATGGAGTCGAGCGGCCGCAACCGCACCCCGGACAAGCTGCCGTCCGCGGAGCGCGAGCCCCTGTTCGCCGTCTGCGACCGCGCGCTGTCGCGCACCGTCGAGTGCCTGCGCCCGACGATCGTGATCGGTGTCGGCGCCTTCGCCGAGGAGCGCGCCCGCGGGGCGCTCGGGGGCAGCGGGTCCGCGATCGGCCGCATCCTCCACCCGAGCCCGGCGAGCCCGGCCGCCAACCGGGGGTGGAGCGAGGTCGCCACGCGACAGCTGCGAGAGCTCGGCCTTCGGATGCCGTGAGATCGAGACGCCGATTCGGCGTCGCGCCGGCTCTTTCGCTATCATCGCGGCCAAGGGGGCCGGCATGCTCTGGGTCTACTCCTGTCCGCGATGCGAGGCGCCGCTCAATCCCGAGGAACGAGTCGTCCTGCGCGCCGAGTGCGAGGGCCGAAGCTTGCTCGTCGGCCTCCACCCGCAGCCCGGCAACTACTCGGTCGAGCTGCCGCCCGGCGAGGTCATGGCGCGCGGGACGCGCTGGGAGTTCTTCTGCCCGGTCTGTGAGCGGAGCCTGGTGTCGGAGCTCTCCGCCGATCTGTGCGCGCTCGACGTCGAGACCGCGGGCGAGAAGCACCGCGTCTACTTCTCGCGGATTGCCGGCGAGGAGGCGACCTTCATGGTCTCCGCGGAGGGCCTGCTCAAGGACTACGGCATCCACACCGACCGCTACCTCGAGCACATGGTGCACAGCAAATACATGAG
>CAZMED010000416.1:1239-2906 GCA_964565045.1 uncultured Thermoanaerobaculia bacterium
TCAGTATTCTCGCCAGATGAGCCGGGTCGCTGTTCTCTGCTCGGGCGGGGTGGACTCGTCGGTGGCGCTGATGCGGCTCGCCGCGACGGGCGAGCACGAGCTGACCGCGGTCTACCTCAAGATCTGGCTCGAGGACGAGCTCGCGTTCCTCGGCCGGTGCCCGTGGGAGGAGGACCTCGAGCTGGTGCGCCGGGTGTGCGAGACGGCCGCCGTCCCGCTCGAGGTGGTGCCGCTGCAGCGCGAGTACCTGGAGACCGTGGTCGCCTACGCCCTCGACGAGCTCCGGGCGGGCCGCACCCCGAGCCCCGACGTGATGTGCAACCGGATGATCAAGTTCGGCGCCTTCGTCGAGCGCTCAGGCGGCGCCTTCGACCTCGTCGCCTCCGGCCACCACGCCAGGGTCGACCACGGCGGCGGACTGTCGCGGCTGCTGCGCGCGGCCGACCGCCGCAAGGACCAGACCTACTTTCTGTGCCAGCTCGAGCAGCGGCAGCTCGCACACTGCCTGTTTCCGATCGGCGACTCGACCAAGGATGAGGTGCGGGACGAGGCGCGACGGCTCGAGCTCCCGAACGCGACCCGGCCGGACAGCCAGGGCATCTGCTTTCTCGGCCGGGTCCCCTTCGACGACTTCGTCCGCCACCACCTCGGCGAGCGGCCGGGGGAGATCCGCGACATCGACACCGGCGCCGTGCTCGGCGAGCACCGCGGCCTCTGGTTCTTCACCATCGGCCAGCGCCACGGCCTCGACCTCGCGGGCGGACCCTGGTACGTGGTCGGCAAGGACCGATCGAGCGACGCCCTGCTCGTCGTCCACCGCGAGCGGCTCGAGCATCGCACGCGACGGGAGTTCCTAATCCCGCGCCCGCACTGGATCGCCGAGCCCCCGACCCGTGGCGACCTCGAGGTCAAGATCCGCCACGGCGAGCGCCTCGAGCCGTGCACCGTCAGCGAGGGCGTCAACGGCTCGCTCAGCGTCGCCCTCCGCGACGCGCCCGACCCCGGCATCGCGCCGGGCCAGTTCGCCGCCCTCTACGAGGGCGAGGAGTGCCTGGGCGGCGGGGTCATCGCCTGGCCGTAAGGCACCCGCCTCCCGCGGACGAAATCGTTTCAGTTTTGAGTTTTGAGTTTTGAGTTCCCATCCGCCCTCTCCATGACAGTGGGTGGGCGGTGGATACCTCAAAACTCCGGTCGGTGTGAAACATTTTGTGGACTGATTCGTAGAATCAATTGCAGCACAACCTCCTTGTCGGCGGCCCCGGACCCCCACGGGGCCGTCGGCGTTTGTGCCGCCCTCCCGCCCACACAGTTTCAGGGAGCAGGCATCAGGCATCAAGGATCAACTGTACCTATCTCCCCGGCAGCACAAGCCGTTCTCCACCCTGGATACCGAGTCTGGGGCCGGTGGGGAGCTCGCAGCCATCCGGAAACACACGAGGCGGAGGCAGCGGGTACGACCCGTTCCCGGATTCAGGTGCAGAAACAGTGGCGGTCGGCAGAGACAGCGGCAGTTGACCGTCTCAGTGGCAGTTTCAGTGACAGTTTCAGTGTCGGAAGGCCGCGTCCGTGGCAGCGACCCGGCGGCGCGTCCGCGGCGCTCACCTCCGGGTCGGCCGATGTCAACACGGTGTCGCCCTGCGAGGTGTCAGCGCGAACCGTCGCAACCA
>CAZMED010000417.1:0-2887 GCA_964565045.1 uncultured Thermoanaerobaculia bacterium
CGTCGACGACCCGGATCGGCGACTCGGCGCCGCGCTCGAGGTTCTTGTGCTCGTCCGGGATCGGCAGGTTGCGCTCGAGGAATGGCAGCTGCGACTTGAAGACCGCCAGGCGCTCGGAGTCCTCGGGCTGGGCGACGCAGACGAAGGACTCGAAAGCCGCCTTGAGGCCGAAGAGCTGGTCCTCGTAGGTCTCGTAGGGCCCGATCACCACCTCGATGGCCGAGTCGAGGTCCATCCACGCCATGTCGGACTCGAAGTAGTCGTCCTCGAAGAAGGCCGCCGCCCGCAGCTCGAGGAAGCGCTTCAGGCTGGCGTTGTCGGTGGCCGCGGCGGCCGCCCGCAGCTCGGCGGCGGCCACCTCCAGCTGCCGCACGTAGGCCTCGGAGTACGGCACCGCCCGCAGCCCGCCGCCGGCGCGCCGGATCACGGTGTGCAGCGACCTGAACTCCTCCCGGTCCTCCGGGTGGGCCTCGAGCCAGGACTCGAACTCCGCGGAGGTCATGTCCTCCGGGTAGAACCCGGCGCCCGGCGGGTGCGGCTGCCGCCCGAGAAAGGGCGCGTAGCCGTCGATCCGGTCCCAGGGCCCGACCATGATGCGGTAGTACTCCCCGGCGGCCTCGGCGCCGGGCCCCGCCAGCGCCGCCACCCGCCGCGCGAACCCGGGGTTCTCCACCCACGCCTGCAGCGCGAAGATCTCGTCGACCGCCTGCGAAGCCCGCACCAGCCGGCGCAGCGCCTCGCGGTCGCCTTCCGGGAGGTGCGACACGTCGGCGGCGATGACCTGCTCGACGAACCGGGCGCGCCGCTCGGTGATGTCGGGGGCGATCACCAGCCCCTCCGTCGACTCGGGCCCTTCAACGGGCGCACAGGCGCTCATGGCCCACAGGCCGATCACGATCACAGCTCCGAATCGCCACATGGCCACCCTCCACCATCGCGCAGCCGGTCAGCTGGGGTTTGCGGCCCACACCGCGAAGTCGCGGGGCCCGTTGAGGATCTCGTCGAGACGCCGGCGGAGCCGGTCGACCCGCTCGGCAAGTGTCGTCAGGTCGTGGTCGGTCACCGCCCCCGTCCCTCCCTCGTCGTCGGCGAGCAGCTGCTCCGCGGGGAAGGGGTGCAGCAGCTCCCGCCTGCCGAGGACGAATCCCGCGCTCTCGAGCAGCAGCTCGAGGGTCTCGGGCAGGAGCGGGCGGTGGTGGGTCGGGTCCAGCCAGAACAGCGCCGCGCCGACCCGCAGCGAGTGCGGGTTGGGGCACTCGGCGATCAGCAGACCGCCGGGACGCAGCACCCGGCGAACCTCGGACAGCACCGCCGCCAGGTTCGCGAGCGGGAGGTGCTCGAAGACGTGGATCGCGGTCACCGCGCCGCAGGACCCGTCGTCCTGCCGGCGGAGCACCTCGTGGAGGTCGCCCTCGACGACCTCGAGGCCTCGCCGGCGGGCGCCCTCGACGAGCGCCGGGTCGGCCTCGATGCCGCGTGCGGCGACGCCCGCTTCGCGCAGCATCAGAAGAAGCTCGCCGCGCCCGCAGCCGAGGTCGAGCACCGGCGCCGATGCGGCGAGCTCTTCCAGGTAGCGGTCGAGGCGGTGGCTGATCTCCTCCCCGCCGCCGCGGAAGCTCTCGAGCAGCCGGGGCTGGATCGCGGCCAGCGCCCCGGCCAGACGTTCCTCGTCGACCGCACTCTCGGCTGCGACCGGAAGCCGCTCGCCGCGCAGCGAGCGCTCGAGCAGCGAGGAGGTCTCCTCGAGCTCCTCGGCGAGCCGGTCGATGAGCGCATCTCCGCGCGCGACGGCCGCCGGCAGCACCCGGTCGCGGAGCCGCGCGGTCTCCTCGCCCACCGCACGCAAATCCAGCTCGATGCTATCCGTCCGCTTCTCGAGCGCCGAGGAACGCTCGTCGCGCACCGTCTGCAGGCTCCGAATCGCCGACTCGACGGCATCGAGGCGGGACTCCAGCATGGCCAGGCGGGCCTCGGTGCGGGCCTCGACGTTGGTGATGCGCCGGTTCAGGCCCCACGGCGTGAGGAGGGCGACACCTCTCAGGATCTTCCGGACAGGGCTGTCGTCGTGCCCGTCCCCGAACGGCCGGCCGGAGGTCGCGGCGCGTTCGTCGCCGCCCATCGGGCTACTCGCTGACCGCTTCCGTCCGGGGCGGGGTGGTGTCGGCGGCCTGCGCCTCGACGGCGGCGTCGGCCTCGAGCGGGCCCTCGGCCACGAACTCGGGGGCCACCGCATCCGGGTCCTCGCCGGGCCGCACCACGGTCACCGGAAGGTGGACCTCGATCCCGCGGTGGATGTCGACCGTCACATCGAAGGTGCCGATCTCCTTGATCGGATGCTCGAGCATGATCTTCCGGCGTTCGATCTCGAAGCCGCGGTCGGCGAGGGCCGCCGCGATGTCGGCGGCGGTCACCGACCCGAAGAGAACGTCCTTCTCGCCCGCCCGGCGCTCGAAGGCGAGCTTCGTGCCGTCGAGCTGGGCGGCCAGCTTCTCGGCCGCGGAGCGCCGCTCGGTGTCGAGCGCCTCCCACTTCGGCTGCTCCTGCTCGAAGCGCTTGCGGTTGCCCGGTGTGTCGGGGTAGGCGAGCCCCTTCGGCAGCAGGTAGTTGTTGGCGTAACCGGGCTTCACTGTCACCGAGTCGCCCCGTTCGCCGAGGTGCTCGATGTACTCGTTGAGAATCACCTTCATGTCGTTCCTCCGTCGTCGTCGGCCCGCGGCCGCAGCGGGTGGAAGCTGTCCGCGACCCCGAGCACCGCCACGAGCAGCGGGATCGGACCCTGCAGACAGAGCAGGACCACACCCCAGCGCACCAGCCAGCCTCGCCCTATCCAGCGCGCGAGGTGGGCCCGAATGATAGCCAAACCCTGGACAAAATACAAGATGAGCAC
>CAZMED010000418.1:0-2876 GCA_964565045.1 uncultured Thermoanaerobaculia bacterium
GGTCGGCGCCGTCGGAGTTGGTCTGCACCGAGGCGGTGGCGGCGGTGGCGAAGCCGACCTCGAGAACGGCCGCCGTGGTGTCGACGCCGAGCACAAGCCACGGGTCGACATCGAGGAAGCCGGCCACGCCGGTGGCGAGCGCGTCGTCGCAGCCGGTCTCCCCCGGCCCTCCGCTGCAGCCCCACCAGTTGTTCTCGGCCGTCACCTCGGCGTCGTCGGAGCGCACGCCGACGGCGTTGCCGACGAGGCGGTTGAAGGACAGCGCCGCCTTGCTCATCTTGGTGGGGTCGGTGCCGCCGTCGTCGGTGTGCACCCACACGCCGGTGCCGTTGCCGAGCAGCGTGTTGCCGGACACGACCACCGGTCGCACCGTCGCCGCCGGCGGCTTGCTGGTGTAGCCGTCACCGATCCAGTGGATGCCGATGTTGGCGCCGATCACCGTGTTGTCGGTGTACGCCACGGTGGTGGTCTCGGAGGAGTGCGAGGTCACCCGAAAGGCGCGCTGGAAGTTGAGTGACGGGTCGTTGTCGGGGTGCTCGTTGACGAACGTGTTGCCGCTGACCTCCACGTTCGAGGTGTGGCCCGCCGCGTTCTCCCAGATGCCGTAGATGGTCTCCGGCACCGCCGCCTGCGCTCCGGTGATGCGGATCGTGTTGCCGACGATCCTCAGGCCGTCGTACGCGTTGCCTCCCGAGGTGTTGGACTGGAGGGCGACGGTCGAGGCCTTGAGCACCGCCTCGGGGTTGGAGTCGTCGCCGGCCGCGTCGCCCGGGATGACGATCTCGTTGCCCTCGATGGTCTGGTTCTCGCCGAAGCCGAGGTGGAGGGCGATGTTCTGGAACACCTCGCCGACCCCCGCCGAGTAGTTGCCCGGCGTGTCGGCGTGCATCTCGATCCGGTTGTTGCGGATGGTGATTCCGTTGAAGTCCTCGGTGGAGCCGCTGCCCGAGTTGTCGTAGAACATCCCGAGCGGCCAGTCGAAACCGCGGATCACCAGGTTCTCGACCGTCCAACCCTGGTAGAGGCCGCCCCACATGCCGAGGAAGCCCTCCCAGTAGATGTCGGGGTCCGCGAGCTCGCCGGGGCCGACGATCTCGGCCGCCCCGAGCGAGAGCGCATGCAGGGTGACGTCGGCCACGCCCGGCGGTGCGAGGATCCCGTAGTCGGCCGCCGCCCACGATGCAGAGGCGTGCTCCTCGGTCCAGTCGAACGTCCCGACCAGGCGGACGACGGTGCCGTCGCCGAGCGCGGCGACCGCCTGCACCGCATCGTTGATGCGGGTGAAGTCGTTGTCATCGGCGGTCGGCGTGTCGCCGGCCTCACCCACCGATTCGACGAGGATGGTGATGGCGCCGCCGGCCGCCGCCTGCAGCAGCTGCAGGGACCTGACGTCGACAGGCTTCACGGGATCGCCGACTCGCAGGCTGCGGACCGGCCGCGGCAGCTCGACCTCCGGGGCGCCGTCGAGCGCGAGCGCGACCGACGGCCCGCCGGTGCCGGCGGCAAGGGCGGCAGCCGGTATGGCGGCCAGCACCAAGGCAGCGAGGGTCCAGTGGGCGAGCGACAGAATCTTTCGGGACGTGATCATTCGCGGGCCTCCATCTCGGGGATTCGAACACGTGGCATCGGAAGTACCTCGAATCATTCGATCCAGGCACTAAAAGACTTGTATTTTTCCCACCAGGAAACATTATACCAAAAGCCAAATGAAACCAGAGATCCAGAATTGACATCGGGATTGCGAGTGGAACCATGGCACGTGGATCTCAGACGAAGGCCCCGGGAGCCGCCCCGAGCGATCGAGGTCCATGTCAGCAGTTGGCAGTAAATGGCAGTGAGCGCAGTGTGAACAGCTTTTGCGAGACATTGCCACCTCTGATATCATGGATGCTATGTCTGACCTACGCACCTACACGCTGGCAGAGATCGAAGAGCGGACGGGCTTCGACAAGCGCACCATCGCCTACTACGTGCAGCAGGGACTGGTGCCGAAAGTCGGTCGCCGCGGCCCCAAGACGCGCTACCCTCAGGTCTTCCTCGAACGCCTGCAGTTCGTCAAGCTGATCCGCGACACGCAGGACCGCGGCGAGATCGGCAGCCTGACCCTGGCGGAGATCCGCACCATCCTCGAGCGGCTGCCCGAAGAGATGGTGGGCGACGTGGTCGCAGGCCGCGAACCCCTGCAGGCGGTGGCGTTCCCCGGTTCGGCCCCGGCGCCGAGCGAGCTGGCGGCCCCTCGCGAAGTGGTGTTCGCGGAGGCGCGGCGATTCGAAGATCGAATGCAGGGGCCGAGCGCCGGGTCGACGCCGAACAACGGCTCGCGGCCGGGCGCAGTGGAGGAACCGGTGGATTTGAATCGGAAGGTGCGGCTCGGTGTGTTGGATGCCAACAGCCAGGTCCAGCTGTCATCAGCCACAGTGGCGGCGCGATCGGGCCCCGCGGCCGCAGCGGCAGTTCAAGCCGCGCCCCAGGCGAGCCTGCACACCGAGAGTGCATCGTCGGCCGCGCCCACCGGACCAAGCCCGGTAGCCGACGGCAGCGGGACGGACGACGAAGAGGACCGCAGCGGCGCCCCCCAGGACGACCCGGACAAGGTCGTGGCGGAGCGCCTCGGCTGGGCGCTCGCCCGCCTGCAGCGCGCGCTCACCAACGTTCCCAAGCGCACCCGGGGCAACACCGAGAGCTGGCACCGCGCCCGCATCACCCCCGAGCTGACGATCTCGGCGCGCAACCTCCCCGAAGAGCAGGCCTACCTCCTCGACAACCTGTCGCGGATCCTCAAGAAGCTGCTCTGGGAGGCGTGGGAGGAGTAGGCACCGCCCGCCCGCCCATTTCGGATTCGGGATTTCGGATTTCGGATTTCCGCCCACCCGCCC
>CAZMED010000419.1:0-2872 GCA_964565045.1 uncultured Thermoanaerobaculia bacterium
CTCGACCGGCGCACCGACGTCTACGGCCTCGGCGCCACCCTGTACTGGTTCCTCACCGGACGCTCGCCCTACGAGGGCGCCTACCCCGAGATCATCTCCGGGGTCGCCGAGCGCGATCCGGAGCCGCCGCACCGCATCGACCGCTCGATCCCGGTCGACCTCGAGACCATCGTCTTGAAGTGCCTGGAGAAAGAGCAGTACCGGCGCTACGCCTCGGCCCGCGAGCTCTCCGAGGACCTGCGCCGCTTCCTCGCCGGGGAACCGATCAGCGCGCGCCCCGCGACCATGATCTACAAGCTCGGCAAGAAGGTTCGTAAGCACCCGCGCCTGGTCGCCGCGGCGCTGGCCGTGGTTCTGGCGTTCGCGGCGCTCGGCGCGTTCAGCCTGCACGCCAACATGCAGACGCGGCGCCGGGCGGAGGTCGCGCAGCGGCTCGGTGAGCGGGCGCGGGACATCGAGAGCTTCGCCCGCGTGGCCGCCATGATGCCCCTGCACGACCGCACCGCGGAGCGCACCGCCATCCGCGACCGTCTGGCGGCGATCGAGGACGAGATGTCGCAGCTCGGGGCCGTCGGCGCCGGGCCCGGACACTCCGCGCTCGGCCGCGGCTTTCTGACGCTGCAGGATTACCCGGAGGCCCGTCGCCACTTCGAGCTCGCCATCGAGAACGGCTTCGACGCGCCCGGCGTGGCGCACGCCCTGGGCCTGGTTCTCGGCCGGCTCTACCAGCGCGAGCTCGCCCTCGCCCACCGCATCGAGGACCCCGAGCTGCGGGCGGGCCGGATCGCCGAGATCGAACGCGAGCTGCGCGATCCCGCTCTCGCCCGCCTGCGCTCGGCCGGACGCTCACCGGCCGAGACGCCTCCACGTTACGCCGAGGCCCTGATCGGGTTCTACGGCGGCGATCTCGAGGGCGCGCTGGCGGCCACCCGCGAAGCCTTTGCCGCCGAGGAGTGGCGGTACGAGGCGAAGCTTCTCGAAGGCGACATACTGCTCGAGATGGGCACGGCACGGCGGCAGCACGGCGATCCCGACGCCGCCCTCGCGGCGCTCGAGGAGGGCGTGGGGGCCTACGCGGTCGCCGCCGACATCGCGCGCTCGGACCCGAGCGTTCACGAGGGCGAGTGCTCGGTGTGGACGCAGGTTCTGGAGATCCGCAGCCGCCGCGGCGAGCCCGTGGCGGAGCCCTTCGAGCGCGCCCTCGCAGCCTGCGAACGCGCGCTCCGCATCGACGCCGATCGCGCCGACGTCCACGAGCGGCTGTCGCACCTCTACTGGCGCTGGGCCGATCTCGTCAACGACCGCGGCGGCGACCCTGCGCCGCACCTCGAACGGTCGATCGCCGCCGCCGGGCGCGCGATCGAGCTCGACCCGGAGAGCGTCTCCGCGCTCGCCACCCGCGGGGGTGCGCTCACGGTCAGCGCTCTCGACGCGCTGGCCCGGGGCGACGACCCGCAGCCGGCTTTGCGGCGCGCCATCGAGAGCTTCGAGCGGGCGATCGAGCTCGACCCCGGCGCGGTCACAGCCCACGACGACCTCGGCTACGCCTGGGAGCGCCTGGCGCGCTACGAGATGACGATCGGGATCGACCCCCGCCCATCGCTCGACCGGGCGGTCGCCGCCTTCGGGCGCGCCATCGGACTCAACCCCGACTACGCCAATCCCTACAACAACTCGGGGATTGCCGAGTGGCGGCGCGCGGTGTACGTGCTGCGAATCGGCGGCGACCCGCTGCCGATCCTCGAGCGTGCGATGGCGTTCTTCGACGATGCCATCGCCCGCAACCCGGGCTATGCCTACGCCTACGCCAACCGCGGCCTCGCCGGTCGCACCGGTGCCACCTACCGCTTCGATCGCGGCGAGGACCCCTCCCAGTCCATCGCCGGGGCGCGCAGCGACCTCGAGCGCGCGCTGTCGCTCAACCCCCAGATCTTCTGGGCCTATCCGGAGAAGACCGCGGTCGAGCTCCTCGCCGCACGTTCGGCCGTGCGGTCCTCGGAATCGCCGCAGCCTTTCCTCGAGGCCGCGTCCGCGACCGCCGCGCAGGCGCTCGTCGTCAACCCCCGCAACGCCGTCGCCTTCCAGAGCGCGGCCGAGGTCCACCGCTGGCGCGCCGAGGACCGGCTCCGCCGCGGGCTCTCCGTGCGAGAGGACCTCGTCGAGGGCCGCCGGCTCGTGGAGCGCGCGCTGGCGATCAACCCGGAGCTCGCGAGCGCGATGGTGACCGGAACCGCATTGACGGTCATCCAGGCAGAGAGCGAGTCCTCGCCGGCGACGCGCCGCGCCCTCGCCGCCGACGCCTCCCGCACGCTCGCACACGCCCTCACGATCAACCCGCTGCTCGAACGGGAGACCGCCGAGCTGCGCCATCGCATCACGAACCTCACATCGAGGCAGGGAGCCGCTTCATGAAACGAGCCGTCACGGTCGCTGCAATCATCCTCGCGCTGATCTCGGTCGGCGCATCCAAGTACAAGGCCTACGTCGACTTCGACCGCAGCATCGACTTCTCCACCATCAAGACCTTCGCCTACTACGACACCATCGAGACCTCGATCGCCGACGACGCGCCGCCGGTCCACGAGATGATCAGGCTCCTGATCGTCAAACACCTGAAGAAGAGCGGCCTGCAGGAGGTCGAGAGCGACCCCGACGTCTACGTCACCTACCACACCGACCCGAACCAGGCGATGCGGATGAACACCACCCTGTACCAGTACCACTACAGCGCCAACTGGTTCTGGAGCCCGTTGTGGGGCAGCGGCATGGATGTCTCCAGCTACACCCAGGGC
This sequence comes from uncultured Thermoanaerobaculia bacterium, assembly GCA_964565045.1. Classification (GTDB taxonomy): domain Bacteria; phylum Acidobacteriota; class Thermoanaerobaculia; order Thermoanaerobaculales; family Sulfomarinibacteraceae; genus Sulfomarinibacter. The sequence goes on from CAZMED010000419.1 coordinate 2,793, forward strand.
ACCCTCATCGTCGACGTCTGGAAGCCGGACACCGAGGAGCTGATCTGGCGCGGCACCGTCATCGGCGTCGTGCCCGACAA
>CAZMED010000420.1:0-2868 GCA_964565045.1 uncultured Thermoanaerobaculia bacterium
TCAGCCAGCGGATGATGCGGTAGGAGTCGCCGAGGGAGGCGGTGTACTGCACGAAGAGGATCACCGACGAGAAGAAGAAGTTCATCGCCACCCCGGCGAGCAGGAGCACCGTCGAGGAGAGCTCCGGCCGCAGCCGGGTCAGCGCCCAGACCACCGCCACCGCGAGCAGCGCGCCGGCGAAGGCCGTCGCCGAGATCGCCGACAGCCCGAGCACCGCCGCCGTCAGGCCGAGCCGGCTCGCGAGCGCGACACCCATCGAGGCGCCGCTGGCGACGCCCAGGGTGTAGGGGGTGGCGAGCGGGTTGCGGAAGACCGCCTGGAACACCGCCCCGCCCAGGGCCAGGCCCGCACCGCCGACGAAGGCCGCCAGCACCCGCGGCACCCTGATCTGCCAGAAGATCACCGCCGCCGGATCGCCGCCGCGGGGGTCGAGGAGGACCGACGGCGGCAGCGCCAGCTGGCCCACCAGCGGCATGAGCGCGACGACCGCGAGCGCGAAGCAGCCGAGCGCCGCCAGGCGCAGGGTGGAGCTCACGAGCCGACCCGGGCCGGCTGCACGATCGGCAGGCCGCGGTGGCCGCCCGCGACGAGGTTGAACTCGGCGTCGAAGATCGCGGCCAGGGTCTGCTCGCGCAGCAGCTCGGCGGGCCGGCCTTCGAAAACGACCCGCCCTTCCTTGAGGGCGATCACCGCGTCCGCCGAGGGGACCGTGCTGTTGAGGTCGTGGGTGACCGCCACCACCGTCAGCCCCCGCTCGCGGTGCAGGCGATCGACGAGTTCGAGCACCTGCCCCTGGTGGCGGTAGTCGAGAAAGCTGGTGGGCTCGTCGAGAAGCAGCACCGACCCGCCCTGCGCCAGTGCGGCCGCGATCGACGCCCGCTGCCGCTCGCCGCCCGACAGCGAGGCCATGCTCCGCTCGGCGAGCGCCGCCACCTCGGTGAGCTCCATCGCCTCACGCACCGCGGCGACGTCCGCCCCGGTGAGCGCCGCCCAGGACCCGAGGTGCGGGAAGCGTCCCATCTCGACGAAGGACCGCACAGTGAACTCGAGGACGCCGCCGTCGGGCTGCGGCACGTAGCTCACGGTGCGCGCGAGCTCGCGGCGGCCGAGCTGCGCGAGCGGCCGCCCGTCCACCTCCACCCGGCCCGACGACGGGCGGATGATGCCGTCGAGGCAGCGCAGCAGGGTCGACTTGCCGGCGCCGTTGGGTCCGACGACCGCCAGGAACCCGCCGCGCGCGACGCGCAGCGAGACCCGGTGCAGGACCTCGGTGTCGCCGAGCCTGACGCACAGCTCCTCGGTCGCGATCATCGGCCCGCTCAAAACCCGCCCCCGTCGGGCTGCGCGGCCAGCGCGGCCGCCATGGCCGCGACCATCTCCGGCAGGCGCGGTCCCGGCACCACCATCACGTCGCCCTCGAGCACCCGCACCCGGCCCTCGCGCACCGCCCGCAGCTCGTCGAGGGCCCGCCAGCCGGCGCGGATGCGCTCGATGTCCATGCCCCTTTCCTCGACGCCGGCGACGACGTCGATCACGACGTCGGGGTCGAGGGCGGCCAGGCCTTCGCGGGAGAGCTCCGGGTAGCGCACCATGCCGCTCGAGACCGCGTTGACCCCGCCGGCGAGCTCGAGCACTCCGTCGTAGAAGGTTTCCGGCCCCGCGGCCCACACCGAGCGCACCGCCCCGGCGCCGATCTCGTGCCCCACCACCACCACCGTTCGCGGCCGCCCCCGGCCCGCCGCCGCGCGCGCCACCGCCTCGAGCCGGCGTTCGATCTCCAGGCGCAGCGCCGCACCGCGCTCTTCGACCCCGCACGCTTCGGCGAGGACCGAGATCGAGTGCAGCACGCTGTCGACGTCGTGCTGGTCGACGCGCAGCACCGGCACGCCGAGGGACCGGAGCCGGCGCTCGCTGGCTTCGCTGGACGGGATCACCACCACCAGATCGGGCTCGAGCGCGACGATGGCCTCGTAGCTCGGGTCGAGGTGGCCGCCGACCCGCGGCAGGCCGCGAACCGCCGGCGGGTGCGCGCAGTAACGGGTGACGCCCACGACGCGGCCGCCGACGCCGAGGGCGAACAGGGTCTCGGTCAGGCTCGGCGCCAACGACACGATCCGCTGCGGCGCCGCCGCCGGCTCGGGCCCGTCCGGGACGCGGGGGGCGCAAGCCCAGCTCGCCGCCACGGCGAGCGCGAGCAGAATGGTAAGCCGGCCTCGGAGCATCGTCCTCCAAACAAAAACCCGGGCCCTCGTGGGCCCGGGATGCCGTTTTTCATCCACGGTCGCTCGCCGCCGCGATCGCCCCGTTCCGCGAGGGCCTCGCCGCGCGCTCCAGGTCGGGTCTTCTGGCTCCCGGATCGTCCTGGCAGCCGAACCTTCCCATGATCGCGAGATCACAGTGGCGTCCTCGGCCTTCGTCCCCGGTCACAGCGGCGGGACCGCGACGGACTCGCACCGTCTTCCCCGCTCCCGAAGCGGCCCGAGTGTACTCCCCCGCAACCGACGGATCAATCGTGGGCCGATCCCGTCTCCGTGCCCTTCTCCGTGCCCGTGCCCGGACTCAGGTTCAGTGACAGCGGCAGATGACAGTGGCAGTCTCAGTGACAGTTTCAGTGCCAGAGGACCGCGTCGGTGGCAGCGACCCGGGCGGCGAGCAGGCGGCGCGACCGCGGCATGGCCACCTCCCGCTCACATCGTTTGAACGTTTGAACGTTGAACGTTAGAACGTTCGGGCCCGGAGCGGGCTTCAGGGCGTCGGGATGACGCCCGGACGGCCGGGACAACCTCGCCCACCCACCCGGCAGCCGAGACGGCTGCCCCACAATACCCACCCCGCGCGGTGTCGCTTTGTGGGGCACGCATCTCCCGT
>CAZMED010000421.1:0-2867 GCA_964565045.1 uncultured Thermoanaerobaculia bacterium
CCGTCGTCGCTGATCGCCGGCAGCGGCGACTCGAGGGCGATGGTGGCGCCGGCCAGCGACGGGTCGAAGGAGATGACCGTGTCGGTGCCGTCGGCGATCGACTGCTCGAGGGCGTCGCGCAGGGTGCCGGGCCCGCTGTCGGCGCTCGAGGTCACGGTGAGGTAGTGGGTCACGAGGCCGTGGTTGCGCGAGAACTCCGAGGTGTTGCCGTCGCCGTCGGTGGCGGTGGCGGTGACGCCGTAAAAGCCTGCCGGCAGCGTGACGGTAGCATCGAAGTCGCCGTTGGAGTCGACTGTCTCAGTGGCGAGCAGAGTGCGCCCCTCGCCGGCCCCCGAGGGATCGCCGGCGCTGGCGAAGATCTCGACCGCCGCCCCGGGCGCCGCCGTGCCGGCGACCGTGAAGTCGCGGCCGCCGAGCGCGGTGTTGCCGGTGAAGACCGGTGCGTTGCGACAGGTGTTGGGCCCGAGGTCGGCGTCGCCGGGGTCATCGGTCGGGCCGCAGCCGCACTCGAGCTCGATGCCGCGGCCACCGTTGTCGTGGATCGAGCTCCCGGTGATGGTGACGCCCTCCACCGGCAGGCGGAGCTGGAAGAGCTCGCCTTCGAGACCGGTCTGCCCGCCGCTCGACAGCGTGACCTCGCCGGGGCCGGTGATCTCGAGCCTCAGCTCGGCCTCCCAGGTGCCCTCGAAGAAATCGAGCTCGATGTCGTGGTCGCCCGCGCCCAAGGAGAGCACGGCCGAGCCGGTCTCGGAGTCGAGGTCGAGCACCGCGCCGCCGTCGACGACGAGGCGGGCCTTGTCCTGGAGCCTGGTGATCGCGAAAGTGTAGTCGCCGGCCCCGTTGACATTCACCGTGCCCGAGATCCGCATCCCGAAGAAGTTGGTGAAGGTGTGGCCGCCGCTGTCGACCGGGGTGATGCCGTCGGCGCTCGCGAAGGCGCTGCAGGTGTGCGGGAAGTCGATGACGAGAAACCGCGCCGTGGCGTCGGGTGTCAGCCCCTCGAACTCGGGGTAGGCCTCGGTGTCGTGCCACTCGCTGACGAACACTCCGGGCCCGCCGTTGTGGGCGATGTGGTTTCCGGGGCCGACCCGGCTGCCGCCCGCGCGCTGCCCGATGGAAACTCCCATCTGCCCGTTGCCTTGCGGGGTGGCGCCGTCGAGCCGGACGCCGAGGTAGGAGCACTCGATGACCGCGGGAATGTCGGGCCCGTCGAGCACGCCGACCGTGATCCCGTCCTGGGCGAAGCCGCCGATGGCGAGCCCCCGCACCGTGCAGCCGGGGCTGTGGATGCGCAGCCCGTGCTCGGTGACCGCCGAGCCGTCGAGGGCGATGTCGGGGTCGCAGTCACCGCCGAGGTCGCCGTCGATGGTGGTGTTCATGGGCAGTTCGGGCAGCGGGGAGGCCAGCACGATGGTCCCTCCGGCCAGCGAAGCGTGGAAGGTGATCGTGGTCGGCGGGCTCGCCGCCTCGATGGCGGCGCGCAGCGATCCCGGCCCGCTGTCGTTCAAGTTGGTGACCACTATGGTGCCGGCGGCTGCCGATCCGGCGCAGAGGAGGAGCGTCGAGCAGAAGAGGGCGGGGCGAATCCGTGCGGGCATGACCCACTCCAGATCCCGGACCCGACCCGGAGCGCGGACGCGGGGCGGAGCTTCCCCTCAGGCCGCCGAGATGTCCAAACGGCCAACGTCTGCCGGACGGCTCGATGCGCGAACGGAGGTACGCCCGCGGTCCATTGGGGTCCTTGGAACCGGCCGAATATCAGCACCTTTTCGAGGGCGTGTCAACAGGAAACCTTTAGAATGATTCGTATTCTCGATTCAATGAGACGTGACCTGTCTGCGGGCGAGGCCCGCCCCTTCTCCGCGCCACAGGCGCGGAAAAGCATCGGTCATAATCGCCGGGTGAGCACCTCCGCAGCCCCGCCCGATCTGGTGATCTTCGACCTCGACGGCACGCTGGTGGACTCGCGGGCCGACCTGGCGGCGGCGGTGAACGCGAGCCTGGCGGAGCTCGGGCGGTCGCCGCTGCCGGTGGCCGAGATCGAGGGCTTCATCGGGCACGGCGTCACGCGGCTGCTGGAGCGCGCGCTCGGTGGCGCGGAGGCCGCTGCGCGGGCGCGGCCGCTGTTCGACCGCCACTACGAGGGGTGCCTTCTCGACCGCACCCGGCCTTACCCGGGGGTCGACGCGCTGGTGCGGGAGCTGGGCGAGCGGCGGCCGCTGGCGGTGGCCACCAACAAGCCCGGGCCGTGGGCGCGCGCCATTGTCGACGGCCTGGGCTGGTCGCGGGTCATCCCCTTCGTGGTCGGCGGCGGCGACGTGGCGCGGCTCAAGCCGGCGCCCGACATGGCCGATCTCCTGATGGAGCGATCTGGGGCGGAGGCGGCGGCGACCATCGTCGTCGGCGACATGGACGTCGACCTCGAGCTCGCCCGCGCCGCCGGAGTGCGTTTCGTGGGCGTGAGCTGGGGGCTCGGCGGCCGCGACCAGCTCGCCGGCGCCGGCGCGGAGCTGGTCGTCGACTCGGCCGCCGAGCTCGCGCTCGTCCTGGGGCGGCCTCGGCCCTGAGCAAAAAAATGTGGCTCCCGGGGGAGGAGCCAAGAAGGAGGAGTCTCTCAGAGGTCGTTCTTTTGCTGTCTCGGTCCCGTCAAGGATCGGACATCGCGACCCTGTGAACTCTCCTACGTCGAAAGCCGGAAAAGGTTGCAGAGGAATGAGGAATTCGGAATGAGGAATTCGGAATGCCGCCCGCCCGCCCATTTCGGATTTCGGATTTCGGATTTCCGACGCGCCCCCCGATTTCGGATTTGGGATTTGGGATTTCGGATTGCCCCTCCGCCCCTCTGCCCCTCCGCCCCTCTGCCCCTC
>CAZMED010000422.1:0-2865 GCA_964565045.1 uncultured Thermoanaerobaculia bacterium
GACATCGAGGCCGACCCGCTGGAGCTGCACGACCTCGCCGGTCGCCACCCCGAGCGCGTCGCAGCAATGCGCGACCTCTATCGGGAGTTCGTGAGAGCGCTGAGCTCCCGCGTCGCGTCCGCACCGCAGGGAGAGGCCGGTGAGGCCCTTCTCGACCGCAACGAGCGCGAGCGCCTCGAGGCCCTCGGCTACGTGCTCGACTGAGGGTTCCGGGCCGCAATCCGGCAGTGCGGAACTCCTGAGGCGGCCCTGTTACGGTTCGCGCCCGACCACCCGGCACTGGCGCCGCTCACCGCGGCCCTCGACCGCTGGCTGTCGGCGGCCGGGCAGGCCTTGAGGTTCGAAGACGCGCTCGCCGCCGCCCGCGCCAAGGAGGAGGAGCTCCGCGCGCTGGGTTACCTGCAGTGAGGGGTTACTGCAGGTAACCGAAGGCGCGGAGACGCTCCCGCTCCGCCTCGCTGAGCTCGACCTTCCCGGCCTCGCCTGACGAACCCAGGCGGCGGTACAGCGCGAGGGCCCGGCGGCGCTCGGCATCCAGCATCCCGGCCAGACGGCGCAGCTCGTCAGGCCTCGCGTCGGCGAGATCGGTGGTCTCGCCGGGGTCGGCCGCGAGATCGAAGAGACGGTCGGGGCCCTTGCCGTCGAAGAAGCCCTTCAGCCCGCCCGCGATCACCGCCCGCTCGAGGGTGCCGGCCATGATGACAGCCTCCGGCGACCTCTCTCGAAGGTCGGTCCCCGGCAGATCGTCGAGCGGCAACCCGGCGGCCTGAAGCAGGGTCGGTGCGAGGTCGATGCCCGAGCGCGGCGCTTCGTTGACCTCTCCCGCCCGCTGCCCCTGCGGCCACTTGACGATCAGCGGCACGCGCAGAACTTCTTCGTGCAGGGTCTCGTGGCCGTAGCCGCCGTGCTCGGCGAACTCCTCGCCGTGGTCGCTGGTGACGACCACCATCAGCTGCTCCCAGAGCCCGCCCCGGCGCAGCCTTTCGAAGAGCGTCCCGAGCGACGCGTCGAGGTAGCGCGCGCCGGCGTCGTAGGAGGCTCGGAGGATCTCCCGATCGGTCGGCTCGGGACGGACCTGGCCGCGCGACAGGGCCGCCAGGAGCTGGGAGGCGCAGACATCGTCGCGGCAGCCGAAGCCCTGCACTCCGAATCGGGCCGCGATGGAGGCGCGGCTCAGCCCCGGCGCCTCGTAGGGCAGGACGTTGAAGTCCGAGTGCGGCTCGAAGGTGTGGAGGAAGAAGAAGAAGTCCCGGTCGCGGTGATCGAAGAGCCACTCCGCCGCGGCAGCCGCCTGCTGCCCGGCGCGCCAGCGCGTCACCTGGTAGCTGTCGAAACCCTTGCCGAAGCCCCAGCGCGGGCTCAGCCAGGTGCAGTCGTAGACGAGGGCGCCGGTGGCGAGGCCGCCCCCTTGCAGGCGCGCGGCCAGGGTCGGCAGCGCAGGGTCGATGGCCTGCTGCGCCAGGAGTGCGCGGTGGGTGTCGGGGTGGAAGCCCGTCAGCATCGAGGCGTGCGAGGGCTTGGTCCAGCTCGCCGCGGCGTAGCACGAGTCGAAGCGCTCGGACTCCGCAGCGAGGCGCTCCAGGTTCGGCGTCGTGAGCACACCGACGGCGTCGTGGCGCAGCGTGTCCACCGAGATCAGCAGCAGCTGGACGCGCCCGGCGTCGCGCGGCGACGCCACCGGGCGCCGGTCGAGGACGGACACCTCACGGAGACGAAGCGCACATTCCGGCGGCACCTCGGCCTCGATGCGCAGCGCCGCGCGGCGGTCTTCGAGCCTGCCGAGGTCGATCTCGCGGCGCCACCAGCCGGCCGACTCGGCGAGCTCGATCTCGAACTCGAGCGGGCGACCGTGGTCGGGCTGCACAACACCCCGAAGCGCCCCATCTGCGGGCGACGCGCCACCGCAATCGAGAGCCCCGGCGAGCACCAGCACGGGCTTCGCCGCAAGCTCGAGGCTGGCGCTCGCCGGGCGCCCGCCCGCGAGGGTGACGGCGACCCACGTTTCGTCCGCGGCCAGCACCTCCTGCGGCCGCAGCACCTGGCCGTCGTTCCGCAGGCCGTGCCCGGTGACCAGATCGCGCGAGCGCGTCTCCACCGGAGGGCGGCCGCAACCAACCGCGACCGCGGCCAGCACGAGTAGGGTTGCGATCGCCCGCAAGCCGCGGAAGAGAGATCCTCTCGCCCTCACCGCGCCATGGTACCCGACGCCGCACCCCCCGCGAGGTCGTCAGCCGCTCGCAGCTCGAGCTCGGCGCGATAGGCCCGGTTGTAGCGCTCGGCGGTCGCCGCCAGCGAGGCCTCCGCCGTCTCCCAGTGGGAGCCGAGGATCCTGCCGAGCTCGCGCGTCACCGTGACGGCGCCGAGGCGGCGGGCGCCCGCGAGCAGCCGCACCACGTGGTGGACGTTGGTCACCGTCTGCCGCGCGGTCTCCCGCAGGGGGCTGGGGTCGATCTGCTGCAGGACGCGGGCGAAGACGTCCGCCGCGAGCCCGGTGTCGGCTCCGGGCTCGAGGTGGCCGGCGCGGACCATGTGGTCGATCAGCGAGGCGCGGTGCCAGTAACGGGTCAGGGAGGTGACGGCGTCCTTCACCGCGAGCACGTAGATGATCTTGCGCCAGATCCTCCTGACAATGTACAGCAGGGCCTTTACCAGTATCGACAGGCAGCCGCGCAGGGTGCCCGGAGGCTCCACCGCCCGCCCGAGGGCGCGCCGCACGCTCTGCGTCATCAGGCGCCCCCGCGCCTTCGCGATCGACTGCGGGATGCGGCGGCGGAAGATACCCTCGAAGACGAGGTCGACAAAAGGCAGGGGGATCAGCAGCGCCAGCCCCGCGCAGGTCGCGTCGGCATAGACGCGCCAGTCGAA
>CAZMED010000423.1:0-2861 GCA_964565045.1 uncultured Thermoanaerobaculia bacterium
CGCAGGTACTGGCGCGGCCAGAGCTCGGCGGCGTCCCGCCCGAGCTCGTGCGCCGCGCGCAGCGGCCAGCTCGGCTCGCGCAGGAGCTGGCGGGCGAGCAGGACCAGATCGGCCCGGCCCTCGCGGAGGATCGCGTCGGCCTGCGCGGGCTCGGTGATCAGACCCACCGCGCCGGTGGCGATCTCCGCCTCGCGGCGGATGCGCTCGGCGAAGGGCACCTGGTAGCCCGGCGCGAGCGGGATCTCGGCGCCCGGGGCGAGGCCGCCCGAGGAGCAGTCGACGAGGTCGACGCCGAGCGGACGTAACCTGCGGGCGAGCTCCACCGACTGCTCGATGTCCCAGCCGCCGGGCAGCCAGTCGCTGGCGGAGATGCGGACCAGCAACGGCAGCTCCTCGGGCCACGCGGCGCGCACCGCCTCGACCGTCTCGAGGAGCAGGCGGACGCGGCCTTCGAAGCTCCCGCCGTAGGCGTCCTCGCGCTGGTTCGCGATCGGGGACAGGAACGAGTGCAGCAGGTAGCCGTGGGCGGCGTGGATCTCGGCCACCTGAAAGCCGGCCGCGAGGGCGCGCCGGGCCGCGGCGGCGAAGGCCTCGACCACCTGGCGCAGCCCGGCCGCGTCGAGCGGTTCGGGCATCGGGGAACCGGGCGCGAAGGGCAGCGGGCTCGGGCCGGCCACGGTCCAACCGTCCGCTTCGGGTCCGACCATGCCGCCTCCGTCCCAGGGCGGCGCGGTCGACGCCTTGCGGCCGGCGTGAGCGAGCTGGATGCCCGGCGTCGCGCCATGCGACGCGATGAACGCGGTGACCCGCCGCAGCGGCTCCACCTGGGCGTCGTCCCAGATCCCGAGGTCGGCCGGGCTGATCCGACCCCGGGCCTCGACCGCTGCGGCCTCGGTGAGCACCAGCCCGGCGCCGCCCGCGGCGCGGGCCCCGAGGTGGACGAGGTGCCAGTCGTTCGCGAGCCCCTCGGTAGAGGAGTACTGGCACATGGGCGACACGGCGATTCGGTTGCGCAGCGTCACCGACCGCAGCTGGAGGGGGGAGAAGAGGTGAGTGTTCATGCGTTCATGGTGCCACATGTCGTGCCTCGGGAGCGGCCGCGTCGTCCACTCCCGCGTGGTGGGTGACGGTGCAACCATCCGGCGCGCAACGGCTGCGGACCTGTCGAAGGTACCGCTCGGAGCGTGCCGGAGGCCAAGAACCGCTGTAGAGTGGCCGATCGAAAGCTCGCGCGGGAGGCAGGGTGGACATCTGGTCCTACCTCATTCTGATCGGTGTCGGGACGGTGGCCGGCTTCATGAACGTGATGGCCGGCGGCGGCTCCCTGCTCACCATGCCCGCCATGATCTTCATGGGCATGTCGCCGGCAACCGCCAACGGCACCAATCGGATCGCCCTGCTCGCGCAGAACATCACCTCGGTGAGCGAGTTCCGGCGCCGGGGGATGGCGGACTTCCGGCTGAGCCTGACCCTCGGCCTGTGCACCCTGCCGGGAGCCGTCCTCGGGGCCGTGGCGGCGGTTCGCATCGACCCCTTGTGGTTCAAGCGGCTGCTGGCGGTGGTGATGATCGGCGTGCTCGTGCTGACGCTGAAGAACCCCAAGCCGGGGACCGGCGGGGGGCAAACCCATCCACGCTGGGCCCACCTCGGGATGGTGGGCGTCGGCTTCTACGGCGGCTTCATCCAGGCCGGGGTCGGCTTCATCTTCATGGCGCTGGTGCGCGGGCTGCTGCACCTCGACCTGGTGCGCACCAACATGCACAAGGTCTTCGTGATCGGCATGTACATGGTGCCGTCGCTGCTCGTCTTCGCAGCCACCGGCCAGGTCCGCTGGCTCGCCGGCGCGGTGCTCGCCGTCGGCAACTCCCTCGGCGGCTGGCTCGGCACTCGAGTCCAGATCACCCGCGGCGAAGGCGTCGTGCGCCTGGTCTTCGCCGTCGCCGTGGTGGCGATGGCCATCAAGCTGCTCGTCGGGTAAGGCGGCGCGAGGAAGGGGAGGGAGCCGCAACAGTTTTCTCGTGCTGCATCCTCAGAGAAGAGGGCCGCGGCAGGCGGCACCCGTCTGGACCATCCACGCGGCCCGTTCGAACGCTTCGTCGGTCAGCCCTCTTCGGGCTCGTCCGCCTCCTCGTCGAGGGCCTCGCCGGTCATCGGGTCGACGCGGATCTCATGGACCTCGTCGCCGACGACGTACTCGATCTCCCAGGCGCCGTCCTCGTACTCCACCTCGACGATGGTCACGTGGGCGCCGACCTCGAGGTTGGCGATGATCTCCGACAGGGGCAGGGCGCCCTCGGGCGGCACCTCGAGTTCGCCCTCGTCCTCCTCGGGTTCGGCTGCCTGCGCGGCCTGCTCGACCTCGGGAGCCTCGGGGCTCATCGCCCCCTGCTCCGCGTGATGCGCGCAGCCGACGATCCAACAGACGGCCATGAGGACGACCAGCAGGTTCTTCATCATGATGACCTCCATCTCGGCACGACCTCGACGTGCCTCCACCTCGGCCAGGGCTGTGCGGGTCGCACCGGGGAACCCCGACACTGTAGCAGAGCCTCGAGCCCCGTGGCGGGGACCTCCAGTGGTCAGGATGGTCCGCGGGCGATTCTTCCTGTTCGTGTGACGTGCTGGTCTGGGGGAAGGATGCGAAAGGAGGATGGCAAGGCGCTGCGCGAAGCCTTCGCGCGCGAGATGAGGGCGAGGCTGCCGGAATTCGAGCCGCTGAGCACCGCCTCGAAGTACCTCTTCCCCGGTGAACGCGTCGACCACCGTCGTCCTCTTGACTCGGTCCTCTGCATCGTCATTCTGGTGCCCAGCCGCAAGGACACGGACGAGTTCACGGTCGAGATCGGCTGGTCGAAGCGGGG
>CAZMED010000424.1:0-2860 GCA_964565045.1 uncultured Thermoanaerobaculia bacterium
ACCGCGATGGCGAGCTCGAAGTTGTTCGACGCGGCGGTGAAGGAGAGCGTCGTCGAGCGTCCGTAGTCGGCGCCGACCTTCTTCGACATGGCGAAGGACACCAGGAACATGACGACGAAGTAGATCACCAGCGGGATCGCGATGCGGACCACGTCGAAGGGCAGCTGGACGATGTACTCCCCCTTGAGCGAGAACATCACCAGGATGGTGAAGAGCAGGGCGATCAGGGTGATCGGGCTGATCTTGGGGATAAAGGTGCCGTGGTACCACTCCTTGCCCTTCCAGGCGATCAGCGAGAAGCGGGTGATGATGCCGGCCAGGAAGGGGATGCCCAGATAGATGAAGACGCTCTCGGCGATCTGGCCGATGGTCACGTTGACCGCCGTGCCCTCGAGCCCGAACAGCGGCGGCAGGACGGTGATGAAGAACCACGCATAGACCGAGAAGAAGAGCACCTGGAAGACCGAGTTGAAGGCGACCAGGCCGGCGCAGTACTCGGTGTCGCCGCAGGCGAGCTCGTTCCACACGATGACCATCGCAATGCAGCGGGCGAGCCCGATGAGAATCAGCCCGACCATGTACTCCGGTTTGTCGGCGAGGAAGGCGATGGCGAGTAGGAACATGATGATGGGGCCCACGATCCAGTTCTGGAGCAGCGACAGGCCGAGCACCTTGAAGTCGCGGAACACCCTCCCCATCTCCTCGTAGCGCACCTTGGCCAGCGGCGGGTACATCATCAGGATCAGACCGATGGCGATGGGGATGTTGGTGGTCCCGACCGAGAACCGGTTCCAAAAGCCGGCGATCCCCGGCCACAGGTGGCCCCAGCCGACGCCGACGATCATCGCGGCGAAGATCCACACCGTCAGGTAGCGGTCGAGCAGGGAGAGCTTTCTGGCGACGCTTTCGTGGGCGGTCATGCTTCCTCCTGGGCGCGCTCAGGATGGGGCGTTCGCGAGGCGGTTGCGCTGGGCCACCGCGCCCTCGTAGCCCAGCCGGCAGAGGTCCTCGACCGGCAGCCGCCGCAGCTCGGCCACCAGGTCGCGGTCCGCTGCGAGCTGCGGGTCGTCCCCAAGCGCGGTGAGCGAGGTCCGGATCCACGCGCGGGCGGTAGGGTCGTGGGCGATGCCGAAGTGGACCCACTTGCCTTCCTTGCGCTCCAGGATCAGGCCGGCCCGGCGCAACTCCTTGAGGTGGGCGGACACCGTGGACGGGGCGAGCTTGAGGACCTCGGTGATCTGGCACACGCACAGCTCCCCCGATTGCAGCATGGCCACGATGCGCATTCGAGCGGGGTGGCCGAGGGCGCGGGCGGTGCGGACGGCGAGATCGAGGGAGATGTTTTTCATTTCGTTACCTCGCGAAATATAGTACCGAGTTCGTAACGCGTCAAGCCCTGAGCTGCGCCGCTGGGGCCGAGGGTCCGGTACAGTCAGCGGCATGGAGCCTTCGCCGTTTGCCGTCCATCTCGAGCTCGAGGGCTGGGAGCTTTGCTGGGCGCACGTCAGCGTCGGCGCGGACCAGAGAGGTCTGCCGATGCTCAGACAACGGGTCGCGGCCGGCGTGCGCGCGCGGTTCGCGGACGTGTCGGCGATCGCCGCCCACCCGGTGGTGATGGCGCTGCGCGGCCTGTTCCGCGCCGCGGGCTGTGACCCGACCCGCTACCGGCCGTCGTCGGAGGCCTTGCTGCGGCGCCTGGTCAAGGGCGTCGAGCTGCCGGCCATCCACCCTCTGGTGGACCTCAACAACTGCCTGTCGGCGGAGACGGCCGCGCCGTGCTGCGTCATGCGCGAAGGCAGCTTGGGAACGAAGCTGGTGTTTCGCGCGGGTCGGCCGGGCGAGAGCTACGAATCGTTGCGCGGTCCCTTCAACGCGGAGTCGAAACCACTCCTGGTCGACGAGGTGGGCCCGGTGGACGCTCCGATCACGGGCAGCATGCGGGTCATGGTGCAGCCAGATTCGAGCGGCGCCTGGTTGGTCGCCTACCTGCCGAGCGGGTTCCTCGGGGCCGACGCGGTGTGGGCGCGGCTCGAGAGCCTGGCGGCGGAGGCGGGCGTCGCGGTGCAGCGAGTCCTGCCCGCTGCGGTTTGACATCCTGGGTTCGCCGCCCGATCATTTCGGTATGGATCGACATCCTCTCGCCGGGGGTCCAACGCACCCCGGTGTTTTCTGTCGTGTGTCACGAGGCGGGGCGCTGCGTGCTCGAGCAGGCGTTCCGGGAAGGAGGGCGAGATGAGAGCGACGATCGTGATCTGTGTCCTGGGCCTGCTCAGTGTGTTCGGGTGCGCCGGGCCAGTCGAGGAGCCGGTGGAGGTCGCCGAGGAGGTTGCGCCGGCGCAGTGGGAGAAGGTCCTGCCCGGGCTCATGAACGAGACCCAGAAGGCGCAGCAGGAGCTCATCCTCACCGCCACCAACGCCCTGGCCTCGGAGCTCATGGGCGAGCTCTCCGCGGCCCTCGACGAGGGCGGCCCGGCGGCCGGCATCACCGTCTGCCGCGAGAAGGCGCCGATGGTGGCGGCCCACGTCTCGGATTTGTACGGCATCGAGATCGGCCGCACCTCGCACAAGCTGCGCAACCCGACCAACGTCGCACCGGCCTGGGCGGAGCCCTTCGTCGCGGCGCTCGAAGAGGACCCGACCTACGTGGCGGGGCCCGACGGTGAGCTCGGCGCCCTGCTGCCGATCCGGCTCAAGGCGGAGTGCCAGATGTGCCACGGCCCGGCGGAGATGATCGACGACGAGGTCATGGCGGCGATCAACGAGAGCTACCCGCAGGACCAGGCGACCGGCTTCGCCGACGGCGATCTGCGCGGGTGGTTCTGGGTCGAGGTCCCGCCCGGCGAGACCGACGTTTAAACGT
>CAZMED010000425.1:0-2853 GCA_964565045.1 uncultured Thermoanaerobaculia bacterium
GCTCGAGGGCTCGATCGATCAGGAGCTCCTGCACAGTGGTCAGTCGACGCCGATGCAGATCCGGATCGTCGGCACCGATGACCGCCTCGAGCTCCGCCTGACCAACGAAACGCCGCAGGTCATCGCCATCGAGGGCGGCGACGACGGCGTGGTGCCGACATCGGGCGGGGCCGAGAACACGGTGGAGCGCACCGTCCGCGGGCTCCGGCCCGGCGACTTCGACATCACGTACGGGGTCGCCGACGACCCCTGCCCGTGCGCTCCGGCGGCCGCGGTCGCTTCGAGCGGGGGCCCCGGCGGGCCGCCGCTGGTGCGACGGGGCCATCCGCTGCCGGAGGGCGTGTCGATCGTCGCAGCCCGCGGCACCGGCCGCACCACCGGCCACATCGCCGACCTCACCGTCGCGAACTCGAGCCCGGAGCCGGTGGTCTTTCCCGATCGCGCGGCCTACATCCCGGTGACCGGCAAGTACCAGTCGTACGTCGTGCCGGGCGGTTCGGGGACGACGATCCCCCCCGGCGCGACGCGGACCGTGCCCATCCACGGCTACTGCGGCGATATCCACCGCCCGCCGGTCCCGGCGGGAGAGACGGTGGTGGGGGTGGAGGACTGGATCGTCCCCACCGACCCGGCCCGGACCGCGCCTCCGCCGCCAATGCCGGCGGTTCGGGTGGAAGGGGCTCCGCCGACCCGCGCCCTGGTGCCGGGGAGCGACCGCCCTCTACCCGGCGTGATCGATCCCGACACCGATCCCGAGGCCGCGGCTCCCTACCTGTGGACCGCCGCCGGCGCCATCGAGCGCGCCGTGGCCGAGCTTCAGGCGGAGGGCGCGTTGCGCACGCCGTTCTCGTCCGACCCCCAGCGCGAGCGGGAGGCTGTGGTGCAGCAGACCCTGTGGCGTTTCGCCGGCGAGCTCACCGGCGAGCCCTACACCCGCGAGGAGTTCGAGACGCGGCTCGTCGGCCAGTACGAGGAGCGCACCGGCGTGCCGATCTCGGAGGCGCCGCCCGCGGACCGCGAGCGCCTCGAGGAGGGCGCGGACGACTTCTGGGCCGCCTTCGAGCTGGTGGGCGTCGAGGCCAAAGTCCTGATCAGCGGGGAGGAGGCCCCCGACACCGTGACGGACCCCGAGCAGGCTGCGGAGGCGCTCGAGGAGCCGCCGTGCGACATCGCCAAGACGATGGAGCACTCCGAGCCCGCGAGCCAGTTCAAGATGTCGGAGAATTACAAGGACGAGGACAAACGCGCCGGCCTCGAGAGGTGGTTCTCCGACCTCCCGGATCCATCGAGCACGCCCGAGGGTGGAACCTTCGAGGCCGGCACCTATCCGGCCTCGGCGTGGGCGCTGGCCGGCCGCGACTTCATCGGCGGCTACTGCAACGGCGTCACCAATCGACTGTACCTTGAAGCGGACGGTGGCCAGGACATGGTGTGGTCGACCGAGCTCCTCGAGGTCGAGGCCCGTTCGGACGGCAGCCACACGGTCACGGTCACGCCGCCGCCCGGCGGGAAATGTGACACTCTGGTCGTCGGCGCGGCGGGCGGAGTCGTCGAGGCGTGGACCAACGCGGTCGATCCGATCGCCGACTCGCGCGATTTCCTGACGGTCCTGCGGGTCGTTCGCGACGTGTCGATCATCGTCGCCAGCGCGGTGCTGGCGCCGGTCACGGCCGGCGCCTCGATCGCCGTCGGCGTCGCCACCCTCGGCGCCACCATGGCCTTCGACGCGGCCTTCAGCTCGAACGCCGACGCGGCGGCAGCGGTCGAGGGGCGGGTCCGGCTCCGGGTCAAGCGCAGCGAGGTCAACCTCAACGCCAACAGCCGCTCATCGGTGACGAACGACGGGGACGTCGAGTCCGACGGCTCCAAGGTCGCGCACGGCAGAACCTCGGCGGAAGACCCCACCACGATCACGGCGACCTTCGAGGGCTTCAGCACCCTCAAGACCAAGGCCGAGGACAACGGCATCGCCGAGGGCACGATCGAGAGCCAGATCGGCGTCGCAATCGTCGGGTTCTGCTTCTGCGACGGCGGCATCCAGGTCGAGTACCTCCTCGACTCAGGGCTCTTCCTCGCCGAACGGGGTGCCGCGGGAGCGGCCATTTCCGCCAGAGTCGAGCTCGAGAATAAGCTCGCCGGGTTGCTCGAGAAATATGGTGAGATGGAACCGGCGGAGGTGATTCCGAGCGCCCGCGACGGCCTCGGCGAGGAGCTGGAGGCGGTGCTCGAGAGCTGGTACCGCGACAGCGCCCGTTTCAACCTGCCGGCGGATTGACCCGGGCATCGCCCCGGAGGAGCGCCGACAGGAATCATGAGGCCAGGACCGCTCAGGGCGCGGAGATCGGCGAGGGTCGGGAAAGGCAACGGGAACGGTCTCGGGCTCGGGACAACTAAAGAGCGCGAGCTGAAACCGACCGCACTGTCAGATCGCTCGCCAACACGCCTGAGTTGGCGCAGATACCGCAGGGGGGTGGTCGGAAATCCGAAATCCGAAATCCGAAATTCAGGAATGCAGCGCCCTCTTGTCCACCGCCAGCGCCGCCTCCCGGACGACCTCGGACAGCGTCGGGTGGGCGTGGCAGGTGCGGGCGAGATCCTCGGCCGACGCGCGGAACTCCATCGCGACTGCGGCCTCGGCGATGAGCTCCGAGACCCGGGGGCCCACCATGTGGACACCGAGGATCTCGTCGGTGGTCTGATCGGCGAGGATCTTGACCATGCCCTCGAGCTGGCCGAGGCCCTTGGCGCGGCCGTTGGGCCGGAACATGAAGCGGCCGGTGCTGAATGCGATGCCGGCCTCCTTGAGCTCGGCCTCGGTGCGGCCGACCATGGCGAGCTCGGGCTCGGTGTAGA
>CAZMED010000426.1:0-2849 GCA_964565045.1 uncultured Thermoanaerobaculia bacterium
GGCTCGGGGCTCGGGGCTCGGGGCTCGGGGCTTCAAGACGGTCGATCGGGTCATCCGAAACCCCATCGGATGGAGGCATGGGATACGCCCCGTGCCCGTGCCCGTTTTCAGGGGCAGTGGCAGATGGCAGTGGCAGTTTCAGTGACAGTTTCAGTGACAGCTTCAGTGACAGTTTCAGCGGCAGTTTCAGCGGCAGTTTCAGTGGCAGAGGGCCGCGTCCATGGCAGCTGGCGGGTGCGTGATGCCGGGATGGCGAAGCCGAGTCGACCGATGACCAGACATCGTCGCCTTCCGAGGCGTCAGCGTGAACCGTCGCAACCACAAAGGCACCACGACACCAAGGAAGACACCGAGGGTCTTCTTCGTGAACCTCTTGGTGCCTTGGTGTCTTGGTGGTTCAACCTCGGGTGGGTGGGTGGAAATCCGAAATCCGAAATCGAAACCCGCCCATCTCATGCAGTTCCGGATGAGCCGATCGATCTTGCTGGAATGGATATGACGCCCCGGGTCTCGAGCCTCGAGCCCCCGTCAAGACCTTCCGTTCATCTTGGCGATCTTGCGTCCGATGAGGAGCGCCATCTCCAGGGACTGCTCGTAGTTGAGCCGCGGGTCGACCTTCGACTCGTAGGCGCGGTCGAGGTCGACCTCGGACAGGCCGCGGGCACCGCCGATGCACTCGGTGACGTTGTCGCCGGAGAGCTCGAAGTGCACCCCACCCTGGTAGGAGTCGAGCCCGGCGTGGATGTCGAAGCTCTGCTCGAGCTCGGAGAGGATGTTCTCGAAGCGCCTGGTCTTGCGCCCGCCGCCCACCGTCTCGGTGTTGCCGTGCATGGGATCGCAGCACCAGAGGACGGTCCGGCCCGCGTGCTGCACGGCCTCGATCAAGCGCGGGAGGCGCTCCGCCACGTTGTCGTGCCCCATGCGGTGAATCACCGTGATCCGGCCCGGCTCCATCTGCGGATCGAGGATTTCCAGCAGCTCGAGGAGCCACTCCCCGGTCATGCTCGGCCCCACCTTGACGCCGATGGGGTTGCGGATGCCGCGGAAGTAGTCGACGTGCGCACCGGCCACGTCCGCGGTGCGGAGGCCGATCCACGGAAAGTGGGTGCCGAGGTTGTACCAGCCGTCGCGGCGGGGGACCCGCCTGGTCTGGGCCTGCTCATAGGGCAGCAGCAGGCCCTCGTGGCTGGTGTAGAAATCGACCCGGCCGATCTCGCCGGGCCGGAAGCCCGCCAGGGTCTCCATGAAGCGCAGCGAGTCCGAGATCGCCTCCACCGTGCGCTGGTACTCCTGCGCCCGCGGCGAATGCGCCACGAACTCGAGGTCCCAGTACTCGGGGTGGTGGAGGTCGGCGAAGCCGCCGTCGACCAGCGAGCGGATGAAGTTGAGGGTGAGCGCGGCGTGCTCGTAGCCGCGCACCATGCGCTCGGGATCGGGGGTGCGCTCGGCCATGCTGAAGCCGTCGCCGTTGATGAGCTCGCCGCGGTAGCTGGGGAGCTCGACGCCGTCCCGCACCTCGGCGTCGGAGGTCCTCGGTTTGGCGTACTGTCCCGCGAAGCGCCCGACGCGGATGATCTGCCGTTTCAGCCCGTAGGTCAGCACCAGGCTCATCTGCAGCAGGATCTTGAGCTTGTTGGTGATGATCGGGGCCGAGCACTGGTCGAAACGCTCGGCGCAGGCGCCGCCCTGGAGCAGGAACCTGCGCCCGTCCGCAGCCTCGGCGAGCTGCGTGCGCAGACGCTCGACCTCCCACGAGGTGACCAGCGGAGGCAACGCCGACAACCTCGCGATGGCCTCGCCCAGATCGTCGGCGTCCGGGTACGACGGCTGCTGCGCCGCCGGAAGCTGCTGCCACGAGGTGGGGCTCCAATCCGTCACAAGACGCGAAGTCTACAGTATTCCGGTAGGATCGAAACAGGATCCGGGAGGTTGCGATGGGCGATGTCGACTCGCACCCGAAATTCGCCACCGCTGACGACGAGTCGGTGGTCGAGGTCGTTCGGCAGCGGTACGCGGGATTCGCGGCGGCCGGCACCTCGTGCTGTGGTCCGGCCTCGAGCTCGTGCTGCGGAACGACCGGCGCGGTGGCGTCGAATCTCGGCTACGACGCGGTGGACCTCGGGCTCCTGCCGGACGGCGCGAACCTCGGCCTCGGCTGCGGCGCCCCGCTGGCACACCTCGGGCTCGCCCCGGGCGAGACGGTCCTCGACCTCGGCTCCGGCGCCGGCATCGACGCCCTGATCGCCGCCCGCGCGGTCGGCCCGGAGGGCCGGGTCATCGGCGTCGACATGACGCCCGAGATGCTGGCCGCGGCCCGCGCCAACGCCGCCGGCGTTCCGCAGGTGGAGTTCCGCGAAGGCCGGCTGGAGCGACTGCCCGTCGAAGACGCCTCGGTGGATGCCGTCACCAGCAACTGCGTGATCAACCTGGTGCCGGACAAGCGGAGCGTGTTCGCCGAGATCGCGCGGGTCCTGCGGCCAGGGGCGCGGCTGGTCATCTCCGACATCGTGCTCGACGGCGAGCTTCCAGCAGCCGTGCGCGACAGCGTCATGGCCTACGTCGGCTGCGTGGCCGGGGCCGAGCGGCGCGAGACCTACTTCCGGATGCTCGCCGATGCCGGTCTCGTCGGGATCGAGATCCTGAAGGACATCGACTTTCTCGAGGTCACCGAGAAGGCCGCTCCGGCGGACGTGCAGGCGATTCTCGAAGACAGCGGGATCGACCGCACCAGGTTGCACGGCGTCGTCAGGTCGGTGACGTACCGGGCGAGAAGACGTTAGAACGTTCCACGTCAGAACGTTCGAACGTTCCGCCCACCCGCCCATTTCGGATTTCGGATTTCGGATTTC
>CAZMED010000427.1:0-2846 GCA_964565045.1 uncultured Thermoanaerobaculia bacterium
TGCCCGAGCATGATCATCTTGCGCACGAAGGCCTGCTCGCGCCGGCGGGCGAGCTCTCGCCACTCGCTCCGCAGCGACTCGAGCTCTGCCTCGAGCGCCGGGCGGGCGTCCTCCGCTGCGGCCTCCAGCGCCCGCTTGATCTCGGCCGACCGCCCGCGCAGCTCGCGCATGGCGGCAAACAGCGCCACCTCCTCGTTGGAGACGTAGATGGTGGGCGAGCACGAGGGCAGCTGATCGCTCTCGTCGTCGCTCTGGATGACCGGCAGGTGGGTGTCGAAGTGCCTCACGGGATCAGTCTACACCGGCAGTCTGCTACGCTGCGCCGGTGGGGCCCGACGAGAACCCGGTTGTGGTGGCGGGCGTTCGCTCCAGCGAGATCATGGTGGAGGTGGAGGACGGGGTCCGCCTGAAGGTGCGCGAGTGGCGGCCTGCAGACCCGTCGGCGGATCCGATCTTCTTCATCGCCGGCTGGGTGTCGCTGGTCAGCGGCTGGCAGCCGCTGCTCGAGGTGCTGGTGGCGACGCGCCGCGTCAGTTACCTGGAGACGCGTGAGAAGGCGTCGGCCGAGATCGACCGCCGCCTGCTGCGCCCCTCGAGCTTCACGATTTCGCGCCTCGCCGAAGACCTGATCACCGTCGCCGGGGAACTCGGCCTGGACGACGGCCGCGCGGTGCTCTTCGGCAGCTCGATGGGCTCGAACGCGATCCTCGAGGTCCTCAAGGGCGCCAGGCTGCCGGCGAAGGCCGCCTTCCTGGTCGGCCCCAACGTGGAGTTCCGGTTCCCGGGCTGGGGGCGGGTGGCGGTGCGCGTGATCCCGGCGTGGCTCATCGAGCGCCTCAAGGGCTTCGTGGTCTGGTACCTGCGCCGATTCCGCGTCAACGCCCGATCGGACCCGGAGCAGATGGCGCGCTACGTGCGCACCGTGCGAGCCGCCGACCCTCTGCGGCTCAAGCTGTCGGCGGCCGCGGTCCTCGACTACTCGGTGCTGCCGGGGCTGGAGTCGATCGTCGCGCCGGTGGCAGTCGCCTACGCGGGCTCGGACATCCTCCACAGCGAGAGCGAGGTCGCCCGCATCGTGGGCGCGATGCCTCGCGGCTCGGCTGTCCGCTGCCCCTCCAACACCTACATGCACTCCGCGGCGGTGGCGGCCGACCTCGACGGTTACCTGTCCGGCCTCGACGGGATGGGGCAATGATCGTGGGTCGACGGCGGCTGCCGCGCTGGCTGGCGATCGCCCTCCTGGTGCTGGCGCTGATCGTGGTGGGGATCTTCGCCGCCGTGACCGGCGTCGGATGGTACGTCAAGAGCCAGGTGCTGGACTCGGGCGGCAGGCTCGCGCCGTCGATGGAGGGCTACGACGTCCGCCACTACGAGCTGGCGGTGAAGGTGGACCCGGCGGCGCAGCGCATCGAGGGTCGCAACACGGTGACGGTCGATGCCGTGGCCCGCGTTGACGACTTCGAGATCCACCTCGACGATCGCCTCGACGTCGTCGCGGTGGCGGTCGACGGTGTCCCGCGTCCCTTCCGCCACCGCCGCGGCGTCATCCGCACCGCGCTCGAGAAACCGTGGGCGCGCGGCGAACGGCACCGGGTGCGCATCGACTACGGCGGCGAGCCCAAGGTCGCGCTGCGCCCGCCCTGGATCGACGGCTTCGTGTGGTCCGAGACGCCGAGCGGCGAGCCGTGGATCGGGGTCACGGGCCAGGGCGACGGCGGCGACAACTGGTGGCCGTGCAAGGACCACCCCTCGGACGAGCCCGACGAGGGAATGGACATTGCACTCACGGTGCCGTCGGACCTCGTCGGCTTGAGCAACGGGCGACGGGTCGGCGAGACCGACAACGGGGACGGCACGACCACTTCGCGATGGCGGGTCTCCTACCCGATCAACAACTACCTGGTGACGGTCAACATCGCGCCCTACGTGCCGATCGAGGAGCGCTACCGCGGCGTCGACGGCTCGCTCGACGAGGTGCTGACCTTCTGGTCGCTGCCCGAGTCGGTGGAGTCGGCGCGCCTGATGTGGCGCCAGATGCCGCGCATCCTCGAGGTGCTCGGGCGGCGCTTCGGCGAGTACCCCTTCTTCGCCGACAAGTTCGCGGTGGCGCACGCGCCGTACTATGGGATGGAGCATCAGACCATTGTCGCCTACGGCGCCCTCTTCACCGACAACAGCTACGGCTTCGACGAGCTGCTGCTGCACGAGGTCGCGCACGAGTGGTGGGGCAACAAGATCACGGTCCGTGACTGGGTGGACTTCTGGATCCATGAAGGCTTCGCCACGTACGCCGAGGCGTTGTACGTGCTCGACACCCTCGGCGAGGATCAGTACCTCGACTACCTCGCCCGCCAGCGGCCGCGGATCCGCAACCGCGAGCCCCTCGTCCGGGGCGAGCATCTCACCTCGGCGGAGGCCTACTCGGGGGACATCTACTTCAAGGGCGCCTGGGTCCTCCACACTCTGCGCTGGCTGCTCGGCGACGAGGTGTTCTTCGAAGCCCTGTACCGCTTTGCCAACGACCCCGGCTACGCCTACGGGCTGGTGTCGAGCGGGGACTTCATCGACCTCGTGCAGGCGCTCGACTCGCGCGATCTCGGCTGGTTCTGGCGGCACTACCTGTACCGGGCCGAGCTCCCGGCCTGGAGCCTGGTGCGGACGCTCGAAGGCGACCTCGAGCGCGTCGAGCTGGCGTGGGACGACCCCGCTTTCGAGCTGCCGCTGCCGCTGTCGGTCGGAGGCGAGCCGCGCCGCCTCGAGATGCCCGGCGGCCGCGCCTCGTTCACCGTCGCGCCCGGCACCCCCGTCGAAATCGATCCGGACGGGAGGATTCTCGCAGTCCCGGC
>CAZMED010000428.1:0-2844 GCA_964565045.1 uncultured Thermoanaerobaculia bacterium
GCACCTTGATCGCCACGTCGCGGTCCAGCCGCTCGTCATGCGCCCGGTACACCACACCCATTCCACCCTCGCCGATCTTCTCGACGATGCGGTAGTGGCCGAGGGTAGTGCCGATCATGATCACTCCGTCGGTGCGAGGCGTTTCAGCTCCTGGAAAAAGTTGAAGGTCAGAGACAATTCGCGGGGGCCTCCTTCAAGCAGTCTCAGCATCACAAACCGCTGATCATCTGCGCTGACCGCGAAGCTGTGATTGATGGGCCAAAAATGATACGGCGACGCCGAAAACAACGGGGTCTCAGCGAGTTGGCGAAACGTCGGCTCTGATCTCGCCCATTTCTGTAGCACATCTCATGGCCATTGTGAGCCCACACGGGCTCGGTTCCACCCTCCCTCGACACCTGCCACAGGGATTCGTCGACGTTCGGGAACGGTCTGACGTACACCTCATATCGGCCGGATCGGTTGGATGCATACGCCAGCCATCGTCCATCAGGAGACAGGGTGGGGCACACCTCACTGAACCCGGTGTCCACCAGAGGGACCGGCGGGACGTCAGCGCCGGGCTGGTAGCCGAAGATGTCCGCCTCTTCGTACCAACCGAACTGGAAGACAAGCCAGCGCATGTCCGGCGACCAGACCATCGACTGGATGCCTTTGTCGTCCTCTGGCTCAAGCACCATCCTGGCCTCTCCACTTCCGTCCGCCAGCTTCTCCCACAATCTGGGGCTCCCCCCTGCCTTCGATTGGTAGGTGATTTTTCGACCATCCGGCGTCCATACTGGTGGTTGATCGCTTCGTCCCTCGAAGGTCAGTTGGGACGGGACGCCTCCATCGATGTCCTTGATCCAGATGTGCCTGCCGTCCGGACCGTCAACAGATACGGCGATTCGCGAGCCGTCCGGGGACAGGGCGGGAAAGAAGAATGGACCCTGCCAATCGGGATCGATGATCTGTGCGAATCCGGCACGATCGACCCACACTGGCTGCGCTTGGTAATTTCCCCGATAATAAATCCGGAGAAGCGTACCCGTTGCCGACATCGAGTACTCAGCCATACCCTCACCTGCGACCTCCACCATCTCGGTCAGCGGGGTTGCCGGGCCGGTCAGTTTCATGTCGTCTTGATCGAACGGTGCAGCCAACACAACACCGTCATCCCGCACGAACACCAGGTGCCCTGATGGGGCAAACAGCGGATGGGAACCGCGGCCCAACGCCCGGACCGCCCCGGTTTCGAACTCCACGACCGCAATCTCTGATTCGGATTGCGGTCCGCGCCAGATCGTGAGCAGAGCTCCCTTCCCGTTCGGGAGGACATCCACGGTGCTGTGGGCACGCTGCCCTCGCTCGGCGTCGAGCACGGTCACAACTTCGGGATCGCCGCCTGACGCCGGGACCCGGCTGATACCGCCTTCAACCGAGCGGAAGTACACCATCCCATCAGGCCCCCAGTCACCAACGGCTGACGCCGACTGCTCGACAAGCGTCATAAGCGATGAACCCGACAATGAGACGACCTTGAGTGACCCGGTCAAATTGTCCTGGAACGCGATGAGCTGGCCGTCGAGCGAAAAAAACGGTGACCGCCCGCCCGCTGTCCCCGGAATCGGTATCGCGTGTTCTTCGTCAAGGGACCGTTGCCACAGCTGGTGCCCGACCTCGGCACGCCCCACGTACACCAGTCGAGAGCCGTCGGGTGAAATCGCGATATTTCGCCCTCCCCCCCACAACACCTGCTCGACTTCTGGAACCGGAAGGTGGACGCGAGCAACCGGCGTCGGCAGCTCGGGCGCTGACCGGAGGAGCGCCCAGACGGAGGTCAATGCGAGTGCTGCCGCAAGCACCCACCCGACGGCAGTCAACCGTTTCCATGACCACTTGCCTTGATGTGTTGCCGCTCTCGCCGGAGCCGAGACAAAAGGTTCGGAGGCGAGCCCGGGCTTCTGGAGAATCTCCTCGAGTTCGATGCGAAGGTCAGCGATGTCGTGGATTCGGTCACGCGGGTCCTTGGTGAGACAGCGCCGGAGCAAGCGTCGGATCGGAGCCGACGTGCCGGCTGGCAACACGTCCCAGTCGACATCCTCCTTTATGATCGCAGCCAGCACGTCAGTCGATGACGTGCCTTGGAACGGACGCGTGCCGGTCAGCATCTCGTATAACACGCAACCAAACGCCCAGACGTCGGCTCGCTTGTCCACCGGCCTTCCACGCGCCTGCTCCGGGCTCATGTAGGCCGCTGTGCCGAGCAGCACGCCGCCACGTGTCAAGTCTGCTGTGAGCGTGGGCGACTCGGCGAGTGACTCCGGGCTCTGCGGGCTCGAGGCCTTAGGATCCAATGCCTTGGCGAGACCGAAGTCGAGGACCTTGACCTGACCCTCCGAATCAACCATGACGTTCGCGGGTTTCAAGTCGCGGTGGACAATGCCCTGCTCGTGCGCCGCCTCCAGCGCCGCTGCGATCTTGAGGGCGATCGGCAGAGTCAGGTCGACCGGAATGACACCACGTGAAATGACGATGGCCAGGCTCTCACCCGTCACCAACTCCATCACCAGAAAACGGTGACCAACGTGCTCCTCGAGGCCGTGAAGTATGGCAATGTTGGGGTGGTTGAGGGAGGCGAGGAGCTTGGCCTCTCTTTCGAAACGAGCCAGTCGGTCCTTGTCCCGCGCCAGCTCCTCCGGCAGCACCTTGATCGCCACGTCCCGGTCGAGGCGCTCGTCGCGCGCCCGGTAGACCACCCCCATTCCACCCTCGCCGATCTTCTCGACGATGCGGTAGTGGGCGAGGAAGCGACCGATGAGGTCGAGCATTTTCCGGTTCCGCTTGGTGCCATCGTATCGCAGA
>CAZMED010000429.1:0-2824 GCA_964565045.1 uncultured Thermoanaerobaculia bacterium
GCGGTCTTGTCGCAGGAGGCGCCGTCGTAGCCCGCCACCTTCTCGGTGCTCTTGCCGTCGCAGGCCATCGCCGGATTGGCAAGAAGCGTCGCACATGCCAACACTCCGAGAACCATCAGCATCTTCCTCATCTCCGCACTCCTTTCGGTTGGACCCTCTGATGGTGTCAGAGAGTGATTCACGATCTCAATCACATTATATAGGGGTACGGGTCGCGGTTGTCAAGGTTTCTACCGCTGGGGTTCGGCCTCAGGGGGCGCCCTGCCACCGCCCCGGCCTGTCGACACCGAGGCGCAGTCCGACCATGTAGCGTCGCCCCGGCGCCGGGTACCCGAGGACCTCCTGGTACTCGGAATCGGCGACATTCAGCACCCTGCCGGTGATCTCGACCCCGTCCCACAAACTGTAGGCGAGGGCGAGATCGGCGGTGGTGTAGCTCGCGGCCCGGGAGCGCTCGAAGCTCGCCGGGTCGACGTCGTCCCGGGAGCCCACGTAGATGATCGTCAGATCGCCGGTCAGGTGTTCTGACATGGCCCCGTGCAGCGTCCAGGAGCCGCTCCACTCCGGGCGCCGCAGCAGCGGCTGGCCGAGATCATCTTCAGTGTCGAGGTAGGTGGCCTGGAGGATCGAGCCGCCGCGCCGCCCGAGCGAGGCCTCCCAGGACAGCTCGGCCCCGCGAATCGCGGCGGCCCCGATGTTCGCGTTCGAGTAGCTCGCGAAGTCGAACTCGATGAGGTTCTCGAGGTCGGTCGAGAAGACTGAGAGCTGCCACCTGGATGAGCGGTCGCCCGATGTCACGGAGAGGCCGAGATCGGCGGAGGTGGAGGTCTCGGGGAGCAGCTCGGGATTGCCCGAAAACGGGTAGAAGAGCTCGCCCAACGATGGTGGGCGGAAGGCCTTGCCGTAGCCGGCTCGCAGCTCGACGGCAGGGCTGAGCCGCCACCCGAGGTCGGCGCGGGGCGAGGTCTCCGAGCCCCAGGGCTCGGAGTCGTCGAGGCGGACGCCGAACAGCAGTCGGAGCTCGGGCGCGATCTGCCACACATCCTGCAGGAAGGCGCTCGAGATCTCGACGGTCTCGCGCTCGAGGTTGGACCCCAGGTTCGAGACGTCGGTCACCTCCTCCTTCCGCCACTCGCCGCCCCAACTGAAGAGGTGGTCGGAGAAACGGTGATTGCTGGCGAGGCGCGCCTGGCTGGACGTGGTCTCGGTGTTGGAGAACATGAAGAAGGGGTCGTCGGGATCGTCGAAATCGAAGCGCCCCTCCACCGATGCGGCGTTCAGCTGGAGGTCCCACGACGAGCTGAAGACGATCCTGATCGGGACCGCGATCAGGGTCTGCTCGCTCGTCTGGCGGCGTTTTGGGGTCGGGTCTCCGGGCGTCGCGAATGGAATTCCGGTGTCGGCCTCCAGGTCCTGCACGATGACCCCGAGGCGGCTGCCGCGGGCTCCGAAGCTCCAGCCCGCTGTGAGCAGGAGCTGCCGGCTGGAGAAATCGGAGTTCTCGAGACTGCCGTCGCCGCTGCGGTCGGCACCCGAAACGTAGACGTCGAAGGACTCGCCTCCCCAACCGGCCTCGGCTTCGAACCGCTGCCAGGAGTCGCTGCCACCCTCGCCGAAGAACCGTCCGCTGAAACCGTCGCCGGCGCGCACGGGTATCACGTTGATGACGCCGCCCACCGCGTCCGCGCCCCAGAGAGCAGAGTAGGGGCCTCGTGCGACCTCCACCTGATGGACCCCACCGGTGGTGAGGCGGCTCCAGTCGAAGCCCCCGAAGTACGGCGAGTTGAGCCGTACGCCGTCGAGCATCACCAGGGTCTGGGTGGATGCCGTGCCGCGAGTGAAGACCGACACGGCCTTACCCTCGTCCCCGGAGCCCACCACCGCCAGGCCGGGCACGCGGCGCAGCATCTCGTCCACCGTGTCGGCCTGGGCGTCGTCCATTTCGTCGCGGGTGATGACCGTGACCGCGGTGGGGGCCTCCTCGACGGCGGTCTCGACCCCGGTGGCGGTGACGGTCAGCTCGCCGGTGAAAGGCGGCGGAGCCAGCTGCCAGGACTGGGGCGCGACCTGCGCCCAGGACCAGCTCGCAGCCGTGACGAGGATCGTCAACAGGGCGCTTGAAAGAAGGGTGGAGCGGCGATCGATCGACATTCGAAACCTCCCGTTTCCTCGCATCGGAACGGCAGGTCTCCTGGCTCCCGGATCAACCGCGACCGCTCGCCTTCCCAGCCGGTCGGCCCGCGCGGACCTGCCCGGCCAGTGGCTGGATGGGCCCTCTTGCCGTCCCATCCCTGAGCGGCGCGTCCCCGGTGACAGTGGCGGGGGCCGCGCCGGACTTCCACCGGCTTCCCTCGAGCACCGTTCGGTGACCGCTCCGTGGCGCCGACCCTACGCCCGAACCCGGTCCGCGTCAACCGCCGACCCAGGGCAGAATTCTCAGTTCTCAATTCTCAATTTTGAATTCCCGACCGACCCCCCGTTCTCCGAAAGGGCCGGATGTCATTGAGAATTGAAAATTGAGAATTAAGAATTCGGGCCGTCAGTGCGCTTCCTCCCAGCTCCGCCCCACCCCCAGGTCGACCACCAGCGGCACCTTCAGCTCCATGGCCGAGCACATTGCCTCACGCACCATCTCGCCGACGTCGCCGGCCCGATCCTCGTCGACCTCGAGCAGCAGCTCGTCGTGGACCTGCAGCAGCATGAGCTGCCCGGGGAACTCGGCGCGCAGGCGCGCGTCCACCGCCAGCATGGCCTTCTTGATGAGGTCGGCGGCGCTGCCCTGGACCGGCGTGTTGACGGCCACCCGCTCGGCGGCCGCGCGGGC
>CAZMED010000430.1:0-1146 GCA_964565045.1 uncultured Thermoanaerobaculia bacterium
ATCGTCTATCGTGGAAGGGATGGCCGAGGCTTCGAGGTGGGACGCGATCGGGCTCCTGGCGCGACGGGCGCGCGCGGGCGACGAGGCCGCCTTCCGCGAGCTGCTCGACGCGCATCGCGGCGCGGTGGTCTCGACCCTCTTCGCCTGCGGGGTGCGCAGCGCCGAGACCGCGCGCGACCTCGCCCAGGACGTGGCGTTCCGCGCCTGGCAGCGGCTCGACTCGCTCAAGGACCCGCGGACCTTTCCGGCATGGCTGCGGCGGATCGCCGCCAACGCCGCCCGCGATCACCTGCGCCGGCTCGCGGTGCGCCGCGAGGACGACCTCGAGCACGCGCTGTCGCTGGCGAGCGACGACGACCCCCACGACCGCGCCGAACGCACCGCCGAGGTGCGGCTGATGCTGGCGGCGCTCGCCGGCGAGGACGCCGAGGTCGTGCACCTGCTGGTCGCCCGCGCGAACGGCGTCTCCGTGGAGGCGCTCGCCGCCGAGCTCGAAATCAGCGCCGACGCGCTCAAGATGCGGGTCATGCGGGCGCGCAAGCGGCTGCGGACCCGGCTCGAGGCGCTGCGCGTTGGAGGGGCGTGATGGGCGCCGGGCCTCGTTACCGACGCGCCGGGGCCGCGTCCTTGAAAGTGGAGGTTCGATGACTGTGAGCTGCTGCCCCGACCACGGCGACCTGATGCTCGAGCTGGCCCTCGGCCGTCTCGACGACGGGGAGGCCGCGCGCGCGGAAGACCTCCGCACGAGCTGTGCGGGCTGCCGGCAGCTCTGGTCCTCGAGCTTCGACGAGTCGGCGCTGGCCGTCGTCGACACGGCGGTGGCCGGCGCCTTCGCCGGATTCCGCGCGCCGCGGCGCCGCCTCGGTGGATGGTGGGCGGCCGCCGCCGCCGCCGTGCTGGTGCTCGGGATCGGCGCCACCTCGCTGCTCTGGCGCGGCGGCGAGGACCCCGCGGTCGCCTCCCGGCAGCCCGCCGACTCCGGCGCCGTGCTCTCGGTGTGGGACTTCGAGAACGGCACCCTCGCGGCCGAGAACTCCCCGGCCGTGGTCGAGGCCGGGGCGCAGTCCGCCGCCGAAGGCGGGGGCGCGGTGTTCACCAACGACCTCGAGTCCGGCGACCTCGCCTCCTGGTCCTTCCACAGCTGAA
>CAZMED010000430.1:1246-2815 GCA_964565045.1 uncultured Thermoanaerobaculia bacterium
CGTTTCGGGCGCGGGAGGTCCCATGACTCGTCATTTCGTCGTCGTCGTTGCGCTTCTGTCGGTCGCGGCCGGCGCCGCCGCCGCCGAAACCCACCCGTTCACTGTCCACGACATGGTGGCCATGCAGCGCATCGCGGACCCGCAGCCGTCGCCGGACGGCGCCCGGGCGGCGTTCGTCGTCACCACCATGGACCTCGAGGCCAACAAGGGCCTGCGCGACATCTGGCTGGTGGACCTCGACGGCGCCAAGCCGCAGCCCCTGATCACCGACCCGGCCAACGATTGGAGCCCGCGTTGGGCCTCGGACGGGACGCTCTATTTCCTGTCCTCGCGCAGCGGCTCGGCCCAGGTCTGGCGCTGGGACTTCAGCGGCGGCGGCGCCGAGCAGGTCACCGATCTGCCGCTCGCGGTCGAGTCGCTGCAGGTAGGCCCCGGCGGCGCGGCCCTCTACCTGGGCCTCGCGGTCTTCCCGGACTGCGCCGAGCCGGTCCCGTGCACCGCGGCGCGCCTCGAGGCGAAAGCCGCCGCCAGGACCTCGGGCATGATCTTCGACCGCCTCTTCGTCCGCCATTGGGACAGCTTCAAGGACGGCCGGCGCAATCACGTCTTCCGGGTGCCGATCGGCGACGACGGCACCGCCGGCGTTCCGGTCGACCTCATGCCGGGGGTCGACGGCGACTGCCCGACCGTGCCCTGGGGCGGCGACGGCGACTACACGATCTCGCCCGACGACGCCTGGCTGGTGTACAACGCGAAGGTGGTGGAGGGCTCGGAGGAGGCCTGGTCCACCGACTGGGACCTGTGGGCGGTGCCCACCGACGGCTCCGAGCCCGCGGTCTGCCTGACCGAGGCCAACCCGGCGTGGGACAGCGCACCGACCTTTTCGCCCGACGGCGCCACCCTCGCCTACCTGGCGATGGTGCGTCCCGGCTACGAGTCCGACCGGCGGCGGGTGGTGGTGATGGACTGGGCGACGCGCACCGCGCGCACGCTGACCGAGGCCTGGGACCGCTCGCCGGGCGGGCTCGTGTGGTCCCCCGACGGCGCCGCCCTCTACGCCGCAGCCGACAACGTCGGCAACCAGTCGATCTTCCGCATCGATCCCCAGGACGGCATGGTGTCGGCGGTGCTGACCCCGCACACCAACTCGGACCCGCGGCCGCTCGCCGACGGGCGCCTGCTGTTCGCCCGCGACAGCCTGGTCTCGCCGGTGGAGCTCTTCGTCCTGCCCGGGGACGGCGGCGAGCCGGTGCGGATCACGCACCTCAATGACGAGCGTCTGGCGTCCATCGAGTTCGGCGAGTACCTGCAGTTCTCGTTTCCCGGCGCGAACCACGACGAGGTCTTCGGTTACCTCCTCCACCCGGTGAACCGCGATCCGTCGAAGAAGTACCCGCTCGCCTTCCTGATCCACGGCGGCCCGCAGGGCAGCTTCGGCGACCACTGGCACTACCGCTGGAACCCGCAGGTCTACGCCGGCCACGGCTACGCCGTGGTGATGATCGACTTCCACGGCTCCACCGGCTACGGCCAGGCCTTCACCGACGCCATCAACGGCGACTGGGGCGG
>CAZMED010000431.1:0-2811 GCA_964565045.1 uncultured Thermoanaerobaculia bacterium
TCATGAAGCCCTGGGACCCGCCGGAGGAGCGGCTCTACCCGGTGCTCGACGACCTGCTGAGCGACTGGCTGGCGAGCGTGCCCGTGCCCTACGAGGGGATCCGCGTCGCCGGTACCCTGTGGTCGGCGACCTCACACGCCGTCAAAGAGTTCCTCGCCCGCAGCCAGATCCCGTACAAGTGGCTCGACATCGAGAAGGACGCGGCGGCGCGCGAGCTCGTGGAGGTGACCTCGGAAGGCCGGCCCCGCCTGCCGCTGGTCTTCTTCCCCGACGGCACCACCCTGGTGGACCCGGACCTGCGCACGCTCGCCGAGAAGGTCGGGCTGCGGGCGCCGGCGGCGCAGCCGTTTTATGACCTGATCATCATCGGCGCCGGCCCGGCGGGCCTGGCGGCCGCCGTCTACGCCGCGTCCGAGGGGCTGCGCACGGTGGTGATCGAGAAGGAGGCGGCCGGCGGCCAGGCCGGCACCAGCGCCCGGATCGAAAACTACCTGGGATTTCCCAAGGGCATCAGCGGGGCGGACCTGACGCGGCGCGCGGTGACCCAGGCGAAGCGCCTCGGGGCCGAGATCCTCACCGCCCAGGAGGTCAAGAGGCTGCGCATCGAGGACCCCTACCGCATCGTGACTCTCGACGACGGCACCGAGCTGAGCTGCCACGCGCTCCTGATGGCCACCGGCGTCAAGGTGCGCGAGCTCGACGTGCCCGGCATGGAGCCGTTGGTGGGCGGCTCGGTGTACTACGGGGCCGCCACCTCGGAGGCCGTCCACTACCAGGGCCGCAAGGTCATCGTCGTCGGCGGCGCCAACTCGGCGGGCCAGGGGGCCGTGTTCCTGTCGCGCTTCGCGAGCGAGGTGACGATCCTGATCCGCGCCGACTCACTGAAGAAGAGCATGTCGCAGTACCTCATCGACCAGATCGAGCGCACCCCGAACATCTCCTTGAGGGCGCACACCGAGATCACCGCCGTGACCGGCAGCGACCGCCTCGAGACCGTCACCCTGCGCGACAACGCGTCCGGCGCCACCGAGACCGTGCCCGCCGACGCCATCTTCATCTTCATCGGCGCCGTGCCCCACTCGGAGTGCGTGGCGGATGTCGTCGAGCGCTCGGAGGCGGGCTTCATCCTCACCGGGCCGGACCTCATGCGCGGCGGCAGGCGGCCCCGAAACTGGACCCTGCAGCGCGACCCCTACCTCATGGAAACCAGCGTGCCGGGCATCTTCGCCGCCGGCGACGTGCGCCACGGCGTGGTGCGGCGGGTGGCGTCCGCGGTGGGCCAGGGTGCGGTGACGGTGAGCTTCGTGCACGCCTACCTGGAGACCGTGTGACTGCGGGGCAGTCGTTCGAACATTGAAACGTTGAACGTTGAACGTTGAACGTTAAAACGTTGAACGTTCCGCCCGCCCCCACGATGACGGCACGGCGCGCCGCGTCGGGTGGAGCCCGTTTTAGGCGGGTTCTTCAGAGCCCGCCATCGTCGCGTTGGGGAACGCTAGCGCAATGCTCGCCATGAGTGCGCTCCTCGCGGACCCTGAAGGGTCCGCCTACATTTCGCACAAGAGACCGCATCCACGTCCAGCCCATCATCGTCGCCTGGTGTAGGCTCCGGACATGGTTGAGTGCATTCATCCGCCGCCGACGCTGCCTTCCTGGCTCGACGAGCAGTTGCCGTTCGACCGCCGCGTCTTCGTCGACCGCGGCCACTCGATGCACTTCGTCGACCACGGCGACGGCGCGCCGGTGCTGCTGCTGCACGGCAACCCCACCTGGTGCTACCTGTGGCGCAAGGTGATCCCGCTCGTGGCCGGCGCCGGCCTCCGTGCCATCGCTCCCGACCTCGTCGGCCTCGGCCTCAGCGACAAGCCGCGGGACCTCGCGGTGCACACCCTCGACTTCCACGCCGCCCGCATCTCGTCCCTGATCGAGGCCCTCGATCTGGACGGCCTGACCATCGCCGGCCAGGACTGGGGCGGCGCCATCGCGGCCGTTGCCGCCGCCCGCTGCGCCGGCCGCGTCCGCGCAGCGGTCTTTGCCAACACCGCCATCCGGGTCCCGAGCCGGCCGCCCCGGGTCACCGCGTTCCACCGGCTGTCGCACGCGCCGGTGATCAGCGACATCCTCTTCCGCGTCTTCAACTTCCCGCTGCCGGTCCTGCACCTCTCGCAGGGCGACCGCACCAGCATCGGCCGCCGCGAACGCCGCGCCTACCGTTACCCGCTGCGACGCATCGGGGACCGCGTCGCACCCCTGGCCCTGGCCCGCCTCGTGCCTTCACGGCTCGACGATCCCACGTACCGGACCCTGCAGGAAGCCGACGCCTGGGCGCGTTCGTTCGCCGGTCCCGTGCGCCTGGTGTGGGGCATGCGCGACCCGATTCTCGGCCGCTCCATCCACGGCATGCGCGCGCTGTTCCCGGACGCCCCCGTCACCGAAACCGGGGCTGGCCACTTCCTCCAGGAGGAGGTCCCGGAGGCATTGGCCGAAGCGATTCTCGAGGCGGCCGGTGGAGGAGGTTCGAACGGAGCAACGTGAGACCTTCGGCTCATCCGGGAAATATGGGATGGCCGCGGCTCAAGTTAGGAATTAGGAATTAGGAATTAGGAATGCCGCCCGCACGCCCGAGAATTTCGGATTTGGGATTTCGGATTTCCGCCCACCCACTGGAACCTACGGCGTTACGGATCCATACGGTGTCAGAGGCAGCAGCAGTGGCAGCTGCAGATTCCGGCGGCAGTGGCAGTGGCAGTTTCAGTGGCAGAGGACAGCGACAGCGTCCTCCCGCGCGTGTGAGCACAGCCCTTGACTCCG
>CAZMED010000432.1:0-2795 GCA_964565045.1 uncultured Thermoanaerobaculia bacterium
ATCGGCGAGGTGGCCAAGCTCTTCACCCACGCCGGGATCATCAACCTCACGGCCTTCATCTCGCCCTACGTCGCCGACCGCGACCGCAACCGCGACATCCAGGAGCCGCGCGACTTCATCGAGGTCTTCGTCGACTGCCCGCTCGAGGTCTGCGAGCAGCGCGACCCGAAGGGCCTGTATGCCAAGGCGCGAGCGGGGCAGATCCCCGAGTTCACCGGTATCTCGGCGCCCTACGAGCCGCCGCTCGTACCCGAGCTGGTGCTGGCCACCGCCGTGGAGAGCGAGGAGGAGAGCGCCCTGAAGGTGGTCCGCCTGCTGGAGTCGGGCGGCTACCTGCATCGGGACTGACGAGAGCACGCGAAGATGGTCGCAACCCGCGATACCGTCATTCTGCTCGTGGACGACGAGGCGCGGTTTCTGTCCACGACGCAGAAGCTCCTTCAGCGGAAGGGCTACCTCGTGGAGACCGCCTCCAGCGGGTCGGAGGCGCTCGAGAAGCTCGAGCACCTTCACGTGCAGGTGGTCGTCCTCGACGTCAAGATGCCGGGGCTCGACGGCATCGCCACCCTCAAGGAGATCAAGCGCCGGTTCCCGCTGATCGAGGTGATCATGCTCACCGGTCACGGGACGATCGACTCAGCGGTCGAGGGCGTCAAGCTGGGAGCCTCCGACTACCTGATCAAACCCGCTGACGTGGACGTGATCTCGGAGAAGATCGAGGAGGCTCTGGAACGGCGGAACGTCATCCGGTCGCGGGCGCAGGACCGCGCCAAGAGGTTCCGGGATCTCAAGTTCCAGCTCGCGATCGGGCTGCTCGCCGCCTTCACCTTGCCCTATGCGGCCTTCTTCGCCTTCTTTCAGTACCAGTTCGTCGGCACCCTCAAGAGCTCGGGCCGTCTCGGTCTCGAGGCGCTCGCCACCAGCCAGAAGAACACCATCGACCTGTTTCTCCAGGAACGCGTGATCAACATCTTCAGCCTGTTCCACGAGCGCGATCTGACATCACCGCCCTCGCAGGAGAGGATGGAAGGGTACCTCCAGAAGCTGCGGCAGCAGAACGACGCCTTCACGGACGTCGGGTTCCTGAACCGTGAAGGCATCCAGACCGGGTACGCCGGTCTCTTCCCCGACCTGTTGGGCAAGGATTACAGCCACGAGGAGTGGTTCCAGCTGCTGATGCAGCAGGACCAGGACTACTACATCAGCGACATCTACCTGGGCTTCCGCAACAAGCCGCACTTCACCATCGCCGTCAAGCACGTCTTCGAGGACGAGACCTGGGTGTTCCGCTCGACCCTCGACCCCGACAAGTTCTACATGTTCCTGCGCTCGATCGGCCGCGGAAAGTCGGTGGAATCCACCCTGATCAACCGGGAGGGCCGGTATCAGCTGGTGGACCCGGACCGGGGGGAGCTGCTGGGCATGGCCGACTTCGTGCCTCCGGCGGAGGAGGCGAACGGCGTTCAGGAGGTCGAGATCGACGGCCAGCAGTTCCTGGTGGGGCATGCCTGGCTCCGCGAGGCGCCGTGGGCGCTGGTGGTCCGTCAGGCGTTCAGCGTCGCACACGCCGACATGTACCGGAGTCGGCGGGTCATGACCCTCACCCTGCTGGTCCTCTTCTTCGTCATCGCCACGTGTATCTGGTTCGCCAACAGCTTTCTCATCGACCGCTTCAGGGAGAGCGCCGAGAGAAGCGCCGAGCTGAGAACCCAGCTCTTCCATGCCTCGAAGCTCGCCTCGGTGGGCGAGCTGGCGACCGGCGTGGCGCACGAGATCAACAACCCGTTGGCGGTGATCGTGGCTGCGAGCGGGGTCGTCAGAGATGCTTTCAACCCCGAGTTCGCACTGGAGCCGAGCCGGGAGGTCGTTCTCAAGGAGATCGACAACATCGACTCGGCGGTGTTCAGGGCCCGGACCATCACCCGGCAGCTCCTCGATTACGGCCGGAAATACGAACCCACGCTGGAGCCCTGCAACGTCAACCTGATCCTGGACGAGGTGATCGGGGGACTGAAGGCGCGCGAGTTCGAGATCGAGGGCATCGAGATCATTCGCGATTACGATCCGGGCCTGCCGGACATCCTGCTCGACCGAGACAAGATCAGGCAGGTTTTCCTGAACCTGATCAACAACGCCGGTGACGCGATGGCGGCCGGGGGTACGGTGACCGTCACCACCCGGCGCCACCAGGACGACATCACAGTCTCCGTCAAAGACTCTGGGATCGGGATCCCGGCGGAGATCGTGGACCAGATATTCAACCCGTTCTTCACCACCAAGGAGGTCGGGAAGGGAACCGGACTCGGCCTGAGCGTCTCCCTGAACATTGTCGAATCCCTCGGCGGCACCATCAAAGTGCAGTCCATCGAGGGGGCGGGGAGCGTCTTCACGGTGACGCTGCCGGTTCAACGAGCCGGCTCGAGGACTCATCCAGGTGGAACGCCGAGCGGTCTCGGCGGAGGAATCTCGTCATGAAATCAGGGAGGAGCGAACATGTCTGACCAGAATCCGGAGAACACGAGCACTGAACGGCTCCGCGTCTTGATCGTCGACGACGAGGACCGGTTCCGGGAGAGCCTCTCGAAGCAGCTCGAGATGAGGGGCTTCGAGGTCTTCGACGTCGGCAATGGCGAGGACGCCATCAAGATCGTCCGCCACGACAACCCACAGGTCGTCATCCTCGACCAGAAGATGCCGGGGATGGACGGCATCCAGACGCTCAAGGAGCTCAAGCGGATCCGTCCCGAGGTGCAGATCGTCATGCACACCGGCCACGGCAGCATCGAGTCGGCGCG
>CAZMED010000433.1:0-2785 GCA_964565045.1 uncultured Thermoanaerobaculia bacterium
GTCGGGCTGACCTCCTGCGACGGCGAGGCGGACCACTGGGTGGTGATCCACGACAAGGTCGTCGCGGTACCGTCCGCCGGGGGGGGCGGCTGGACCGGATGCGCGCCGCCGCTGCAGGGGGATAAGGTCGCCTTCCTTCCGGGCTGCCTCGACGTGAAAAAGGGCCAGACCATCGGCTTCGTCAACTACTCCGAGACCGACGTGACGATCACCCACTTCAAGACCCTCGACGCCCCCAATCCCTTCAGCCTCGCGGCCGGCGACGAAAAGGTCTTCAAGGTCGCGGACGAGGGCAAGCGGGTGCAGCTCGAAATCGAGAGCACCATCAACCACGGCGGGCCGAACATGATCGTCCGGCCCTGAGGGTCGCGGCAGCATTCCGGTCGGGGCACCGTTCCGGCCGCACGATGGTCCGGCGCTGCGGCCGGAGTGAAAGGAGGACCGACATGTCATCGGGCCGTCAACATCCGGGTCATTCGAGAGCCGTCATCGGCGCGCTCCTCCTCGGCCTGCTGCTGCAGGGCGCGAGCTGCCCGGACGCCGACGTCGAAACCGCCATGCAGCGTGCGCGACCGGCGGTCGCGGCACTCCTCGACGAGCTCGAGCGCCCGCCCCGCTCCTGGCGCGTCCACTGGCGGCCGTTGCGCCGTGGCACCGAGGTCTCGAGCTTTCACCTCGCGGATGAGGACACGCCTCCGAGGTACACCTGCCGCGGCTGGTGCGTGCTGTTCTTCCTCGACCTCGACCCGTACGCGCACTTCGCGCACCCGACACGTATCGCGATCTACGACTCGAAGCCCGCCGCGGGTGACGACCCGGTGGTCGTGCTGCCGCCCAGCCGGTGGTGGCCGACGATCCGCGAACCCTCGTCGCCCCGTCCGGTCTCCATCTTCAACACCGTCGCCTCGAGGGCCGACCCGACGCACGCGTTCCGGGTCGGCGGCATCGAGAACGAGCTGCAGGAGCGGCCATCTCTCGGCGACCTGCGGATCGCGCTGGTCCGTGGGCCCGGCGACGATGCTGGGCCCCGTCACCCGCGGCCGACGCCGACCCCACAGCCGACGCCGCAGCCACCCGGTTGGAACGGCCTCGTGCCGCCCTGCGATCCCGGCGCCCTGCCGGTCTGGGCCGTCCTGGTCAACGGCTACTACGACGCCTCGGACACCTTCGACGAGGACGTCGCCGGCATGTACGCGGTGCTGCGGGGTCTCGGGGTGAGCGGGGAGCGCATCCGCACCCTGAGCCCCTTCGCCCTGCCGGGCGTGCCGTCGTGGATGCCCGCGTCGGTGACCGCCCTCGATCAGGCTTTCTCGGAGGTCGAGGTGCAGATGGCCGCGTGTGCCGGCACGCCGGGCTATGAGACCCCCCATTTCGTGCTGTTCTGGAGCTCCCACGGTGGCGCAGGCACGCTGTTCTGCGATTCCGACATCGACAATCGCGACAGCGTGACGCCGGGTCAGCTCGACGTTCTGCTCAAGGGGCTCGAAGCGGTCTGGAGCGGCAACGGTTCGGCGCTCGAGGTCACCATCGTCATCGAGGCCTGTGAGAGCGGAGCCGCCGGCTTGTTCCTGCAGGCCGCCAACCCGCCCCACCGCCGGGTCTTCGCTTCCGCCACGGCAGACGGCGTCTCGTACCGCGACATCGACGAGCCCATCAATGGCGTGGACGATCCCAACCCGGCCGACGCCGGCAGCGAGACCATCTGGGGATACGTCGAGGCCTACGGCAGCGCCTCGTCTGACGCCGACCTCGACGGCGTCATCGTGTTCGACGAAGCGGTGGCGTACGCCATTGCCTCGGACGTCACCCTGGCAGCCCAGGGGTCGACGGCGGGAGCTCCGGGGCTGCACGAGGCGGTGGTCCTGACGCCGACCCCGGCCGTCCCCATGGCGGTCCACGGCGCCTGGAACACCTCGACGCGGGTCGCCGCCGGCGTCGCGTTCACCGCCCCGGTGGCGGGCGCCGCCACGCTGGCCGGAGGGCCCGCAGTTGGAGAGGTCGTGCGCGGCGAGACCGCGGACATCGCCCTCGAGATCGCCAACCAGGGCGCGGTGGCCGAGGTGGGCGCACTGGCCTTGCGTGTCTTCCGCAACGACCGGCCGGCGCCGGACGACTGGGCGCCGGTGTACTACCCCGAGGACGACATTCGGACCACCGTCATGATTCCGGGGCTCGCCCCCGGCGTTGCCGTGGCGTCGCACTACGCCCTCGAGGTGCCGTGCAGCCGCCGGAAGGGCGAGACGGTGCGCCTGGTGGCAACGCTCGACAGCGGGCAGGCGGGGACCACGATGGTACCGGGAGCCGGTGCTCCCGCGCAGCCGGCCTCCGAGGTCCTGCTCGAGGTCGAGGAGAAATTCTTCGGTCTCTGTTGCTGGTGGCGGAACCTGTGGGAATGACGGCGAGGGTCGGAGCACTGCTCAACGCTCGCCATTGCGGTTGCCGGAGCGGCCGCTCGGGCATGAGCCGGGGTACCTGTCCAGCAACTAGGGGAATGTGCCCGGGTCGGCAGCCCGTTACACAGGGCGCACTGACGCCGTTCGAGAGGGGCCTTCACTGGTCGCCGTTCGCGTTCCGGGTCTCGCGTTCAAAGGCGCGTTCCGCCGGTTTTCAGGGGGTCGGCACGACCGGCGGTCCCTCCGCCTGACAGTGTCCGTGGTCTCGTGACCGTCGGCGCGTTTCGTCGCCGCGAAGGGGTTCGATCCGATGTATGCACTCATCATCTTCGCCGTTGGGATCCTCGTCATAGGGGTCATCATCGCTGCCGTCTTCCTGATCGGGCTCAGGG
>CAZMED010000434.1:0-2776 GCA_964565045.1 uncultured Thermoanaerobaculia bacterium
ATGCTGCCGGGGGCGGTGCTGGCGCGGCAGCTCCTGGACCTCGGGGCGCGGCTCATCAAGGTGGAGGAGCCCGGCGTCGGCGACCCCATGCGCATGGTGCCCCCGCTCCTGGACGGCATCGGCGTCGGCTTCGCGGCCTTTCTCCGGGGCGCGGAGTCCATCGTCCTCGATCTACGGGAGAACGAGGATGCGGCACGCCTGCGCCGGCTCGCCGCCCGCGCCGACGTGCTCGTGGAGAGCTTCCGTCCGGGGACGCTCGAGGCGTGGGGCCTCGGCTGGGATGAGGTGAGCCCGTCCAATCCGCGCCTGGTGTGGTGCTCGCTGTCCTCCTTCGGCTCGGCGTCCGCAGTCCGAGATCTGGTGGCGCACGACCTCAACCTCAGCGCCATGGCCGGCATCCTCGACCTGGTGGGCGGCCGGGTGCCGCGGCTGCAGCTCGCGGACGTGACCTCGGGTCTGCTGGCGGCGTCGTCGATCCTCGCGGCCCTGCTCGCCCGCGAGCGCGGCGGCGCCGGGCGCAGGATCGAGCAGCCCCTCGCCGCCGGGCCGTTGCCCTTTCTCACCTGGAGCTGGGCCGAGCGGTCGCTGGGCGGGGGAGGCGTGGTGGACACCCTGCTCGGAGGCTCGTGCCCGTGCTACCGCACCTACCGCTGCGGCGACGGCGCCGAGCTCTCGCTCGCCGCGCTCGAGCCCAAGTTCTGGACGGCCTTCGTCGAGCTCATCGGCGCCGAGGAGCTGGCGGGCTCGGCGTTCGCCCTCGGCGAGGACGGCGCCCGGACGGCGGCCGCCGTCGAGCGCGCGCTCGCCGCCCACCCCCGCGAGCACTGGCTCCGGCTGGCCGCCGAGGCCGCACTCCCCATGGGACCGGTCCACGGACTCGACGAGGCCGCCGCCGACCCGACCTTCGAAGCGGCAGGGCTGGTGGAGCGGACGCCCGTGCCGGGCCCCACGACCGCCGCCGGGGTCGGGCCGTGGCAGCCGTCGCTGGGTCGGACCCCCGCCCGCCCCGCCCCGCGGCTCGGCGAGCACACCGCGGCCATCCTCGAGGAGTTCGGAACGAGGAATCAGGAATGAGGAATTAGGAATTAGGAATCGGGAATTCCGCCCGCCCCCCCATTTCGGATTTCGGATTTCGAATTTCGGATTTCGGATTTCCCACCCGTCCCCCCGTGATGGGTGGGTGGGTGGGAACTCAAAACTCAAAACTCAACACTCAACACTGTTCTCCTCCCTCCGTATACTCGTCGCGATGAAGACACTCATGCCGTGGATCCTCGCAGGCGGATCCGGTCTCGCGCTCGCGCTCGCCATGCCGGGGCCCGGGCTGGCGCCGCTGGTGCTGCTGTTTCCGGTGCTGCTCCTCGAGGCGCTGCAGCGGGGCGCCGGGCGCCGGCGGCCGTGGCTGCTGGGCTGGCTCGCGGGCACCGTGTTCTGGGCGGTGACCACGAACTGGGTGGTGCCGGTGATGCACCATTACGGCGGGCTGCCGCTGCCGGCGGCCGTCGCGGGCCTGGTGGGCATGGGCGCGTTCCTCGGCACGCTGTGGGCGGTGGCGGCCGGGCTCGGCTCCTGGGTCACACCGGCGTGGCGAGTCTGGTTGTTGCCGGCGGCCTGGGTGGCGCTCGGGGTCCTGCAGCGTTTCCCGCCCTTCGGCTTCACCTGGACCGGTCCGGCCTCGGCCTTCGTGGAGCAGCCGTGGCTGATGGCCTCGCTGCCGGTGTGGGGGGCGACCGGGCTCTCCTGGTGCGCGCTGAGTGTGGGTGCGGGGCTGTGGGGCATCCTGCACCGCGGTGCGAGGCTCAGCGGCGCGCTCGCAGTGGCGGCCGCGGCCGGGGCGTGCTGCCTCGCGGTGGCCCTGGCGCCGTCACCGGTCGCCGCCGGGGACCCGCTGAGGGTGGCCGTCATTCAGCCGGGTACGACGCTCGAGGAGAAGTGGGACCCGTCGCAGGCGCGGGAGATCGCCGAGCGCGTGTGGTCGATGACCGCCGAGGCCGCGGTGCGCGGCGCCGATCTCGTGCTGTGGCCGGAGAGCGCGATGCCCTACAGCCTCGAGAACGACCCCGCGTTCCGCGCGACCGTCGAGCGCTACGCCGCCGAGCTCGAGATCGAGATCGTGCTCAACGCCATCGGCCGCACGGCCGACGGCGGCTCCACCAACTCGGCCTACCTCGCGACCCCGTCCGGGGTGTCGCCGGTGCGCTCCGACAAGGTCCACCTCGTGCCGTTCGGCGAGTACGTGCCGCGATGGGCGAGCTTCGCCATTTCCGACAGCCTGGTGCGCGAGGTCGGCGCCTTCACACCGGGCACCGCGCCGGTGCTGCTGCCCGCGGCCGTGCCGCTCGGCGTGGCGATCTGCTTCGAGGTGGTCTTCCCGGGCCTGCCGGCGGCCAAGACCCGCGCCGGCGCCGAGCTCCTGGTCACCCTGACCAACGACGGCTGGTACGGCTTCTCGTGGGCGCCGCACCAGCACTTCGCCCAGGTCCGCCTGCGCGCCGCCGAGACCCAGCGCTGGTTCGCGCGCGCCGCCCTCACCGGCATCTCGGGCTTCGTCGACCCCTCGGGGCGGGTCACGTCGCGTCTCGAGGTCGGCGAGGCGGGCATCCTGCTCGAGGACGTGCAGCCCCTGACCGGCCTCACGCCGAGGGTGCGCTGGGGCGACTGGTGGGCGGTGCTCTGCGCGGTCGCATCGTTGTCGATCCTCGTCGCCGGTCGAAGGGGAGGGCGCGCCGCAGCGAAGAAACGTTCGAACGTTCAACGTTAAAACGTTCAAACGTTG
>CAZMED010000435.1:0-2771 GCA_964565045.1 uncultured Thermoanaerobaculia bacterium
CCTCGGCCAGGGAGGTGGACAGCCATCTCCGCCTGCTGGCTCACGCCGGGGTCGTTGATGGACCCGGCACTGAGACCGTGCTGGCCACCTTCGACGAGGTCCGCGCCATGACCTGGCGGCTTCTCAACCCGAGGGGATGATGGGGTCAGTAATCACGCGCCCACCGGTGCGCTGTCACTGTCCACTGCCACTGCTGCTGTCTAAGGAAACTGCGGCTGCCGCTGTCACTGCCCCGGCCTCTGTTGACCGCGTGGACCTGCACCGCCGCATGGTCAGCGGGTGGGTGGGTGAAAATCCGAAATCCGAAATGGGCGGGCCGCATTCC
The DNA here is from genome assembly GCA_964565045.1 of uncultured Thermoanaerobaculia bacterium. GTDB lineage: Bacteria > Acidobacteriota > Thermoanaerobaculia > Thermoanaerobaculales > Sulfomarinibacteraceae > Sulfomarinibacter. The sequence goes on from CAZMED010000435.1 coordinate 326, forward strand.
TAATTTCTAATTCCGAATTCGAGCCGTGGCCTTCCCACGCTTTCCGAATGAGCCCAACGTCTTAACGTTCGAACGTTTGAACGCCCTGTTGTATGAACTCGAGGATCAGCTCGACGATGCGGTCCGGCTGCTCCACCACCACGGCATGGCCCGCGCCCGGGATGATTTCGAAGCGCGCGCCGTCGATGGCTGCGGCGAGTCCGCGGGCGCGCTCGGCCGGCACGAAGCCGTCGCGCTCGGCCGCCACCACCAGGGTCGGGCAGCGGACCGCCGCGAGCTCGTGGCGAACCCGCAGCGAGTGCGCCGAGTCGAGCAGGCCGATCAGCCGCCTGAACCACGGCTCCGGCAGGGCGGCGATCTGGGCCCGGCGCTGGGCGCGCTCCTCACGGTGGCTCTCGACGTACGCCTCCGAGTAGACCACCGGTTCGAGGATATCCGACAGGTGGCCGCGGTCCCCGCCCTCGAGCGAGCGCACGCAGGCTTCGCGCCAGCGTGCCACCTCGGCCGCCATCTCCTCGTCGAAGCCGTCGGCCGAGGCGATGGTCACCAGCGAGCGCGCCCGCTCCGGGTAGCGGGCGGCGAACAGGGTCCCGACGACACCGCCGAAGGAGGTCCCCACCACGTGCACGGCGTCGAGGCCGACGTGGTCGAGCAGCCGTGCCACATCGTCGGCATGGTCCGCGACCGCCGGTGGTGGCGGCGCCTGAGTCATGAGCTGGCCCCGGAAGTCGCAGCGGACGACCCGGAAGCGCTCCGCCAGTGGCCGCGCCACCGCCTCCCACGACCTCGCCGTCATCGCGATGCCGTTGAGCAGCAGCAGCGGCTCGCCGGCGCCGTCGACGAGGTGGTACAGCGGCGGCTGCGCCGGGCTCACGCCGCCCCTGCCCCCGCCGGCATTTCGAAGTCCACCGACTTGGCGGCCATGAACGCCTTGAGCGCCGGGAAGAACACATCGGGCCGCTCGATGTAGACCACGTGGCCGCTCTCCGGCACCAGCTCGTAGCGGCTGTTGGGGAAGATCCCGGCCAGCTTCTCCTGCTGCCAGAGCGGGATCGCGCGGTCGTGGGCGCCGGCCAGGATCAGCGTCGGCGCCGTGACCCTGCGGTAGCCTTCGACCCGGGCCTCGATGTCGGCGAAGTACGGGTCCTGCGCCTCGGTGAGCCGGATCAGGCAGAAGCGGTAGTCGATGTAGCGGTCGTAGAAGCGCTGCCGCATGGCCGCCAGCTGCTCGTCCGAGATCGTGCTCACGAAGCGCTCGGAGAAGATCTTCTCGTACATGTAGTGGGTGTAAAGCTCGAACTCGCCCTCGGTGCCGCGGTAGAAGCGCAGCGAGATGTCCTGGTACATGGAGAAGAGCTTCTCGCGGCTGGCGAGGATCCCCGACAGGATCAGGGTGTGCAGGCGATCGGGGTAGAGTCGCGCGAACTCGAGGGCGATGAAGCCGCCGTAGGAGATGCCCATGGGGTGGACCTTCGCCACTCCGAGCTCGTCCATGACCAGCGCGAGGTAGCGCGCGAACTCGGGAATCGAGTACGGCACGTCGTCCTTCGACGACTCCCCCTGGCCGGGGAAGTCGTAGAGGATGACGTCGTACTCGTCCGTCAGCAGGGGCAGAAACCCGTACCACGCTTTGGTGTGCATGGCGAGCCCATTGAGCAGGCACACCGCCTCGCGGTCGCCGCGGCCGAAGTACTCCCACCAGATCCTCTGCCCGTCGATCTCGAGGTGACCACTTCTGTCGGGCGTCAGTTCCTGCTTCATGATCCCTCCAGCAAAATTCTCAATTTTGAATTCTCAATTTTGAATTCCGCCCCACCACCCGGATCAGTGATGCGGGGGGCCGGAGGTCATCCAGAATTAAGAATTGAGAACTGAGAATTGAGAATTCATCACTCAGCTCGTTTCAACACGGTACAGACAGAGGCGCAGATCGGTCCGCCGATGTTGAACGTCGCCGCCAGTTTGGGGTTGGGGACCTGCAGCTCGGCCGGTGCCTTGCCCTGCAGCTGCCACGCCGACCAGCCGATCATGGCGAGGCCGGTGGCGCCCACCGGGTGGCCCTTGGCGATCAGGCCGCCCGAGGTGTTGATGCCGCACTCGCCCTTCGGGTCGGCCTTGCCTTCGGCCCAGTAGCGGGCGCCCCCGCCGTACGCCGCCTTGCCGATGACTTCGGTGCCGATGGCGCCCATCACCGTGAAGCAGTCGTGGAGCTCGGCCACGTTGACGTCGGCCGGGCTCGCGCCCGCCATCGCGTAGGCCGCGTTCATGGCCGCGTAGGCGCCCGCCGGCTTGAGGATGTCGCGCCCCGCCTTCATCAGCGGATCGGTGGCCTGGCCCCAGCCCGCGATCTCCACGCAGTCGGCCTTGGCGACGCCGAGCTTCGCGAGACCCTCCTCGGTGGCGACGATCAGGCCCGCGTAGCCGTCGGTGATCTGCGAGCAGTCGT
>CAZMED010000436.1:0-2761 GCA_964565045.1 uncultured Thermoanaerobaculia bacterium
TCCGGCGGCGATGAAACCGAGCGCGATCAGCGTCATGCTGATGACCAGCTCCTGCCAGGTCGGGAAGTAGCCGACGTCGTGCACGAGCTGCATGCCGGTCACCGCCACGTTGAAGCGGTGCATGATGAAGCCGATCACCGTGCTGAAGGACGCCACAAAGAGAGCGGTCGTGGTCATCCGCTGCGAAGTGCGGAAGACGATGATGACCGGCAGGATCACGAACAGGAAGTTCTCCAACCAGAAGAGCAGCGCCGGCATACCCACCACGAAGGCAAGCGGCAGCGCGCCGCGCAGCGCCAGGTCCTGGATCCGAAAGACGAAATACACCACGAGAATCAGCGCCATCACCCGGGCAAGGTTGGGCAGCAGGTCGAGGCGCGGCGGGTGGCCGAGGAAGCGCCAGCTGAGGAAGCCCTCGAAGCAGATCATCGCCAGACCCGCAGCCAAGCAGGAGATGAAGAAGTGCACCGGCAGGATCGGCGAGTACCACAGCGCGTGCAGCTTGTTCGGGACGATGGTGAACAGCGTGCCCAGTGTCGACTGGTGGAGGGTCGACAGCAGGACCCCGACGATGACCAGCGGCACGAGGATGCGGTGCAGCCACGCTTCCAGCCGGTGCCAGCCGAAGCGCTCGAAGACCACCTGCGAGAACTCGAGCAGCAGCACCGTCGTGTAGAGCATCACGCACCAGGCGATCTCGAACAGCGGCGAGTGGAAGTTGTGGTCGACGATGCAGCGCCAGATGTTCCACGGCCGACCGATCTCGAGGATCAGGCCGGTGATGAAGAGCAGGTAGCCGAGCAGCGCGGTGAGGATGGACATGCGCAGCAGCGGCCGGTAGCGCTCGAGCCCGAAGACGTACACCGCGGCGGCCATAATGAAGCCGCCGGCCGCGAGACCGATGCCGGCCAGGATGTCGAAGCCGACCCAGATCCCCCACGGCATCTCGTCGCTCAGATTGGTGACCGAGCCGAGGCCGAAAGCGAAGCGGACGAACACGATCACCGCACCGGCCGTGAGCAGCAGCGCGAGGATCACCCGCCACGGCGTCAGCAGCGATCCTAAAACACGCAGCTTGTCAGTCATTTGCGCCTCCCGACTGCGGCTTCCGAGACGGCTCCTGCGAGGCGCCCTCGGCCGCGGTCACGTCCTCACGGCGGCGGTACAGCCAGTACGAGGCGCCCAGGAAACCGGCACCGAGCAGAACGACGTTGGGGACGTGCAACAGCAGCCGCCAGGTGAGGTCGGGCAGCGGGAAGTCGGCCACCGTGGTGTCGAAGTCCAGCTCTTCGAAGGGCACCGGCGACAGAAATAGGACCGACGTCCCACCGACCTCCGCCAGGCCATAGATGTGTTGGTGATAGCGGTCGGGCTCGGCCTCCAGCCGGGCGTTCGCGACCGCCATCAGGGTCTCCCGGTCGTCGAACACCGTGGCCTCCGTCGGGCACGCCTCCGAGCAGGCGGTGGGCAGACCCTGCTCCAAGCGCGGCGCGCACAGGATGCACTTGCGGATGCGCGGTGCCGGCGAGTGCCACTCGAACTTCGGGATGCGGAACGGGCAGCCGATCATGCAGTAGCGGCAGCCGAGGCAGATGCTCTTGTCGTAGACGACCGCCCCGTCGTCGCGCTTGATGAGCGCCGCCACCGGGCACACCGAGACGCATGACGGCTCGACGCAGTGGCGGCAGAGATCACGGACGTACCGGTCCTGACCGCGGTCGAGGACCACGGTCCAGGTGTCGACGGTGAGCTTCGGCTCGACCTCCGGCGGCAGCTCGTTGGCGGTCTTGCAGGCCTCGGAGCATGCCCCGCAGCCGATGCAGCGGGTGATGTCGATGAGCAGGGCCTTCGCGCGCGGGCTCATGCGACACGCTCCTCGTCTTCCCCGCCGACGTCGGACGCCTCCCCGTTGAAGAAGGCCCACGCCCGGCCTCCGGCGTGCGCGAGTGCGCCGGCCAACGGCGGGTTCGCGACGCCGTCCCCGATGAGCTCCGCAAGTCGATCGAGCTCGTGCCTCATCCACCGCTGCGCATCGCGCCCGATGACGAGCTCCGCCAGCTCGCGCGAGAGCGAGTCCCCCGGCGAGATACGGAACGCCCATCCCTCCTTGTACGGCCGCCAGCGCAGGCGCACGGGGTCCTTGCCGAGGACGGTATTGACCTCGCTGACGGTGCCGCTCACCGGCGCCGGCAGGGCCAGGCTTCGAGGGCCGACCCGGATGCTCATCGCCCGGTCGCCGGCGCGCACGACGTTCCCCACGGCGGGCAGCTCGACCGCCGACAGATCACCGGCGACGGTGCGCACCAGGTCGTCCACTCCGATCGTGACCTTGCCGTCATCATCGAGCCGCGCCCAGGTGTGGCCGGGGTGGAAGAAAAGCGTCCGCGGCACGACGATCTCGATGGGAGCGTCGTGCGAGTGACCGACCCGCGGCCGGTGCTTCTCGGTCCACGGCCGGATGACCCACACATCCAGGGCGACCGCTGCCAGGATCACCGCCACGAAGAACAACGTGACCACCGTTTTCATCCTCCTGCCCGCGGGGCGATCCAGCGCCGCCGGGGCGTTCGACACCCATCATATAACTTGTGAAAAATTGCGCAATATCTCAATTGAGGAAGTTCCTATCCTCGGTCGCCTGAGAGGAGCTGCCGCGAAGTGGAGCCGTCGCGGAATGGTCGCGCGGCGCTTTCCGTTGGCCACGGCGGGAGGCGCCATGGGTCTGTTGGTCAAGGGCGAGTGGAAGGATCAGTGGTACGAC
>CAZMED010000437.1:0-2761 GCA_964565045.1 uncultured Thermoanaerobaculia bacterium
TGACAGTGGCAGTGTCAGAGGGCCGCGTCCGTGGCAGCGACCGGGGCAGCGAGCAGGCGACGCGACCGCGGCATGGCCACCTCCGGGTCGTTCAGGTCGAGGGGTAGCCGGTGGGGCAGCCGGAGTCAAGGGCTGTGCTCACGCGCCCGCCTGGGCACTGTCGCTGCCAACTGCCGCTGCCACTGTCCCCGGCCACTGCAGCTGCCACTGCTCCTGCCACTGCCACGGCCGACGTTGACCCCGTGGACCTGCACCGCAGCACGCTCAGCGGGTGGATGGGCGGGAACGTTCCAACGTTCAACGTTCGAACGTGGAACGACGTGCCGGGTTACGGCAGCGCCAAGAAGACCCCGAGCACGATGAGGGCACTCACCGCGTGCAATGCGACCGGCGCCCACACGCTGCCCCAGCGCTCGCGGATGCTGCCGCAGAGCACCCCCATGACCAGCGCACCCAGCGCCCAGACCGACAAGGCTGTCCCGCGACCCGTGAGTGACAGCAGCCACGACGGCGGCGCCAGGCACACGAGCACCGCCGCCGCGTAGATCACGGCGCTGACCGTGTTCGGTCGCGAGAGGAAGCGCCGCCCGGTGGTCAGCATGACCGGAAAGGCGGTCACCAGGATCCCGTGCGCCGCACCGTGCACCAGAAGCTCGATCCCGAGCAGCCCGGCGAGCAGCGCCCCGAGCTCGAGCGGGCCCCAGCCTCCGACCGCGCCCTCGAGCCACGCCGGCGGCACCCAGCCTCCGCCGGCCGCGACCGCGAGCCCGCCGAACGGGACCAGGGCGAGGAAGCCCCAGCGTCGCGGCCACCGCCACCCGTAGTACCCGGGACGCCGCCGGCGGCCGAGCGCGGTCGCGGCGAGCCCGAGGAGCGCCAGCGTGAAGGCGCTCCAGGGGCGACCCTGCCCGCCGTCGGCCAGCAGCAGTCCCGGCACCGCGAACACCCCGCCGCCACCGGCAGCCGCGGCCAGCGCCAGGGCGAGGACGGCCGCCGCCACGGCGCCGAGCACCGCTCCGAAGCGCCTTCCGGCGGAGGGCGGCCGATAGACCCAGCGGCACACCTCGAGAATCTCGTCGAGCCCGAGCGCCGTGCCGGGGCCCCGCGGTGAGCCGCCGATGTCCCCCGAGCCACCCCATCGCTGCCCGTCGGCGACCGCCTGGTCGAGCAGGTTGAGGCGCTCGTAGAGTCGGTCGAGACCAGCGGAAAGAAATGGGTCGACCTGGCGCAGCGTGTACGTGACGTCATCCTTCTGCAGGATCACGAGGCCCAGGCGGTCGCCGTGGATCTCGCGCAGCTGCTCCTCGACCTCGTAGATTCCAGCCTCCGAGCGGCACGCGATGGCCAGCCGATGGGGCGAGATCCGGACCCGGCCCAGCTCTTCGAGCTGGCTGCGGCCTTCGAAGTCGCCCGGCGTGTACACCGCCTCGTCGATGACCTGGAGCGTCGCCCTCGTGTGCTCGAGAAGGTCGGTCGAGCCCCAGGCGCCCTCAGCCTTGAGCGCCAGCTCCCCGGCCCGCAGCGCGTCGATGGTCTCGAGGGTGCGCTCCTGAAGCCCGGGCGGGAAGCCGGTCAGCCCCTTGAGCTCGAAGCCGTGCGCGTCGATCACGCCCTGGAGACGGACGACCGGCATGATCTTTTCGCGCAGGGCGGCGTCCTCGCCGGAAAGACGGCGGTGGTTGAGAAGCAGCCACACCGCGAGCACCGCATCGAGATCGGGATCGTTGAGCCACACCGTCCAGCGCTCGTCGTCGAGGTCGAGCCCCTTGAGGATGAGGACCATCGCCTGCTCGCAGGTGGCGAGGGTGAAGGCGCGGACGCAGCCCTCGTGGTGGTCGAGGTTGTAGATCCCCTTCGCGGAGTCGAGGAACGGCTCGGCCTGCGCCGCCCCATCAAGGAAGATCGTGCCGCGGGGGTACTTCCGCGCCGACGACGCCGACACGCTCAGACCCGGCTCGAGGCGGACCGAGATGTTCGAGGCCTCGGTGCAACTGAGGTAACGGCCGTCGCCGTTCTCCTTGGTCAGGTAGCGCACCGGCAGCGGGCTTCGGGTCGAGGGCTCGATCGGCAGTGCCTCGGTCGCCGCCGAAGCGGAGCTGGTCGGCGCGAAGGCGCGCCGTGCGCCGGTCCGGATCCGCTCGGTGAGCTCGCCCAGACGGCTGCGGCCGTCGCCATCCTCGTCGAGGGTCATGGCCCGGATTGTACCCTGACCGGGGGGCCGCGGCCGCCCCGGCACTCCGATTCCCGGACCGGGCCCGGCGAACCTCCCATTGTTTCCCACCGCCGTGCAGCATGCCGGGACCTGCCCAGCTGCGTTAACATGCGTCGGCGAGGGAGGATCTCATGCGCCGAACCCTGCTCACGCTCAGCTGCATCCTGATCGGCCTGGGCCCCGCCGGGGTTCGGGCCGCCGAGCCCGACGACCCGGCCGTCGCGGCCGTCGAGCGGGCCGCCGAGAACACCGGCCACCAGCTCGACGTGATCGCCAAGCTGGTCGACGACGTCCTCTGGTTCGAGCGGGTCGGCGACGTCGCGGTGGTCGAGAAGGCCCGCATCTACGGCCCGCCGCGCTGGAAAGAGGACAACCCCACCGGTATCGGCGCCGGCAACCACCTCAAGTTCTACACCTACCTCTTCACGCCGAAGGGCTTCGACGAGGCCGGCAAGCTGCCGCTGCTGGTGCTGCCGCACGGCGGCGTGCACGCGGACTTCACGACCTACTACGCCCACATCGTGCGCGAGCTCGTGGCCCAGGGCTACA
>CAZMED010000438.1:0-2758 GCA_964565045.1 uncultured Thermoanaerobaculia bacterium
GAACTTCCGTCGTGTGTCGTCGGTGTTGATGGGTGCGCTGGTCCTCGCGATGGCGGCCATGCCCGGGCCGCTCGCGGCTGCGGAGGCGGCAGCGGCGGTTTCCGGGCCGGTGGAGCGCAGCCTGGTCTCGGGCGCGCGGGCGCTGCTGTGGCCGCGCCCCGGCTCGGGAACGGTGCTGGTGACGGTCGCGGTGCCGGCCGGCTCGCAGGACGAGCCCGAGGGCAGGGGCGGGCTCTCCCATTACCTCGAGCACCTGCTCTTCGACGGCTTCGACGAGCTCGACGAGCGCGGGGTCACCGAGGCCTTCGAGAGACTCTCGGCGTACATGAACGCCTTCACCCGCGAGCAGGCCACGGTGTACTTCGCCCTGGTTCCGGCGTCCGACGCCGAGGCCGCCGCCGAGCTGATGGCTGGCATGCTGACGCGCTCGACCATCGGACCCGAGGTCTTCGAGAAGGAGAAGAAGGTCATTCTCGAGGAGCTCGCCAAGGACCACGCCTCGCCGACCGGCCTCGACGAGGAGCGGCTGCGCGAGGTGCTGTGGGCCGGAACCCCGCTCGAGCACCCGGTGGGCGGCTCGCTCGCCTCCGTCGGCTCGACGACCCGCGACGAGGTGGTGCGCTACTGGCAGGCGCACTACGTGCCGTCAGGATTCCGCATCCTGATCACCGGCGACCTCCCGCTCGAAGGCCTCGAGCAGGTCCTGGCGCCGTTCGCCGCGGCGTTCACGGTGGCCGAGCCGCCGCAGCGTTTGGACCTGTTGACCTGGCCGGGCTGGGGCGAATGGGCGGCGGCGCCGGCGCCCGACAAGCCGGCCGCGAGCCCCGGCGGGCCGCCCGCAGGGATGGGCATGGGCCAGGGCATGCCGGGCGCTGCTTCCGGACCCTCCGGCGGCACCCTTTCGGTGGTGATGGCCGCACCGGACCGGCTCTCGACCTCGGGCACCGAGCTCGAGGTTCTGGCACGGTGGCTGGCGGACCCGGCTGGGCCGCTGGGCTCGGTGCTGCTGCCGGACCATGCGGCAGACCTCGGGGTCGCGCGCCTGCCGCGGGTGCCGCGCGATCTCCTGGAGGTGCGGGTCGAGGCGAAGATCGGCGTCGAGCCCGAACGGCTCCTGGCCCTCGTGCTGGGTGGGCTGCGGGCAGCGGCCGCGGGTCCCACCGACGCCGAGGCGGCGGCCATTCAGCGCGCGTGGCAGGGCGAGCGCGCCCTCAACGACCAGCGCCTGCACTACGCGGCGGTGTTCTACGGCGAGGCCCTGGCGTCGGTCCGGGGGCCGCTGGCCGAGGCGGTGTCTCCGTCGCGCGTCACCGGGGCCGAGGTGCGGGCGGCCGCCACGGCCCTGCTCTCGGGGATGCGCAACCGCACGCGCGCCGCCTGGCTCGGTCGCGGAGGCCCCGCGGAACGAGCCCCTCTGCCGGAGGCTGCGGCGGTGCCCGAACGGGAGCGGACAACCACTCTCGGCGAGGGTCCGCTGGGCAGCCTGGTGGCGACCCTGGACAACGGGCTCGTGGTCGGAATTCTGCCGGAGGAGGGCAGCGAGGTCTTCGGGATCCACCTCCTGGTGGCGGACCGCACCCCGCGCGAGCCTGCGGACAGCCCTGGCGTGGCGGACCTCGTCCACCGTCTCCTCGACGGGGGCACGGTGCTGGGCGGCAGCCGGGAGCTCGCGGAGCGTGTCCGGCGCGCCGGCCTCGACCTCAAGACGGCGGACTCGCCGGCGATCCCGTTCGACAACCGCTACCACGTGCCCGATTTCTCCTACGTGCGGCTCGAAGGCCCGGCTCCGGAGCTCGAAGGGGCGCTGCTGATGCTCGCTGAAATGGTCCGGGTGCCGGCGTGGGACGACGCGGGCTGGAGCTCGGCCGCCGCCGGACACCGGGCGGCGCGCGAGGCCGACAACCGCGGTGCGGAGAGGGCGGAGCAGCTCTTCCTGGGCGCATTGCTCGGCGCCGACCACCCGCTGGCACGGCCGGTCGCCGGGCCCGTGGGTGGGGACGTGGCGAGCCCCGAGGTCGTCCGCGGGTTCTGGGCCGACTGGCCCGGAGGCTACTTCGCTCCAAACCGGCTCGTGCTCACCGTGGCCTCACCGGCGGCCCCCGAGGAGACCTTGAGTCTGGTCGCCTCCGCCTTCGCGGGCGGGCCGGCGGCCGCGCCGGCGCGAGGCCCCTATCCCGAACCGCTGCCGGCCGCCGCGGTGCCGCCGGCGGAGGTCGGCGATGCGCCCCAGGTCACGGTCCTGTGGGGTCGGGCCGCCGAGGTAAAGCCCGAGCATCGCGCGGCGCTCTTGGTGGCCATGGACGCCCTGTCGGACCGGATGACGGCGGTGATTCGCGAGCGCGAGGGCCTGGCCTACCGGCTCGGCGCCGGGGTCCGCGCGCTGCCGGAGGGAGCCTGGGTCTTGTGGGCGACGGTCGGGACCCGCCCCGTGAACGTGGACCGGGTCTCCGGTTTGCTGGTCGAGCTCGTGACCGAGCTCGGCGAGGCACCGCTGAACGCGGCCGATATCGAGCGTCTCAACGCGCGCGAGCGCCGCACCCGCATGCTGCGCGGCCTGTCGGCGGCGTCGCGCGCCTACCGGGTCGGCCGCGCGCTCTTCGAGGGGCCGGGCTCGCCGCTGGCGGTGGACGAGGCGGCGTACGCGGCGGTGACCCCTGAGCAGGTGCAGGAGGCCGTGCGGACCTACCTGGTGGCGGAGGAGATGCTGCTGGTCGTCACACCGTAAGTGGCTGGGAATTAGGAATTAGGAATTAGGAAT
>CAZMED010000439.1:0-2752 GCA_964565045.1 uncultured Thermoanaerobaculia bacterium
CCCTGAGCCCGATCAGGAAGACGGCAGCGATGATGACCCCTATGACGAGGATCCCGACGGCGAAGATGATGAGTGCATACATCGGATCGGATGTCCTTTCGCGGCGCGGCGCCACACCGGCGGCGTCGTGCCAGCGAGGGCCCGCGAGCGGACGCAGGGCCGAAACGCCCGGCCGTCCGTGCGACCCGGAGGGGCCGGGCTCCGGCGGCCGGACTCCGTCGGCGACCGGTTGCAGAACTGCCTGACGCGGACCGGTTCAGCAGATGTAACGGGCCGGATTGACAAACTCATTCCCCGGGCCCGGCTCAGGGCGCGGGGCGCAGGGCAACGTCGAGCTCGCGCCGGACGCGCGGTCCGCCGATGCGGCTGGCCCCCGACGGCCCTCGAGAGCGCTGTGCCTTCAGCGCCACAAGCTCTGCCACCAGCAGCAGAGACCGAAGAACTTCTCTCCGACCTCCAGTGTGATTTCCGATGGCGGCGGCGCGACGGCGGTGCCGCTTGCCGCCGTCGCGGGCGCCGCCTGCCCGCTGTCGAGGGTCGCCACCAGCCGCACCGTCTCGCCTTTGTGGCGGCTGCACGGCACCTCCAGGGTGTAGCTCGTCGCGAAGGCGGTGCCGGCGGCGAGCCCTGGGACCATGACCGTAGTCCGAATGTCGTCCTCGGGGTAGTACACCGGCGACCAGTCGTCCGGCGGCGGCCGGTCGTTACGGAAGACCCGCAACGCCAGGGCGCCTCGCTCGGCCGCCACGCCCGGATTGTCGATCTCGATCTCGACCTCTGCGGTCCCGCCGCGCGGCACCGTTCCGGTGGCGGTCGCTCCAGCCGCCGACCCTGCGCTCGCCGCCGGGGCCGTGAAGGCGACGCCGGCGGCGACCCGCGTCGAGGTGTTCCAGGCGCCGTGGACAGCCATCGGCACGGCTGGCGTCGGCGTCAGGACCTGGACCGCGTGCAGCCCCGGGGCCCCGGCGGTCGATGTCCCGGGCGCGATCGTCACGTCCGAGGCAATGGCGTACGCCACCGCCTCGTCGAACGTGATGGTACCGTCGAGGTCGGCGTCGGCCGAGGCGCTGCCGTAGGCCTCCACATACCCCCAGATCGACTCGCTGCCGGCGTCAGCCGGGTTGGGATCGCTGATGCCGTTGATGGGCTCGTCGATGTCGCGATACGAGACGTTGAAGGCGGTAGCCGAGGCGAAGACCCGGCGGTGCGCGGCGTTGGCGGTGTACAGGAAGCTGCCGACGGTGCCGCTCTCACAGGCCTCGATGACGATGGTGGTCTCGAGCGCCGAACCCGCGGCGGACCAGACTTGCTCGAGCCCGGCGAGCAGTCCTTCGAGCTCGAGTGACGTCACGTGGCCCCGATGATCCACGTCGACATCGCAGAACAACGTGCCGCCGCCGCCGTGGGAGCTCCAGAACAGAAGAAAGTGCGGAGCTGCTGAGCCCGGCATGCCTGCGCACGCCGTCATCTGGGTCGCAATCTCCGCGAACACCTGATCGAGGGCACCTTCGGAGGTCTGCACCCACGACGGGACGCCCGGCAATTCGAAGGGGCTCAGGGTCCGGATGCGGTCCTCGCCCACCCCGAGGCCCCGTAGCACCGCGTACATGCCCGAGACGTCCTCGTCGAAGGTGTCCGAGGCGTCGTGGTAGCCGTTGACCAGGACCGCCCAGACCGGCAGGGCGTTGGCGTCGCAGGTCGGCACGAGGTTCGTCCCTCCCGGGGGCGCAGGGGTCGGCGTGGGCCGCGGAGGCTCCGGGCCGGCCACTCTGACCAGCAGGCCGATGTCCGGCGCCGGGACCGGCAGCTCGTTTTCGAAGCCGCCGACCGGGAACACCTGCGATGGGTCCTCCCGCGAGGCGACGGTGTTGAAGATGGAGACCGGACGGGGGAACGAGGGTTCGCGGATCGTCGGCCACCACTCGGTGGGCGGCAGCACGACCAACGGCTCGTCACCCGCTGCGGGCTTCGAGTCGTAGACGGCGATGCGGGTCGGGTGCGCGAAGTGCGCGTACGGGTCGAGGTCGAGAAAAAACAGTAGGCACCAGCCGCGGCAGGTGTACCTCGGAGGCGTGTCCTCATCCGCGAGGTGAAAGCTCGAGACCTCGGTTCCGCTGCGCAGCAGACGCCAATGCACCCGCCAGGAGCGGGGCGGGCTGTCGAGCTCGTCGAGGATCGACGCGACCGCCGGACGCGCCCGCTGCATGGCGGTGTCGGCATCCGGGCAGCTGCTGCCCTGGAGCAGCACTCCGAGGAGCACGAGGCTCAGGACCGGCCCCGAACGACGGCAACGAAGTACGCCGGACCACATGACGGTCCTCCTTTCAGAGTGGCCGCAGCGCCGCTCGCCGGACGCAGCGGAAGGAACGCCCGAAACCGGCGGCGGCGACGGTCAGGGCCTGACGATCATGTTCGGGCCGCCGTGGTCGATGGTGCTCTTGATTTCGAGCTGCACCCTCTTGCCCTCGTCCGAAACCGTGAAGACCTTCTCCTCGCCCGACGCCAGGCTGAACGGGTTGGGTGCCGCGAGGGTGTCGAAGTGGGTGATGGTCACGGCGGTCTTCGAGTAGTTGACGAAGCCGATGGTCTCACCCTTGGAGACGTCGAGGCAGCCCGGGAGGAAGGCGACCTTCCCCCCCGGCGGCGGCGGTTCGCAGGCGGTCCAGTCGCCACCTCCGGGCGCCACCGCGCCAACCCTGTCGTGGATCACCACCCAGTGGTCCGCCTCGCCGTCGCAGGAGGTCAGCCCGAC
>CAZMED010000440.1:0-2745 GCA_964565045.1 uncultured Thermoanaerobaculia bacterium
ACCGCCGACCAGTTCCACAGGCCCTCGTCGATGACCTGCGCGATGGGGTCGTGGTTCGGCGGGACGTAGTAGCGCGGCCCGGTGGAGCCCATCTGGTGTTTCTCCACGAGCACCTGGGGGTACCACTCGGTGCTGTAGAGGCGCGAGATGACGCGGGTGTCCTCCTGCGTCAGCGCGACGAAGTCACGATTGTTGTCGTGGCCGACGTACTTGTGGTAGACGCGCGGCAGTGACGAGCCCTCGTAGGGCGTGCCCAGGTACTGGCGGTAGTGCTCGACCACCATGTCCATGCCGTCGGGGTTGTGGCACGGCACCACCATCAGGACCACCTCGTCGAGCTGGCGCAGCAGCTCGGGGTCGTCGGTGGTCGCGAGCTGATGCGCGTAGAGCGGCAGTGACTGGCTGGGCGCCACCTCGCCGGAGTGCATCGACAGGGTCGCCATCACGAAGACGCGCCCCCGCTCGACCAGCGAGGCACGTTCCCCGGCGGGAACGGCGGGATCGAGGGCGAGCCGCTCGTTGATCCCGCGGAGCTCGTCGAGGCGTGCGATGTTGGCCGCCGACGAGATGAACGCGACGTACATGGTCCGGCCCAGCGGCGAGGTGCCGACCTCCCGCATCTCGATCCGGTCCGAAGCGTCGTCGAGGATCGCGAGATAGTCTACGAGCTGCCCGTAATCCATGAGCTCGCGGTCGCTGCCGGGAACGAAGCCGAGCACGCTCGCCGGGGTCGGGATCTCGGCTGCCGTTCGACCAGGCGCCAGGCTGACGACCGCCGCAAGGATCACAACGAGCGCGGCCGCAGTACGAGGTGATTTCATGATGCGCGCCCTCCCTGCGAGGCATTGTAGGATGGCCTGTCAAATGCGGGGGATCGAGCGGGGACCGCTCCTCGACGACGCCGTGGTGGCGGTCGCCGAGGTGAGCGGCTTCGCCGGGCGGCGCCGCCTCCTCGTGGCACGCCGGCTGCGGCCGCGTGTTCGACATCGGCTGCGGTACAGGGCGCGCCGTGCGGCTCTTCTCGGCGGCGCCGCGATGACGCCGCGGCCGGTCAGGGTCAGCCGCCGGATTCGATCTGCGTGATCACGCCGCGTCGGCTGTCGAGCAGGACCGCGACCCATCTCAGGTCATCGGTGTTCTCGAACATGATCTTGAGGATCATGGTCAGGGGCACCGACAGGAGCATGCCGATGCTCCCCCACATCCAGCCCCAGAAGACCAGCGAGAGGAACACCACCAGGGTCGAGAGTCCTGCGACCCGGCCCATCAGGAAGGGCTCGGCGAAGTTGCCGATGCCCACGTTGACCAGGACATAGCCGATGGCCACCAATGCGGCGTAGGCGACCCCCTCCTGGACGAGGGCGAGGAACACGGCCGGGACGGCGGCAACGATGGAGCCGAGATTGGGGATGTAGTTGAGCAGGAAGGCGAGCAGGCCCCACACGACGGCGAACTCGAGGCCCACGACTGCCGTCCAGACGCCGATCAACACGCCGGTCGCGAGGCTGGTGGCGGTCTTGATGGCGAGGTATCGCTGCACCTGGGTGACGACCGGTCGCAGGTGCTCCATCTTGAATGGGCCCTGGCCTCCGATGGCGTCGATCTTGACGGGCAGGGTGCTCGCCTCGAGCAACAGGAAGATCATCGTCAGGAGGATGAGGAACAGGTTGGAGAGGACGGCGGCGAGGCTCCGGAGCGCTCCGCCGAGCAGGTTCATGAGGCGTCCGGGCTGCAGCATGCTCAAGGTGTCGAGCGATGCACTCTCGAAGTTGTGCTCTTGCAGCCAGGCGTTGAGAGCGGAGACGAGACCGTCGAAGCGGCCCTGGTACTGGCTCGCGAAGGTCGCGAACTCGTTGACCGACCCGCCGACCACGGCGCCGAAAGCGGAGAACAGCGCCAGCAGCACCAGCACGACCAGCAGCACCGCCGCGCCCACGGGCACCCGGCGCCGGGCGAGCCAGGACACCGCCGGGGCGCAGATGATCGCGAGGAACAGCGCGAGCAGAAATGGGATGAGGAGGGACTGGGCGGCCTTGAGCCCCGCGAGGAGGACCACAGCCGACGCGCCGATCAACAGCCCGCGGCCGCCGATGCCGTTTCCTGTGCCCTGTTCCACGCCCCAAGCTTAACCCAGTCCTCGGGCCCGGGGGCGCGAGGCCCGCGGGGCGGCACGCCGGCTGAGCCGGCTCACGCCGTTCAACCGGACAAGCCGTACGGCCGCGGGGAGGGGCCGACCCGAGCGGGGCGGAGAATTTCGCAACTCACTGGACGACGACGAAAATCCTTGTATTCTGGAGCCACCAGCGCCCGGGGGGTGGACGGTCGATCATGATGGCGGCTGCGATCTCAGTTCGCCGGATCCTGAACAGGAGCACCATGTGGACGTGACCGGTCTGTTCTCCGCCTGCCTGATCGCCATGGTCGCCGTCTTCATCCTGCTCGGCGTGCTCGCCCTGCTGATGGAGCTCATCACCTTCGTGTTCCCGGCGGCCGCACAGCGGACCGACCCCGCCGTCGTCGCTGCCATTTCGACCGTCGTCGCCGCCGCCTACCCCGGCGCCAGGGTGACCCGCATCGAGGAGGAGACATGATTTTCGCCGCCACCCCGAAGAAGATCCGCGTCATGTTCACGCCCTTCCGTGACGGGCTGCAGAGCTCGTTCGGCGGCAAGGTGCGGCTCGCCGACATCCTGCCGGCGATGGAGTTCGCCGCCAAGGAGGCCGGCATCCGGCACTTCGAGTTCGG
>CAZMED010000441.1:0-2740 GCA_964565045.1 uncultured Thermoanaerobaculia bacterium
CGATGTGCTCGAGGACGCCGCAGATCACCACCCGCTCGCCGTCGGCCACCGCGTCGACGTCGACCTCGACCGCGCGCTCGAGGAAGTGGTCGAGCAGCACCGGCCGCTCGGGGTCGACGGCGGCGGCGCGCTGCAGGTAGCCCTCGAGCTGGTCGTGGCCGTAGACGATCTCCATCGCCCGCCCGCCGAGCACGTACGACGGCCGCACCAGGACCGGGAAGCCGAGCTCGTCGGCGGCGGCCGCGGCCTCGACGGCCGAGGTCACCATGCGCCCCGGCGGCTGACGCAGGCCGAGCTCCTCGAGGAGCCGGGCGAAGCGCCCGCGGTCCTCGGCGCGGTCGATGGCGTCGCGTGGTGTTCCCCGGATCGGAACGCCATGCCGTTCGAGATCGGAGGCCAGCTTGAGCGGCGTCTGGCCGCCGAGCTGCACCAGCACGCCGAGCGGCCGCTCGACGTCGCAGATCTCGAGCACGTCCTCGGCGTGGAGGGGGTCGAAGTGGAGGCGGTCGACCGCGTCGTAGTCGGTGGACACGGTCTCCGGGTTGCAGTTGACCATCACCGCCTCGTAGCCTTCGGCGCGCAGCCCGGCCACCGCCTCGACGCAGCAGGCGTCGAACTCGATCCCCTGCCCGATCCGCACCGGGCCCCCGCCGAGGATGATGATCGGCCGCCGCGGCGTCGGTTGCTCGTCGCTCGAGCCGAAGCTGCCGTAGAGGTACGGGGTGCGCGCCTCGAACTCGGCGGCGCAGGTGTCGACCCGGCGGCGCACCCGTCGCACCCCGGCGGCGGCGCGACGCTCGCGGATCATCTCCTCCGCGAAGCCGGAGAGGCTCGAGATCTGGCGGTCCGTGAAACCGAGCTGCTTGGCGGCGGCGAGCACCCCGGGCTCGCCGATCCGGTCCGCGAGCTCGCGCTCGGCCGCCACCAGCCCGGCGACTCGGCGCAGGAACCAGGGGTCGACCGCGGTCAGGGCCTGCACCCGCTCGACCGGCCAACCGCGCCGTAGGGCTTCCGCGAGCTCCCACAAGCGCTCCGGCGTCGGCTCGGCGAGCCGGAGCTCGAGCTCGCCGTCGCTCGCCGCCACGAGCTCGGCCGGCGCTTCGAGAGAATCGCGGTCGACCTCCAGCGAGCGCACCGCCTTCATCAGCGCCTCGTCGAAGGAGCGCCCCATGGCCGCCACCTCGCCGACCGCCTTCATCGAGGTGCCGAGGCGGGGGTCGGCGCCCGCGAACTTCTCGAAGGCGAAGCGCGGGATCTTGACCACCACGTAGTCGAGCGCCGGCTCGAAGGAGGCCGGCGTGGAGCCCGTGATGTCGTTGACGATCTCGTCGAGGCGCAGCCCGAGCGCGACCTTGGCCGCGATGCGGGCGATCGGGAAGCCGGTGGCCTTGGAGGCCAGGGCCGACGACCGCGACACCCGCGGGTTCATCTCGATCACGGCGTAGCGGCCGTCCGCCGGGTTGACCGCGAACTGGACGTTGGCGCCGCCGGTCGCGACCCCGACCGCGTCGAGCACGGTCCGCGCGGCGTCGCGCAGCACCTGGTACTCGCGGTCGGTGAGGGTCTGCGCCGGCGCGACGGTGATGGAGTCGCCGGTGTGGACGCCCATCGGGTCGAGGTTCTCGATCGAGCACACGACCACGAAGGCGCCGGCGGCGTCGCGCATCACCTCGAGCTCGAACTCCTTCCAGCCGAGCACCGAGGCCTCGATCAGGACCTGGTGCGCGGGCGAGGCGTCGAGGGCCCTCTTGAGCAGGTGCTCGAAGGAGCCGCGATCACGGGCGGTGCCGCCGCCCCAGCCGCCGAGGGTGAAGGACGGACGCAGGATGGCCGGCAGGCCGATCTGCTCGACCGCCGCGAGGCCCTCCGTCACCGAGCCCACGGTCACCGCGTCCAGCACCGGAAGCCCGGCCGCCTGCATGGCGAGCCGGAAGGCCTCGCGGTCCTCGGCGAGGCGGATCGAGCGCACCGAGGCGCCGAGCAGGCGGACGCCGAGCCGGTCGAGGACCCCGGCCTCCTCGAGCTCGACCGCCAGGTTGAGGGCGGTCTGCCCGCCGAGGGTCGGGATGAGGGCCTCCGGGCGCTCCTTCTCGAGCACCGCGGTGACGGTCGCCGCGGTCAGCGGCTCGACGTAGGTGCGGTGGGCGAGGCGGGCGTCGGTCATGACCGTGGCCGGGTTGGAGTTGACGAGGATGACCCGGCAGCCCTCCTCGCGCAGCGCCCGCACGCCCTGCACGCCGGAGTAGTCGAACTCGCACGCCTGGCCGATCCGGATCGGGCCCGCACCGAGGATGCAGACGGAGGAGGGCTTCGCGCTCACCGCGCCAATCCGCTTCCAGAATTAGGAATTAGGAATGAGGAATTAGGAATGCCATCCACCCAGCCGCAGCGACCACGGGGGGGTGGAGGGGAATTCCTAATTCCTAATTCCTCATTCCTCATTTTTTCTCCCGACACCGCTCGGCGAATCGCCGAAAGACCGCGAGTGAGTCGTTGGGTCCCGGGCTCGCCTCGGGGTGGTACTGGACGGCCTCGACGCCGGCGCGCGGCAGGGCGAGGCCCTCGAGAGTGCCGTCGGTGAGGTTGATGTGGGTGACCTCGACCTCGCGCGGCAGCGACGCCTCCTGGACGACGTAGTTGTGGTTCTGCGAGGTGATGAGGACGCGGCCGCTGGCGAGCTCCCGAACCGGGTGGTTGCCGCCGTGGTGGCCGAAGGGCAGCTTGACCGTGCGGCCGCCGA
>CAZMED010000442.1:0-2740 GCA_964565045.1 uncultured Thermoanaerobaculia bacterium
TCGGGTCGGCGAGCTCCGGCGCGCTCTTGAAGGAGCGCTCGTAGTGGTCGAGCGCCTTGCGGGTGTGGCCGAGCTGCTCCTCGAGCAGCCCGTAGTAGAAGTTGGCCCAGCCGTGCCCCGGCCGCTTCTTGAGGCAGCGCGCGTAGGCCTGCTCCGCGTCCCGGAGCTCGCCCCGGCTGTGCTCGACGAGCCCGATCAGGAACCAGGCCTCGTAGTACTCCTTGTCGACGTCGAGCGCCCGGCGGTAGTACCGGATCGCATCCTTGGGGAAGCCGCGGTAGAAGAGCATGGTGCCGAGGTCGACCAGCGCCGGGGCCTCGAGCTCGCCCCGTTCGGCGCGCTCGTAGTACTCCCGGATGACCTCGTCACCCGGGTCGTCGGCGACCAGCCAGGGCACGAACATCGGCTCGCCGGCTCGCGCCGCGGCCGCGAACCCGGCAACGACGGCGGCCGCCACGCACAGGACTCCGATCCACTCTCGCATCGACACTCCCATCAGCCCGCGGGCTTTTTCTTCTTCTTGCGCGCGACGACCCTCACGTTGCCGTCATCCACCTGGACCTCGAAGCGCACCTCCTGCCCGAGGCGGGCCTCGATGCGCTGCCGCTGCGCCTCGATCTGCTGCTCGAAGGTCTTCCGGTCGACGCTCACGTCGTGCCCCGCGAGCGCCTTGGCCGCGCGGTAGCGGTCGAAGAGGGAGACCTCCTCCTGCGGGTTTACGGACCCCGGCGCGGCGGCGTTTGCCGCTTCCGCCGGCGCTGCCGGCGCCGGCGGGGGCGCCACCGGGCTGCCGCCGGCGGCGCCGCGGCCCTCCTCGCGCTCGCGCAGCATTCGCTCCCAGTTCATGGAGTAGGTCTGGAAGCGGTGCTGCAGCTGCTCGATGCGGAACTGCTCGGCGCGGCGGTGGACGGTCTGCTCGGAGAGCATGCGGATGCGGCGGGCGATGCGCTCGCGCTCGACCTGCGGAATGGCCTTCTCGGCGCCCGCAAAGAACCGGTCCCACTTGCGGATGTGCTCCTGCAAAACCCGCTCGAGAATGGCGATCTGCTCGCTCAGCTCCACCGCACACTCCCCGGTGCCCCGTTCCGGCCCCGCGTGCAGCGCGGCACTGCGATAGAATGCCCGCCGTGCAGGCTCTCCTCAGACGCATCCCCGCGATTCACCGGCTGCTCGATCGTCCCACCCTCCGTGCGGCCGCTGATCGCTACGGCCATTCGTCCGTGATGGAGGCCTGCCGCGCCGCCGTCGACCGGCTCCGACAGGAGGTCGCCGCCGGCGAGGTGCCGGAGGAGGCGCTCGAGGACGCCGCCGGGGCGCTCGAGCACGAGATCCTCGCAGCCCTCCGGCGCGCGGACGAGCCCGCCTACGCCGCGCTGATCAACGCGACCGGCGTGCTCCTGCACACCAACCTCGGCCGGGCGCCGTTGCCTGCTGAGCTGCCGCCATCCCTGCGATCATACCTTGCCCTCGAGTACAACGTCACCGAAGGCCGGCGCGGCCAGCGCCTGGCGCCGCTCGCCGGGCGCATCGCGCGGGTCTGCGGCGCGGAAGCCGCGGTGATGGTCAACAACAACGCCGCGGCCCTCTTTCTGCTGCTCACGGCCCACGCCGCGGGGCGCGAGGTGGTGGTCTCGCGCGGCCAGCTGATCGAGATCGGCGGCTCGTTCCGCCTCCCCGACGTCATGGTCGCCGCGGGGGCGACCCTGCGCGAGGTCGGCTGCACCAACCGCACCCACCTCAGAGACTACGCGGAAGCCGTCTCCGAGCGCACCGCGGCCCTCCTGGTGGCCCACCAGTCCAACTACCGGATCGTCGGATTCACCACCTCGCCGTCGGTGGGCGAGCTGGCCGAGCTCGCCCACGCGCACGGCCTGCCGCTGCTCGTCGACCAGGGCTCGGGGGCGCTGCACGACCTCGGGCGCTGGGGCCTGCCGGCCGAGCCGACCGTCGGCGAGCTGCTGGCGGCGGGCGCCGACGCAGTCTGCTTCTCCGGCGACAAGCTCCTCGGCGGACCGCAGGCCGGCCTCATCGTCGGCCGCCGGCAGTGGGTGGCGCCGCTCGCCCGCCACCCCCTCTACCGCGCCCTGCGCCCCGACAAGACGGCCCTCGTGCTGATGGACGAGACCCTGCGCCACCACTCCAGCGGCCGCCTCGAGGAGATCCCGTTGTACGCCCTGCTGGCGACGCCCGTGGACAGCCTGAAACGGCGCGCCACGCGCCTCGGGCGGGTCCTGCGAACGGCCGGGGTGCCGGCGCGCGGTCGCGCCACCCGCGCCGCGGTGGGCGGCGGCACGACCCCCGACGAGACGATGCCGAGCTACGGCCTCGGCATCGCGGGCGGCCAGGTGCTGGCCGATGCGCTGCGCGCGGCGTCGCCGCCGGTCGTCGCCAGGCTCGAGGACGACGAGGTGGTCCTCGACCTGCGCACGGTGCTCCCCGACCAGGACCGGCTGCTGCTCGAGGCGGTCGTCGGCGCCTACAACGGCATCCAGGCGAACCAGGCCGGCGGCGCGTAGAGCCACAGAAGCGCGGCCAGCGCGAGGAAGGTCCCGAAGGGCAGCGGCGTCTTGCCCGAGCCCCGGCCGGCGAGGATCATCCCGAGGCCGAAGATCGCGCCCACCGACGCCCCAACGATCAGGACCCCGACCACGCCACGCAGGCCGACCACGGCGCCGATCGCCGCCAGGTACTTGACGTCGCCCCAGCCCATGCCCTCGATGCCCCGCCACAGCTTGTAGAT
>CAZMED010000443.1:0-2700 GCA_964565045.1 uncultured Thermoanaerobaculia bacterium
CCTTGATGCGGCACGGCATCCCCACCTTGATCTTGCCGACGTCGATCTCGTCGACCGTGCCCTTGAAGACGAGATCCGACATGTCGGCGACCGAGGCGAGCTCGGTGCCGGGCTGGTAGGAGGTCAGGGGCACCACCGGATCGCCCACGTTCACCGCGCGGCTGAGCACGGTGCCGTCAGCCGGGGTGCGGATGATGGCCTCGACCTCGGTGTCGCCGCCGCTCACCCGGCCGCTCCGCGTCAGGTCGCGGTTGTCGGCCGCCTGCTGGCGGGCGATCCGCGCCAGCTCGTAGGTCTCGCGCAGGGCGTCGAGGTCGCCCTTCGACATCAGGCCGTCCTCGTACAGCTCCTGGCCGCGCTCGAAGTCGCCCCTGGCCTTGAGGAAGCTGGCCTCGGAGGAGCGCACGCTGTGGTCGACGTTGAGGAGCTCCTGCGGCGTCGGGTCCGGGGAGATCTCGAACAGCGGCTCGCCGGCCTGCACGCGGTCGCCGACCTCGACGAAGCAGCGGTGCACGATGCCCGAGATCTTGGACTTGATCTGGAAGCGTTCCCGGGGCTCGATCTGTCCCACCGCCAGGGCCTTCTCGGTGATGGAACCGATCTCCGCCTCCACCAGGGTGATGCCGGTGTCGTCGCCGCCCTTCGAGCCGACCCACGCGTAAATGCCTCCCGCGGCACCGGCGACAACCACCGCCACCACTAGCAGCCTCAGTACCTTCACCATCTCGGTCCTCCCTCGCGCATCGGTCCCACGGCTTGAGATACGCAGATTGCCGGTTGGAAGTTCGGAGCCGCCCGGGTCCCTGTTATGCGTCCGTGAGATTCGATGCGGGGCGGCCACGGATGGTTCGATCAGCGTATCGGGGTTAGGGGGCCTTCTCCCCTATCACGCCGAGCGAACGCCGTGCAGCGGCGGGAGGAAGGAACCGGCGCAGCAATGCTCGTGATGATGATAGGTGGACGATCCTCCCTCGAGACGACGCACGGAGCGAGTCCGAGCCCCAAGCCCCGAGCCTCGAGCCCCGAGCCTCAGGCCGCTTGACACGCCCGCCATCCCCGGCGACGCTGTGCCGCGGGGAGGATCGACGATGCGCAAGCACTGCACCCTGATCACCGGCGCCGGCGGCGAGATCGGCCACGGCCTCATCGAAAGACTGGCCGAGGAGGGCGGCGCGCCGATCATCACCATCGACCTCAAGCCCCTCGACGCCGGGCTCGCCGCCCTGGTGGAGCACGAGTACCTGGGCTCGATCCTCGAGACCCACTTGCTCGAGCGGATCCTCTCCGAGTACGAGGTCGAGGCGATCTACCACCTGGCAGCGATCCTCTCCACCCGCACCGAGTTCACGCCGCTCACCGGCCACCAGGTCAACGTCGAGGGCACCCTCAAGCTGCTCGATTTCGCCCAGGCCCAGGGGGAGTCGCACGGCCGCGCGGTGGTCTTCCTCTACCCCTCGTCGATCGCTGCCTACGGGCTGCCGGATCTCGCGACCAAGGTCGCGGCGGGTGCGGTCCGCGAGCACGAGTGGAACAACCCGACCACGATGTACGGCTGCAACAAGCTGTACTGCGAACACCTCGGCCGGTACTACGCGCGCCACTACAAGCAGCTCGCCGCCGAGCGATTGTCGGGCAAGGTCGACTTCCGCGCGATCCGCTTCCCGGGCCTGATCTCGGCCGTGACCGTGCCCTCCGGCGGGACCTCGGACTACGCCCCCGAGATGATCCACGCCGCCGCCCGGGGCGAGGCCTATGCCTGCTTCGTGCGACCCGACACCAGGATCCCCTTCATGGCCATGCCGGACGCGGTCGACGCGCTGCTCGAGCTCGCGCACGCCGACGCTTCGAAGCTGGGTCAGGTGGTCTACAACATCACCGCCTTCAACCCCTCCGCGGCGGAGATCCGCGAGCTCGTGCTGGCGGAATTTCCCGACGCCGACATCCGCTTCGAGCCCGACCTCAAGCGGCAGGCTATCGTCGACAGCTGGCCGGCCGACGTCGACGACTCGGCCGCCCGCCACGACTGGGGCCTCGAACCGAGCCTCGACCTCGAGCGGGGCTTCGCCTCGTACCTGATGCCGCAGATCCGCAGCCGCTACTCGAGCTGAGCGCGCTGCGGGGGAGAAACCCGGCCGCTCGCAGACGGGTTTCTCCGCTGCGCGGCGGGTCCCGAGACGAGGCTTGCCGACGCGTGCCCCAACCCTCGGCAGGGCCAGAAATGTCTCATTCCCAGACATTTCCGGCGGCGGCGTAAAATCCTGAAAAGCGCAAGATGTAGTGTTGACAAGCCTCGGGAGCCCAAGATATAGTGGGTCAAGTCGAGTCAGCGATTCCGCGATCCGGTGCTCCCGTGAGAGCGATTCCCGGGGAAAGTCTGCGCCGGCGACGAGGTATTCGGGGAGGACGAGAGCAGTATGAAGGTCACGCGCCGCTTGACCCGCGCCGGGCAGGACCCCTATCAGGACATCGAGTTCGTCGAGCGCACGTCGGAGATCCGCAACCCCGACGGCACCCTGGTGTTCGCCATGGACGGGGTCCGGGCGCCCAAGCGGTGGTCGCAGGTGGCCGTGGACGTGCTGGTTCAGAAGTACTTCCGCAAGGCGGGGGTGCCGCAGTTCGACGACGACGGCAACCCCGAGATGAGTGAGAGCGGCGAGCCGCTCACCGGCCCCGAGCGCGACGCGCGCCAGGTCTTCAACC
>CAZMED010000444.1:0-2691 GCA_964565045.1 uncultured Thermoanaerobaculia bacterium
GCCGCGAACATGACGCCGACCACCACCAGCGCGTAGTGGGTGAGCCGGTTGATGGCGCCGGGGACCCCCTTCGGCAGGTCCATGTGGGTGTAGACGTCGGCGTCGAGGGTCGTCTGCACCAGGCGCGACAGCTTGAAGCTGAGCCAGACCACCACCGCGAACAGCAGGATGTCGCCGGGGTTGATGATGAGGGCGCCCACCGCCAGCTTAGCGCCGAGCACCCTGGCGAGCAGGGTGCGGATCGGGCCCAGAAGTCTGAACTCGGCCAGGGTCGTTACCGCCCAGCCGAACGCCGCCGCCAGATCGACGAGCCGGAAGAGGCTGCTGCGGAGCGCCGCCTCGTGCAGCCGCACCGCCCCGAAGCGCCGCAACGGTGCGGCCAGCAGGAGGAGGCGGATCACGGCGCGGGCGAGATCGGCCGCGACCCAGAAGAAGACCGCGCCGAGCACCGAGGACAGGGTCTCGTTGGCGAGTTGGGAGGCGAAGCCCACAGCGCCGAGGACGTTCGCCACCGCCGACACCGCAAACATGGCAATGGCGAGGCGCACCCCGAGAATGGTGGCCCGGTACCACCGACGGGACATGTCTGCGGGCGGCTCGCGGGTGAGCCACCGGTGAACCCACAGCGCGGTGGCCGCTGCGGCAAGCGCCAGCACCAGCATCAGCAGCCGGTCCACGAGCCCGCCGTCCGGCGCGAGCTCCCCCGCCACGGAGACCAGGTAGAGGAGCGCGAGGAAGAGGGCGAGGCTCCTCAGTCCGGGGCCCACGAGCAGCGGCAGCAGGCGCAGGATCGCGAGCAGCAGCACGAGGGACAGAAGGTCGAGCCAGGCCACCGGCGCGTCCGGGTGGAGGACGTCCTGGAGGAGGAGGATCACCACCAGGGCTGCGGCCAGCGGACGCTCCAGCACACGGATCGTGCGCCCCAAGGAGGCGTCCCCGCCCGACCACGCGTGCGCCCTGCGCCGCAGCCACAGCAGAAGGATGAGGGTGAGACCCCCGAGCGCAGCGTGACGGAGCAGCCTCGACTGTTCCTCCTGGACGTAGCGGCGGATGTCCGAAACGCTGCGTCGCCACATGTCCGCCAGTTGCTCGGTGGCCGCGCCGCCGACGCCCGCCGTGCCGAAGGCGCGCCACAGCGGCGGGCTGTCGAGGCGCACCACGCCGCGGCGGCGGCGGGCGACCTCCTCCCGCTGCTCGGCCAGAAGGTCTCCCGCGACCTCCACTGTTCGCGAGACCCGGGCCTGCAGCACCAAGGTCCGGTCGCGGGCGGCGCGGGCCTCGCCTTCGGCCACCTCGATGAAGGCGAGGGTCTCGTCGATCTCTCGGCGAACCTCCTGCGGAAGGTCAAGCTCGCGCGCCGCGTCGCGGGTCAGCTGCCAGACCTCGCGTTCGGCGCTCAGGTCGCCCAGGTAGGTCGCGATCTCCGCAGTCTGCGACCGAAGCTCCTGAAGGCGGCGGTCGAGCCGACCTGAGAGCCGCGTCCAGGCCCTCTGGGTCTCCTCGATGGCGGCCGCTGGGCCCTCGATGGCCAGCCGCTGGCGGGTTTCCTCCGCCAGCTCCGCCGCCTCCTCGCGATCGGTCGCGAATCCCGCGGCGACCGCTTCCATGCCTTCCGCGGTCGGCAGGCGAGACTGCCCGGTGCGGACCAGCGTGCGCGTCTCAACCGCCCGGAACGGAATTTCGGAGGCCGGAATCGGAGTCGGCGCCGGGGCGGGGGTCGGCGAGGGCGTGACTGCCGGGGCGGCGATATCCTGGCCCGCGGCGATGGTGGTGGCCAGGACCAGGATCAGCAGCAGGGCGGTGGCCGCTGGGGCCGGCCGGGCGTGGCCGCACGGGGACGTCTCCGCCCCACCGTCGCCGATCCGGCGGCTTCGCCTGCGCGTCAGCCTCTGCACGTTGCTCATGCGCGGGCCATTCTAGTCGAACCGGGCCGGCACCCGAGCCGTCAGAGCACGGCGGGCGGCGAACCGCCCTCAGTCCGGCGGATGCTCGCCCTCCCGGGACATCGCCTTCGCGAGCTCGTCGACCACCGTCTCCGGCGCCAGCGGCACCCCGGCGCGGTAGGCCGCCCGGGCGATGACGTGGGAGGCGATGGGGGCCGTGAGCAGCAGGAAGACGCACACCAGCAAAGCGCGGACGGTGACAGCCGCAGCGGAGAAGTGGAGCGCCATCGACATCAGCACGAGGGCCGCACCGAGGGTGCCCGCCTTGGACGAGGCGTGCATGCGGGTCAGCAGGTCCGGCATGCGCAGGAGACCGATGCCCGCCACCACCATGAGGGCGATGCCAAGGCCCGCCACCGGGATCACGAGCACCGTCATTGGGGCCCCCCGCGCTCCAGGTAGCGGGCGAAGGCGACGGTGCCGACGAAGGTGATGAGTGCGAGCACCATCGCCACGTCCAGGAAGACCGGGTTGCCGGTGGCGATCGCCCACACCCCGGCCACGGCCACCGCGACGGCGGTCATGAAGTCGAGGGCGACGACGCGGTCGGGCAGGCTCGGCCCACGGATCAGGCGTACGAAGCCGAGCAGGAGCGGCAGGCCGAGGGCCGCCAGCAGAATCTCCGGCACGGTCATCGCAGGAGCTCCAGCACCCGCCGCTCGAAGCCGCGTTTGATGTCGGCCCGGAGCTGCTCGGGATCGTCCACGAACATGGCGTGGACGAAGAGGCGGCTGCGGTCGGGCGAGAC
>CAZMED010000445.1:0-2689 GCA_964565045.1 uncultured Thermoanaerobaculia bacterium
GCCTGGTGATCGACGTCTCCACCAAGCCGCTGATCTCGCTGGTGTGGATCGGCACGATTCTCATCGTGATCGGCATCGGCATGGCGATCTCGCTGCGCCGCCATGACGTCGCGACCATCCCCGTCGAGGGCTGACGCCCCCGACAGTTTTGAATTTTCAATTTTGAATTTTGAATGATCCCCCGCCCACCCCCTGTACCAGGGGAGGGTGGATGGGAATTCAAAATTGAGAATTGAGAATTCATAATTCCGTTTCGTCACCGCGACATCTGTAAGATGACGCGGTGACGAAACGGCGGGTGCTGTTCTGGATCGCGGTCCTCTACTTCGCCGAGGGCCTGCCCTTCGGCATCGCCTACGACGTGTGGCCGGTGTTCTTCAGGGTGCACGGCGTGTCGCTGCGCGAGATCGGGCTGATGAGCCTGCTCTCGCTGCCGTGGACCTGGAAGCTCCTGTGGGCGCCGCTGGTGGACCGCTGGGGTTGCCGCCAGCACTGGATCACCGCCTGCCTGTTCGCGCTCGGCGCCACGACGTTGGCGATCGTGCCCCAGGACGCTTCCAACCCGTCGTACCTGATGTGGGGCCTGCTGCTGCTCTTCACAACTGCGTCCGCCACCCAGGACATCGCCGTCGACGCCTACGCGGTCGACGTGGCGACCCCGGAGACGACGGGCAGCATCAACGGCACCCGGGTGTCGGCCGCGCGGGTCGCGATGTTCGCGGGCGGCGGCGGCTTCCTCATCCTGGCCGACGTCACCGGGTGGACGACGCTGTGGGTCGCCCTGGCGGTGCTCCTCTTCGGGTTGGCGGCGGTGGCCTGGACGAGCCCGCGCGTGCCGCTCGACAGCTCGGCCCGGCGCGACGCCATCCGGCCGGTCCTGCGCTGGGTCTTCCGCTGGCAGATGGTGCCGGTGGTCCTGTTCGTGCTGCTGTTCAAGGTCGGCGACTCGACCCTCGGCCGCATGGTCAAGCCCTTCTGGGTGGACCGCGGCTACTCCCTGACCGAGATCGGCGCCATCTCGGTGACCCTCGGCACGGTGCTGACCATCCTCGGCGCGTTGGCCGGGGGCTGGATCGTCGACCGCATCGGGATCTTCCGCTCCCTGCTCTGGCTCGGCCTCGCGCAGCTGGTGTCCAACCTCGGCTACGTGGTGGTGGCGGCGGTTCACCTGCCGCGCGAGAGCATCTACGTCGCCTCGGTGATCGAGAGCTTCACCCAGGGTCTCGGCACGGCGGCCTTTCTGTCCTTTCTCATGAACCTTTGCGACAAGGAGCACGCCGCCACCCAGTACGCGATCCTGTCGGCGCTGTTCGCCCTCACCCGGGACGTGGCCGGCGCGTTCACCGGCATCGGCGTCGAGGCGCTCGGCTACGCGGTGTTCTTCGCCCTCACCACGGCCCTCGCCCTGCCTGCGCTCGCCCTGCTGCCGCTGATCAAGCCGCGGATCCGGACCGAACCGCCGCGGCCTGCGGAGTCACCCGGCGACGACGAATGAGGCCGCGAGCTCGCGCTCGCGGGCGGCCTCGGCAGCGCTCAGGGGCGCGGCTGCGAGACTGAGCCCCAGCACCTCGGAGAAGGCGGCGACGACCGCGCCTTCGACCACGCCGCGATCGGCCGGCCGCCCGAGCTCGTCAGAGAGGGTCGTGACGTGGGGGCGCAGCGCGCAGTCGTCGGCGAGGCCCATGGAACCTGCCTGCAGGCGACCGTCCCAGTCGAGGACGATGGCGCCGTGCTGCAGGACGACGCCGGCGTGCGCCCGCATGGCGGAGCCGACGAGCTTGCGGCCTGCCACCACCACCTCGCCGCCGGCCGGCGCCTCGAAGCAGGGGACCGTGGTCCGCGGGCCGGGCAGCTCGAGGTTGACCTCGCCGCCGGTGAGCTCGGCCGCGACGCCCAGCGAGCGCATGGCCCGGACCAGGGCGCCGCAGACGACGCGGTAGGCCTCCTGCAGACCGCGCGGCAACGGACCCTCGCCCAGCGGGGCCACCACCGCGTAGGTCAGCTCCAGGTGGTGGAGCAGCGCCCGCCCGCCGGTGGGCCGACGGACCACGTCGATGCCTTCCGCGCGGCAGAACCTCAGGTCCGCCGCCTCGACACCCTGGTGGCGGCCGAGGCTGAGGCAGGGCGGGTCCCAGCCGTAAAGGCGCAGTGAAGGCTCCGCCTCGCCCGCGGCCACCGCGTCCAGCATCGCCACGTCGCGCGCCATGTTGGCGGCCCCGGCGAGGTTGCGGTCGACGAGGAGGCGCCAGCTCCTTCCGGCAGGGTCCGTGCTCATGGGTTGAATGTAGTCGATCCGCAATACAAAAGGGCCCGGGTCTGCCCGGGCCCTCGCACGATCCGGTTGGTGGACCGCTCAGCCGAGCGGGTCCGCGATCACCAGCAGCTGGAAGGATCCGTCGGCGGGGGAGCCGACCGCGTAGACGAAGTAGTGCAGGCCGGCCTCGAGGTCGACGATTGCGGTGGGCTCGAAGCCGAGCGGGCGCGGGGCGCCGGCCTTCGACAGCCAGAAGCGGTAGCGCGCCGCATCGAGCTCGAGCGACAGGCCCTCGCCGTTGGCCAGCGTGGGCTCGAGGAAGGGCACCAGGCGGTTGATCGCCACCCGGCCGAAATCGGCGGCGTGGCGGACGGTCAGGCGGAGGTCGCGGGTCGAGATGCGGGTCGAGAGCGGCTCGGCGATCGCCGGGGCGTC
>CAZMED010000446.1:0-2681 GCA_964565045.1 uncultured Thermoanaerobaculia bacterium
AGCGCAGCTTGACCAGCTCGAGGTAGTGGTCGCAGAACTGCCAGAAGCTCTCCTCCACCACCTGCAGGGCGGCCGCGTAGTCGAAGGCCTCGAAGGCGCGGGTCGCCTGCTCGACGACGGCCCGCAGCCGCGCCGCCAGCGCCAGATCGAGCGGCTCGGTGATGCACTCGGGCGACGGCACCGCGCCGCCCGTGCGCGCGAGCTGGCCGAGCACGAAGCGGCTGGCGTTGAAGACCTTGGTCGAGAGCCGCTTGCCGACCTTGAAGACCCCCGGGTCGAAAGCGGTGTCGGTGCCGAGGCGGGCGCGCGCCGCCCAGTATCGGACCGCATCGGAGGACCACTCGACCAGCAGGTCGTCCGGCGTCACCACGTTGCCCTTCGACTTGGACATCTTCTTGCGGTCGGGATCGAGGATCCAGCCCGAGAGCACCACGTGGCGCCAGGGGATCTCGCGCTCGTGCATCCACGCCTTGACGATGGTGTAGAAGGCCCACGTGCGGATGATGTCGTGGGCCTGGGGCCGGATGTCCATCGGGAAGAGCCTGGCGTGGCGATCGGGGTCGAGGCCCCAGTGGGACTGGATCTGCGGCGTCAGCGACGAGGTCGCCCAGGTGTCCATGACGTCCGGCTCGGCGGCGAAGCCGTCGGGCCGGTCGCGCTGCGACTCGTCGTAGCCCGGCGGGCAGTCGGTGAGGGGGTCGACCGGCAGGGCCTCGGCAGCGGCATAGATGGGCCGCGAGAAGTCGGGCTCGCCGCCCGCGTCGAGCGGGTACCACACGGGAAACGGGACGCCGAAGTAGCGCTGGCGCGAGATGCACCAGTCCTGGTTGAGGCCCTCCACCCAGTGGGTGTAGCGGGTCTTCATGTGCGCCGGGTGCCACTGGATCTTGTCGCCCTGTGCGAGCAGCTCGTCCTTGTGGTCGAGCACGCGGATGAACCACTGCCGGGTGGGCACGAACTCCAGCGCCCGGTCGCCCTTCTCGTAGAACTTGACGATCTGGTCGGTGGGCTTGGGCTCGCCCACCAGGGCCGGGCCCTGCCAGCCGGGCAGGCTGCCCTCCTCGGCCAGAAGCTCGGCGATGCGGGTCTTGGCCTTTGCCGCCGTCAGGCCCGCGATCTCGTCGTGCGAGCGCTGCGCGAGCTCGCTGTCGACGCTTTCGAACGGCGCGCAACCGCAGCTCGCCGGCAGGATGCGCCCGTCGCGGCCGATGAGCTGCTTGACCGGCAGGCCCGAGGACTTCCACCACTCCACGTCCATGGCGTCGCCGAAGGTGCAGACCATGAGGATGCCGGTGCCCTTCTCGGGGTCCGCGTGCTCCGCGGCGAGGATGGGCACCCGCGCGCCGTAGAGTGGGGTGATGGCGGACTTGCCGAAGAGCGGCCGGTAACGCTCATCGTCGGGGTGGGCGACGACCGCGATGCACGCCCCGACGAGCTCGGGCCGGGTGGTGGCGATGAGCAGCTCGCCACCGCCCTCGACCCCGAACCTCAGGTCGTAGTAGTGGCCCTGGCGGGGCCGGTCCTCGACCTCGGCCTGGGCGACCGCGGTCTTGAAGTCGATGTCCCACATGGTGGGCGAGGAGAGGTTGTAGACCTCCCCCTTCGCCACCAGGTCGAGGAAGCTGAGCTGCGAGATGCGGCGGCAGTGGTCGTCGATGGTGGCGTACTGCTCCGACCAGTCGAGCGACAGCCCGAGGTGGCGCCACAGGTGCTCGAACGCCTTCTCGTCCTCGGCGGTGACCAGGGCGCAGGCCTCGATGAAGTTGCGCCGCGAGACCTCCTCGATCTCCTTGCGCTTGCCGCCGTCGGGGGTCGGCTTCCAGTCGGGGTCGTAGGGCAGGTGCGGGTTGCAGCGGATGCCGAGCAGGTTCTGCACCCGGCGCTCGGTGGGCAGCCCGTTGTCGTCCCAGCCCATGGGGAAGGCGATGTTCTTGCCGGTCATGCGCTGGTAGCGCACCAGCAGGTCCTCGTGGGTGTAGGAGAAGACGTGCCCCACGTGCAGCGAGCCGGACACGGTCGGCGGCGGCGTGTCGACGACGAAGGTCCGCTCGCGCGGCAGCGACGGATCCCAGCGGTAGATGCCCCAGTCGTCCCAGCGCTGTCGCCAGCGCGCCTCCACTTCGAGGTGGTCGTACTTCTGCGGAATCTCAGACATGGATCATCTCCGCGTTTTGGAAGGCAGAGGTTGCGTCTCCGACCCCGATGCGGTCATCGACGACCCAGCCGCCCACGCGGCCGTCGGTCGCCAGGACCACGGCGACGATGTCGTCGCTCTTCGCGAACGCCTCGCCCACCAGCCCGCCGGCGAGCTGCGCCGGGTCCCTGACCCACACCACCACCCGCCCCGCGCTCTCCTTGGCGGCGTCGAGGGCATTGGGCAGGAACTCCCGCACCAGCGGCCCGTCGCCGCGCACCAGCATCACCGTCGAGCCGGAGCGGCCCGGCGGGCCGCCCTCGAGCCACGGCTCGAGCTCGGAAGGCTCCCGGATGTCGATCAGCCACGGTCCCACGGCCACTCTCCGTTCACGTCAGCGCCGCGGGCGTCGCCGCGGCGTCGGGAGATGATACCACCGGCGCCGGCACTCGCTCGACGGAGCACCGCGGATTGACAGACCCCCGGGGACCGATTTCGGATTTGCTCGCGGCCTATGGCCGCGGCGTCTACCCGCCATGAGCGGGTG
>CAZMED010000447.1:0-2667 GCA_964565045.1 uncultured Thermoanaerobaculia bacterium
GAGCTGGCCACCGGCAACATGTACGTGCTGCTGTCGGGCCGCTGGTACCGGTCGAAGACCGAGGCCGGGCCCTGGACCTTCGTCCCCGCCGACGAGCTGCCGGCGAGCTTCTCTGAGATCCCGCCGGGCTCGGACATCGGCGGCGTGCGGACCTCGGTGGCCGGCACCGAGGAGGCCGAGGAGGCCATGCTCGACGCACAGATCCCGCAGACTGCGGCCATCAAGCGGAGCGAGGCAAAGCTCGAGGTCGAGTACGACGGCGCGCCGAAGTTCGAGAAGATCCCGGGCACCAAGGTCTCCTACGCCGTCAACACCGGCGCCCAGGTGCTGGAGGCGGGCGGCCGCTACTACGCCGTGGACAACGGGGTGTGGTTCACCTCGGCCAAGGCCACCGGCCCCTGGGTCGTTGCCGACGAGATCCCGCAGCAGGAGATCTCCGAGATCCCGCCCAGCTCGCCGGTCTACAACACCACCTACGTCCAGGTTTACGAATCGACGCCGGACGTGGTCTACGTGGGCTACCGGCCCGGCTACATGTGGTCGTACCCGTGCTACGGGGTCCCGGTCTACGGCACCGGCTGGTACTACCCGCCGTACTGGGGCACCTGGTATTACCCGCGGCCTCCGACGTGGGGCATGCACGTGGGTTACAACCCCTGGACCGGCTGGAGCTTCGGCATGAGCTGGTCGAACGGCTTTTTCAGCTTCGGCATGAGCTGGGGCGGCGGCTGGGGCGGCTCCTACTACCGGCCCTGGGGCTGCTGCGGCGGCGGCTGGTACGGCGGCGGCTACCGCGGGCCGGTGATCATCAACACCGGCGACATCAACATCGGCAACACCATCAACGCCGGCAACCGGGTCGACATCAACAACCGGATCGGGAACCAGACGACGTTCGACCGCTCCCGGAACACCAACATCTACAACCGTCCCGAAAACCGCGCCCGCAATGCCGACCGTTCGACCGTGCAGAAGGACCTCAAGCAGGCGCGGGCGTCGCGCGACCGCGCCAACAACGTCTACGCCGACCGCAGCGGCGCCGTCGCACGGCGCGACGGCGACTCGTGGCAGGTTCGCGACCAGGGCCAGTGGAAGCCCGCCGACTCGCGCCCCACGACCCGGCCTTCGGCCCAGCCGTCGACCCGACCGGCAGTCGAGCCGTCCGCGCGCCCGTCGACGAAGCCGTCGATGCGGCCCGGTGCGCGGCCCGCGACGCCGCAGATCAACCACGGCGACCTCGATCGCGCCTACGGCGCCCGCCAGATGGGCCACAGTCGCCAGATGGCGCGGCCGACGCCGGGCGGCGGCGCGATGCGGAGGCGGTAGGCCGTTCGGCGGCGCGATTGCAGATGGATCCGGTCGCGGGCCCCGAGGCCGCGGTGGCGGTCCGCGAGCGGTCGCGCCGAGCGCACGTCCTCCGCACCGACGAGGTGGACCGTCGGAATGCACGACTCGGCCAGGGTGAGCGCGGCGGAAAGCCCCGCGCTCCATTCCGTCCGTCACCACCTGCACCCGGGACGACGTGACCCGTTCCATGTGCGCGCACATACTCGACGGACTCGCGTGGGAGGCGCCAGTGGGCCGGAGCCCGGTCGACCCACCCGGCGACTGCGACCCGCTATTGCTGGACTCGTCGGCGGACCGGGACCGACCGACATCGAGGTGCGGGGTGGAATGCGCCGCCCGTACAATCGGTTCGGGGAGGGGACGCCATAATGGGAGATGGAGGCATGCGGCAGCTCACGGTCATCGTGCTCGCCTTCGCCGCGGCGGTCCTGCTGCCGGTGACCGGTGCGGGCCAGGAGGCTGCCGAGCCCTGGCAGCCGGTCGCCCCGGAAGGCCTGCCGGAGGACTACGATTGGATCCGGCTGGCGTCGGGCGAGTGGCTCAAGGGCGAGGTCATCGCCATGTTCGACGACGACTTCGAGTTCGAGAGCGACGAGCTCGGCGTCCTGAAGCTCGACTTCGACGATGTCGAGGAGATCCGCACCGCGCGGGTCGTGCAGGTGGGTTTCCAGGGCCGGGAATCGGTGGTGGGCCGCCTGACGATGGTCGGCGGGACCGTCCGTGTCGTCGGCGACGGGGGCGAGGTCGAGTTCGATCGCGCCGAGATTCTCAGCCTCATCGTCGGCACGCCCAGGGAGCGCAACTACTGGTCGGGTCACATCAACCTGGGCGGCAACGTCCGCAGCGGCAACACCGAGCAGATCGACTACACCGCCCGCTTCGGCACGATGCGGCGGACGATCAACAACCGCATGGCCTTCGACTACGTGGGCAGCATCACCCGCATCGACTCCGAGGACACCTCCAACAACCACCGCGCCAACGTGGGCTGGGATCGCTTCGTCAGCCGGCGGCTCTTCGTCAACGTGGCGAGTGTGGAGTGGTACCGCGACCGCTTCCAGAACATCGCCGACCGTTGGACGGTGGGCGCCGGCCTCGGCTACGAGATCGTCGACACGTCCCGCACGTCGTGGAGCGTGGACGGCGGCCCCGCCTGGCAGTCGACCGCCTGGGACAGCGTCGAGATCGGCGACGACGACACCTCGAGCAGCTTGGCGTTTCACATCGGAACCGATTTCGACTTCGAGGTCACCGACTCCATCGAATTCTACGCCTCGTACGACGCTCTCTTCACCGAGCAGGACTCCGGGACCTACTCTC
>CAZMED010000448.1:0-2658 GCA_964565045.1 uncultured Thermoanaerobaculia bacterium
CTGCCACGGACGCGGCCTTCTGACACTGAGACTGTCACTGAAACTGCCACTGAGACCGTCACTGCCATCTGCCGCTGCCCCTGAATCCGGTCACGGAAACGGGCGGGTGGGGGAAAAATCCGAAATCCGAAATCCGAAATTCGAAATCTCACGGAGTCTCAGGGCGCTTCCTGATCCCCCATGCCCTCCGCTCCGAGGAGCTCGGCGAGCCTGCCGGGATCGGTGGTCGGGAGCCGGCAGCTGAAGTCGCGGCAGACGTAGGCGGCGGCCCGGCCTTCAACCGGCTCGTAGCCTTCAGCGAAGGGGGCCAGCTCGCGCACCGTCGCACCGGCATCGCCGGGTGCGACGACCAGCACCGACGGGTACAGACGGTCGCTCGCGCGGACGACGTCGAGCAGGGCTCGGGTGTCGGCGCCTTCGGGTTCGCCGGCGATCACCACCTCGAGGGAGGGTGCCGAAGCGCGCAGCAGCGCCGACATGAGCTGGGCGTGCGCCGAGGACAGCCGTTCGGCCTCTTTCGCGAAGGCTCCGAACACGCCATCGGCGAGCCGGCGGAAGGAGTCGTCGCCGGTCAGCCTGGCCAGGCGCACGAGGTTGTCGGCCGCCATCGAGTTGCCGGAGGGTATCGCGCCGTCGTACACCTCCTTCTGACGCACGAGGAGCTTCTCGTTGTCGGTGGCGGAGAAGAAGAAGCCGCCGTGCTCTTGGTCGTGGAAGAGCTCCACGGTCCGGCGCTGCAGCTCGACCGCGAGCTGCAGGTGGCGGGCGTCGAAGGTGGCGTCGTACAGCTCGAGGTGGGCGGTGGTGAGGAAGACGTAGTCGTCGAGAAAGGCGGGGATCGACGCGTCGCCCGAGCGGTAGCGGTGGAGCAGGCGGCCGTCGGGGGCCCGCATGCGCAGATGCACGAATGCGGTCGCCGACTCGGCGGCTTCGATCCACGCCGACTCTCCAAAAACGCGCCCGGCCAGGGCGAGCGCGGCCGCCATGAGGCCGTTCCAGTCGCTCAGCACCTTGTCGTCCTTGAGCGGGTGGACCCGTGCCTCGCGAACCGCGAACAGGCGGGAGCGCACCGACTCGAGCCTCTGCTCGAAGGCCTGTTCCTCGACTCCGAGGCGGCGCGCGACGGCGGCGTGCGGCTCTGACAGGTGGGGGATGTTGCGACCGGTGCGCACGCCCCGCACCTCATCGGCGTAATTGCCGTTCTTCTCGAGGTTCCACACAGTGGCCGCGAAACCCGCGTCCTCGGCACCGACCGCCGCGGTCACCTGTTCCAGGGTCCAGAGGTAGAAGCGACCTTCCTCGCCCTCGCTGTCGGCGTCCTCGGCGGAGGCGAAGCCGCCCTCCGGCGCGCTGAGGTCGCGCAGCACGTAGGCGATCGTCTCGCGGACGATGCGCTCGAGGACCGGGTTGCGGCTCGCCGCCCAGGCTTCGGCCGCGGCGATGGTCATCATCGCCTGGTCGTAGAGCATCTTCTCGAAGTGCGGCACCAGCCACTCGGCGTCGGTGGAGTAGCGGTGCCAACCGAAGCCGACCTGGTCGTAGACACCTCCGAGCCGCATCTGCTCGAGGGTCCGCTCCACCATGTCGAGGGCGAGGCGGTTGCCGTTCTGCCTCCAGTAGCGGGTGAGAAACACCAGGTTGTGGGGCGATGGGAACTTCGGTGCGGTGCCGAAGCCGCCTCGGACGGCGTCGTAGCGGCCCGCCAGTTGCGTGAAGGCCTCGTCGGCGGCTTCCGGCGCGAGCGTCCCCGCCGAGCGGCGGGCGGCGGCCTTCTCGAGCGCGGCGACGATCTTTCGGGTGCTGTCGGTGAGGCGGTCGCGGTCCTCGAGCCACAGCTTCTGCACCTGCGGCACCAGATCGGTCATTCCGACGCGGCCCGAGCGGCTGTCGCGCGGGAGGTAGGTGGCTGCGTAGAACGGCTCCCGATCGGGCGTCATGAGGATGGTGAGCGGCCAGCCGCCGCCTCCGGTCATCATCTGGCAGACCGTCATGTACACCTGGTCGATGTCGGGCCGCTCCTCGCGGTCGACCTTGATGTTGACGAAGGCCTCGTTCATGAGCTCCGCCACGGCCGGATCCTCGAAGCTCTCGTGCTCCATGACGTGGCACCAGTGGCAGGTGGCGTAGCCGATGGAGAGGAAGATCGGCTTGTCCTCCTCCGCGGCCTTGCGAAAAGCCTCTTCCCCCCAGGGGAACCAGTCCACCGGGTTGTCGGCGTGCTGCAGGAGGTAGGGGCTCGAAGCCCTCGCGAGGCGATTTCCGGTCACGGCAGCGGCGGGTTGGTCGGCGTGGGTCATCAGCGCTCCGAGGATGACGATCGAGAAGGCGGCGAGGTGTCGGGCCCTCACCCTGGCAGCAACAACGAGAGAGAGAGGGAGATTCCGCAGGTTGAATTCGGAATTAGGAATTAGGAATTAGGAATTGTCGTCAGGCTCTCCATTTCGTGCTTGCAATCGTGCGCGAATCCGCGGTGCCAGGGAGCCCGTTGAGCTGAGGAACCGAGGTGTCCTGAGGTTTTCAACCGTCGGTTCGAGGCCGGCGTCGTCTCCGACGTGAGGGCTTCGTGTCCGGCGCGGAAGCGGGCGTGTGCTTTGATCGGTCGAGGTTCGGGCATAATTGAATCATCCAAGGAGGTCGGAATGGACTCGAGCACGTACG
>CAZMED010000449.1:0-2653 GCA_964565045.1 uncultured Thermoanaerobaculia bacterium
CTCGAGAGCGCGGTCAAGCACGGTGTCCACATCGTGATGACCGTGCAGACCCTGTGGGGCTTCGCCCAGATGTACGTCTACGAGACCGGGCGCGACCTGCTCGACATCGGCATCGTGCCGCTCGACAACATGCTGCCCGAGACGGCGCTCATGAAGCTCGGCTGGGTGCTCGGCCACACCGACGACCACGCCCGCGTGCTCGAGATGATGCGCGAGCCGATCGCGCACGAGATCACCGAGCGCGAGCCCCACAACGGCTACCTCATCCTGCAGGGTGGTCTTCCGGAGACCGAGGAGTACACCACCACCCACTGGAAGTGAGCTACCGCATCTCCCGGATGTCCTGCGGCCGCGGCATGGTGAGCGCCGGCCCTTCGACGGCGAACCCGTCCCGCACCAGCGACAGGTACCGCGGCTGGTACAGGGGCTGGTAGGCGTTGATCTCGACCACCCGCGACAGCACCTCCTGCAAGCGCTCGAGCCTGGTCGCGGCGTTCGGTTCGATGGCGGCGAGGTCGATGAGCTCGTCGATCTCGGCGCGCGCGATCCCGGCCCCGTTGAAGGTGCCGAGGCCCCGGGAGGCGTCCCGGGAGTGGACGAAGGCGTCGAGAAAGAGCGAAGCATCCGCCAGCCGGAAGCTCCAGGTGAAGAGGAAGAGCTCGCTCTCCCCGGCCTCGAGCCGGCGGTAGAACACCTCGTAGGGCATCGCACGGACCTCGACCTCGAGACCGACCGACGACAGCGCCGCGGCGATGTGCTCGGCCGCCGGCAGGTAGCGCTCGGCGCAGTCGAGCACCAGCCGGGATCCGCCGCCGAGATCCGCCCGCCGCAGCAGCTCCCGCGCCCGTCCGGGATCGGCCTCGGGCCGGCGGTGGGCCGGGCTGTAGCCGAAGACCTCGGCCGGAACCAGGGACCTCGCGGGATCGGCGGTCCCCGCGGGAAAGACCGCGGCCACAAGTGCCGGCCGGTCGATTGCGGCCTCGATCGCCTCGCGCACCAGCGGGTCGTCGAGGGGGCTCGCAGCGAGGTTGAGCCCGAGGTAGCTGACGGCCACCGCACGGCTCGCCTCGACCCGCCAGCCCTCGACGTCGCGGTGCCCGGCGACGAAGCTCGAGGACACCGAGGCGACCACGTCCAGCTCCCGGCCGTGGAGCAAGGTGGCCAGCTCCTCCTGGAACTCGACGAAGCGGATGTCGACCTCCGCGAAGTCGGGCTGCCGCCGCCAGTATCCGTCCCAGGCGCGCAGCACGACCGGGCCCTGCGAGGTGCCCATCGACCAGCGGTACGGCCCGGTGCCGATCGGCGCCAGCGGATCGAACGCGCGGGGCACGATGGCGACCGCCTCGAGCCGGGTCAGGAGCAGGGGCGCGGGTCGGTTCGTCACGATCTCGACGACCCCCTCCTCCCCCTCGACCTCACGCACCGCGGCGATCTCGTCCAGCTGGTTGCCGATCACCGGGCTCGACCGTGCCCGCTCGATGGACGCGATGACGTCCGCCGCGGTCAGCGGTCCGCCGTCGTGGAATCGCACGCCCTCGCGGACGTGCAGGCGCCAGGTCAGGTCATCGGGGGTCGTCCAGCGGTCCGACAGCAGGGGCCGCACCGGCAGGCCGGGCTCGAAGTACACCAGGCCCTCATACACAGCCGACAGCACGGTGCCGGTGACGGTGTCCGCGTGGGCGTGGGGGTCGAGGGTCAGAAGCTCGTGCGGGTAGGCCACGCGCACCGTCCGCCCCTCGGGCTCCGCCAGGCAGCCGGCGGCCGCCAGCGCGGCCGCGAGCCAGAGGAGGAGGCGATGCGCCACCGCCGCCCGCTATCCGTCCGCGAGGCCGGTCAGGCGCTCGCTCAGCCGCCACAGTTTGCGGGCCGACTCCGGGTCGCGCGCCGCCCGCGACGGCCGGGCCGGGCGGCGCCTGATGTAGTAACCGCCGCCGGCCGCCGCCGCCTCGGGCGCGCAGGCCAGCCACACGGCCGTGTCGGCGCCCTTTTCGGCGGACAGCAGCAAGGGCCCGACGACCTTGAACCAGACCCTGACGAGCAGGCTTCCCTGGCGCCCGAAGCCGGTCCGTACAACCCCCGGATGGAGGCAGCTGGCGACGATGCCGCTTCCCTCCGTGCGGCGGGCGAGCTCGCGGGTGAACAGGATGTTGGCGAGCTTCGACTGCGCGTAGGCGCGCCACGACGAGTAGCCGCGCTCCGCCGAGGGGTCGTCGAGGTCGATCTCGGCGCCGCGATGCGCCTCGGAGGCCACCGTCACCACGCGCGCCGCGCCCGCGGCCGCCAGCTGCCCGTGCAGCAACCGGGTGAGGAGGAACGGCGCCAGGTGGTTGACCGCGAAGGTGGTCTCGAGGCCGTCCTCGGTGAGGACCCGTGAGCCGAGGATGAGGCCGGCGTTGTGGACCAGCACATCGAGCGCCGGGTGCCGCTCCGCAATCTCGGCGGCCAGCCGTCGCACCTGACGCTGCGAGGCGAGGTCACACAGCGCCAGCCTTACCGTGTCGTTGCCGGTCGTCCTCGCCACGTCGTCGCGGGCGGCCTCGCCGCGCGCGCGGTCGCGCGCCACCATCACCACCGCCGCACCCCGCTGCGCGAGACCGCGCACGATCTCGGTGCCGATCCCGGAGCTCGCCCCGGTCACCAGGCAGACCCTGCC
>CAZMED010000450.1:0-2651 GCA_964565045.1 uncultured Thermoanaerobaculia bacterium
GCCGCTCGCTGCCACCGCGCACTCCGATTCCTACGGTACGGTATCGAGAGGCAGCGACCGCCGCGTAACCTCCGCCTCCGACCGCAGCCGCCTCGCCCTTCCAACCCGTCAGGATCCTGTCAATGTTGACAGTTGAGGCGGCAGGTGCCGCCCTCTAATCTCGTCGTCCGCGTCGAACAGACAAAGGAGCCTCAGCCATGCACCACGTAGATCGAATCGTCAACCGCGGATCACTCGCAACACTGTGCCTGCTGTCCGGGGCTTTCGTTGTCGGGTGCAGCGCAACCTCTGAAACGAGCGGGCCGGCAGCGACTGATGCCCGAGGCGCTGCAGTGCACACGACGCCTTCGGCTTCGATCAACCCGCTCGCGGACACGGACTGGCAGCTGGCGTACTTCCAGTCGATGGACGACGCGCAGGGCACGACCCGTCCCGACAACCCGTCGCTCTACTCGATGCGCCTCAATGCCGACGGCACCGTCAACATGCGCCTCAACTGCAACCGGGCCAACGGGACCTGGACCGCCGAACCGAGCGCCGACCCCAGCAACGGGAGCTTCGGGTTCGGGCCGCTCGCCATGACCCGCGCCCTGTGCCCACCGCCCAGCCTGGACGAGCTGGTGGCGGCGCAGGCCGAGTACGTCCGCGGCTACCTGCTGAAGGACGGCAGGCTCCACCTGAGCCTGATGGCCGACGGCGGCATCTTCGCCTGGGACCGCGCTGTCCCGTACCTCACGCAGCCCGACAAGGCGATCGAGGCGGCGATCCTCGAAGCGTCCCCCGACTACACCCGGGAGATCGTCGGGATCGCCGGCCGCGAGGCGCGTTACGTCTACAGCCGGCTCGACCTTAACGACGACGGCCGCGACGAAGTCCTGGTCTACATGTTGGGCTCGATCTTCTGCGGCACCGGCGGCTGCACCCTCATGCTGTTCACCGACTCCGGGGACGGCTTGAAGCTGATCGACACCTTCCCCATCACCCAGGACCAGGTGATCGTGTCCACAGACCGCAGCCACGGCTGGAACAACCTCATCCGGCTCGAGGCCGGCGGCGGCGCACCCCCGACCTACGTCACCCACGTCTTCGACGGCGTCCGGTACGTCGAGCAGGAGCGTGTGCCGGCAGACGAGCCGCCGGAGGGCACGTGGTGCCTGGCGGGCGAGATCTCCTACGACGAGGGAGTGCCGCTCGAGCCGCGGGGCTGATTCCACCCTCCGTCCGGCTCCCCGACAACGCACCCGGGCGCGCCTGACCACGCGCCCGGCGGCGTCAGCGTGCTCGACGAGCCGTGGTCCGCGAGCAGTAACCCGTAAGAACTGACAGGTTGACGGGCCCCTCCCATGGGCCTAAAAGAACACGCACCGACGCAGCGTGAGCGCGCTTTCGGAAGGAACGAAGTGGTCTCTGCGTCCGAACAATTCGTCGAGGAGGAGCAAGAAAATGAGAACCACCGTCTGGAGTTGGTCGATCGTGATGCTGGCCGCGCTCGCGGTCGTTGGCTGCGCCCCGAAGGCCGAGGAGAAGCTGATCGAGGCCGAGCACGATCTGGCGGAGGCCTTGGCCGCCGAACGGGACGCCGCCGTCGACGCCATGAGGTCGGGCGTCGACTCCGTGGACCGCCAGGTCGAGGCGATCCGTGCACGAGCGGCCGAGCTGGAGGCCGAGGCCGAAGACGAAGCCGCCGAGCTCTGGCACCGCACCGCCGACGAGCTCGTGCAGGCACGCGACGCCGCTTTCCGCGACATGAAGGCGCTGGAAGGCGCCGGCGCCGAGGCCTGGGCATCCGCCAAGGACGCCACGGCGAACACCATCGAGAAGCTCGAGCGAGCCGAGGCGCGTGTCGCCGCCTTCGCCGCCGAGGAGAAGGACGCGTTCGTCGCGGAGGCGCGGCGCGCCGTCGAGGAAGGCGAGCGGGAGCTCGCCTGGGCAAGGGAGAAGCTCGCCGAGGCCGGCGACGCGGCAAAAGAGGAGTGGCACGAAGCCGTCGCTGCTCTCGAAGAGAAGCACCGTGCGGCGGTCGCCGAGCTCGAGAAGATCGAGCGGGCCGATTCCGAGGCGTGGGCCGACCTCCGGCATGGATTCGTCGCCGCCTACCACGATCTCCGCGACGCCAGCGAGCGTGCCGCGAGTCATTTCCGTGAAATCTGACGCGCTGAACATCCAGGATTGAAAGGAGAACATCTCATGAGAGGATCAAGCTGGTGTGCGGGAGCGGTGATTCTGTTTGCGGCCCTGGCGGTCACCGGAACTGCAGTGGCCCAGGAGGGCGAGGCGGTCGAGTACTTCACCTGTGAGTCGAAGAACAACGGGCACAACGAGTGCCGGTACAACGCCAGCGGCATCGTGACCGTGCACGTGAGCCAGCAGAAGAGCAGCTCGCCCTGCACCTTCAACCAGAGCTGGGGGACCTTCGACGGCGGCGTCTGGGTGGATTACGGCTGCCGGGCGGAGTTCGTGGTGCGGCGCCCGCCGCAGACCGACAGCTACAGCCCGAGGCCGGTGGGCGGAACCCTCAAGACCATCAACTGTGAGTCCAAGAACAACGGACACAACGTGTGCCGGTTGGACGGCTTCGATTTTCGGAGCGTGCATGTCGAGCGCCAGCTCAGCTCGTCGCCGTGCATCAAGGGCACCTCGTGGGGCGTCTC
>CAZMED010000451.1:0-2646 GCA_964565045.1 uncultured Thermoanaerobaculia bacterium
GGCCGAAGGTGCAGGCGTCCCACGACCGGCACTGCTCGCCGCACCAGGCGTTGGCATCGTGGTTCATGTCGAAGCACGAGCACGAGGGGCAGACGTAGGCGCAGATCGAGCAACCCAGGCAGTGCTCGGCGAGCCGCTCCCAGACCGGGCTCGCGAAGCCTTCCTCCAG
Organism: uncultured Thermoanaerobaculia bacterium; assembly: GCA_964565045.1. Classification (GTDB taxonomy): domain Bacteria; phylum Acidobacteriota; class Thermoanaerobaculia; order Thermoanaerobaculales; family Sulfomarinibacteraceae; genus Sulfomarinibacter. The sequence continues at coordinate 170 of CAZMED010000451.1, forward strand.
GAGTTTCGACCACTCCTGGGGGATCTCCTTGCCGGCGATCTGCTCCGCGACCTCGCGCTCGAGGACGGCGGCCCGGTCGCCGGAGCCCGCCGGCGCCTCGGTCCACCCCTGCCCCGCATCCCCTACCAGCGCCGCGCCCTTGCCGGTGAGCACCGTCAGCAGCCAGCCGTCGTCGAGCGGCACGAGCTGCAGATCGGCGCCCTCCTCGCCCACCGGCGAGCCGCCGACCGCGGTGCAGAAGCACTCCGGATCGGCGGCCGCGCAGGCCGTGGTGACCACCGTCGTGACCGCGCGGCGGGCGGCGTAGAGCGGGTCGGTGGGGCCGCCGAGGAAGATCTCGTCGAGCCTCGCCAGGCCCGCGGCGTCGCAGCTGCGGACGCCGAACAGCACCAGCGCCCGCTCGGGCCCCGGCGGGTCCTCGATGACGACGGCGTCGCCCTTGAAGGCGTAGGCGTAGAGCGCCTCCGAGCGCGGGAAGAGGAACTCCTTGGGCGACCAGCGGGTCTTGCCGCGGGGTGAGATCACGGCGTGCTCGGCGTCGGCGATGGGTCGGAAGACGGTGAGCCCGTCCTCGACCACCGGCGCCACCACGGTCTGCCCGCCCCCGACCAGGCCCGCGAGCCAGGCCCGCATCTCCGTCTCGCTCAGCACCCACGCCGTGCGATCCATCAGTCACTCCTCACAGGATGAACTCCTCGGCATCTTCCATCCGGAAGTCGACCAGCGCCGCCTTGTGCTCGGGGTCGAGCCCGGCGGCGCCGAAGTGGCGCTCCACCTCGAGCGCCAGCTTGCGGTTGATGAGGTCGAGGCGGATGTCGGCCGGACACACCCGCGCGCACTCGTCACAGCCCGAGCAGCGGCCCGCGAGGTGGACTGCGCGGATGACGTTCCAGGCGCTGTTGCCGCGCTCGTCGATGGCGGTCGGCACCCACTGCGGGCGGTGCTTGTCGGCGATGCAGGACGAGCAGTAGCACAGCGGGCACACCGCCCGGCAGGCGTAGCAGCGCAGGCAGCGGCCGAACTGGCGCTGCCAGAAGCGCCAGCGTTCGTCGGCCGGCAGCGACTCGAGAAAGGCGATCTGCCGGTCGCGCGCGTCCTCGGTGTCGGCCGACTCGGACGCGGGGTCGGCACAGCTTTCGCGCACTCCGTCCACCGTCACCACCAGGTCGCAGATGGGGTGCGGTGCCCCTGAGCAGGCCCGGCACTTGTCGGCGAGCGCGTCGCCGCCGGGGCGCACGCCCTGGCACTGGACGCCGATCAGTCGCACCTGCTCGCGCGTGATCTGCCCCTCGCGGATGAGGCCGGTGACCGCGCCGAGGTCGCAGGTCTTGACCACCAGCGCCACCTTCTCGGCCTTCTCGAGGGCGGCCTTCGCGTAGGTGGCGAGGTTGTTGAGCGAGCCGGGGCCCCAGTCGAGCTGCCGGCAGCCTTCCGCGTCGGTCACCGTCACCGGCACCTGGCGCCCCTCGAGCGAGCCCTCCCGGTAGCCGACGACCGCGGCGGCCCGGCCACCGCTCAACATCTCGGACGCGGCCGCGCGCAGGTGGGCGCGCAACGCCTCGAGCTCGCCTTCTCCGAGGGCTGCAGGGCCGCCTCCGTCGACAGCCGGCAGCTCGGGGCCGTCCCAGGCGTCGGCGGCCACCGGCCGCGGCAGCGGGCCGGCCTCGGTGACCGCCGCGCTGACGTCCTTCACCACCCGCGCCCACTTGTGGCCTTCGGCCGCCGACACCCACGCGAAGTGGAGGCGCCTGAGGTCGATGCCGAGAAAGTCGAGCAGCGAGCGGAAGATGGTGAAGCGGCGGCGGGCCACCAGGTTGCCCTGCACGTAGTGGCAGTCGCCGGGGTGGCAGCCCGAGACCAGGACCCCGTCGGCCCCCTGCTCGAAGGCGCGCAGGATCATCAGCGGGCTCATGCGCCCGGTGCACGGGAAGCGCACCATGCGCACGGTGGCCGGGTACTCGAGGCGGGTGGTCCCCGCCATGTCGGCGCCCGCGTAGGTGCACCAGTTGCAGACCAGGGCCACGATCTGGGGCTGCCAGCCGTCGGGAACGGCGGCTGCACCCGGGCTTCGGACGGCGCTCGTTTGCAGGTCGCTCATCGTCCCAGCACCTCCGGCAGCGGGCCGAGCGCCCCGAGCTGGGCGAAGACCTGCTCGTCCGAGTAGCCCGCGACGTCGATGAAGCCGCCGCGGCAGGTCACGGCGCAGAGGCCGCAGCCCTCGCACATGGCGGGGTTCGACCACGCCACCGTGCGCAGGAGATTGCCGTCGCGGTCCCGCACCTCCTGCCGTTCGATGGCGCCGTAGGGGCAGACCTGCAGGCACTCGAAGCACCCGGCGCAGGCGGCCTGGTTGACGCTCGCGGTGGTCGGGTCGCGCTCGAGGTGCTCGTGCGACAGCAGCTCCAGGCCCTTGGAGGCCGCCGCCGAGGCCTGCGACACGGTGTCGGGGATGTCCTTGGGCGCCTGCGCGGCGCCGG
>CAZMED010000452.1:0-2641 GCA_964565045.1 uncultured Thermoanaerobaculia bacterium
ACGAACAGGGTCAGCAACGCGGAAAGCAACAGGCCGCCGATGACGGTCACCGCCAGCGGCGCCATCAGCTCCGCGCCCTCGGAGGGGTTGAGGGCCAGCGGCAGCATCCCGATGGCGGTGGTGCTGACCGTCATGATGATCGGCCGCACCCTGAGCGGCGCCCCGTGGAGGACCGCCTCGTGGCGCCCGATGTCGCCGCCGCGGCGGCGGATCTCGATGTACTCGACGAGCAGGATGCCGTTGTTGACGACGATTCCGGCGAGCAGGATCAGCCCCAGCATGACCGGTGCCGAGATCGGCAGCCCGGTGAGGAGCAGCGAGGCGACGACGCCGATCAGTGCCATCGGGATGGCGATCATGATCACCAGCGGATTGACGAAGGACTCGTACTGAACCGCCATCACCGAGAAAACCATGAAGACGGCGAGCGCGATGGCCGTCAGCAGGGTGCGGCGGTTGGCCTCGATGGCCTCCTCCTGGCCTCCGAACAGCATGCGGTAGCCCTCGGGCAGCGGCATGCCGGCAAGCTCTTCGCGCACCGCAGCCGTCGCCTCGCCCACCGACCACACCGCCGGCAGGACCGAGGCCGTGATGCGCACCACGCGGTTCTGGTTCTCGCGCTCGATGGACGGTGGTGCGAGCCCTTCGGAGACGTCGGCCACGTCGCGCAGCCGGAGCGGCAGCCCGCTGCGCGGGAACAGGGGTACCGCCGCGAGGTCGGCCGCGGTCTCGACCGTGTCGCGGGCGAAGCGCACCCGGATGTCGTACTCGCGGTCACCTTCGGTGAATCGCGTCGGCACCGAGCCGCCGACCGCGGTGCGCACCGTGCGGCCCACCTCGCCCACGTCGAGGCCGAGGTCGGCGGCCCGCCGGCGGTCGATGGCGACCCGCACCTCGGGGCTGATGTTCTCGTACGAGCTCTCGACCCCGACCAGGCCCCCGATCACCTCGAGCCGTGCCGCGATGTCGAGGCCGATCTGGCGCAGGGTCGGCAGGTCGTCGCCGAAGACCTTGATCTCGATGTCCTCGGTCCCGGTCGAGGTCCGCAGGCCGCGGATGCGGGGCGGGCGGACGCGGATCTGGGCGTTGGCGAGCTCGGGGATGGCCCCCAGCTTCTCCTCGACGAGCATGATCCAGTCCGCGGCGCTCATGCCGCGGTCCTTGCGGGGCTCGAGCTCGATCGAGAGCGAGATCCGGGTCGGGTCGAAGACCGCGCCGCGCCCCCAGATGAACCCCCCCGCGGTGGCGAAGACGTGCACGACCTTGGGCATGTCCATCACCGCCTCCTCGGCGGCCAGGCTCGCCCGCTCGGTGACCGCGAGCGGGGTCTCCGGCGGCATGGTGAAGAAGATGGACAGCCGGCCGTCGTCGACCGGCGGCAGGAACTCGTTGCCGAGCCGCGACGAGGCCGCCAGCGCTCCGCCGAAGAGCAGCACCGCGCAGGCGATCACCACCAGGCGGTGGCGCAGCAGCCACGGCAGACGGCGCCGGTACGCGCCCTCGACGACCGCGACCGCTGCGGGCACGAAGCCGAGCCAGCGCGAGCGCTCGAGACGCGAGGTCGAGCGCAGCTTGAAGAGCTGTGCGGACAGCATCGGCACCAGGGTCAGGGCGACCACCAGCGAGGTCAGGATGGCGAACGAGATCGTCAGGAGGAGCTCGTTGAAGAGCAGGGCGGTCAGGCCGCCGATGAGGAAGAACGGCACCACCGCGGCGAGGTTGGTCATGGTCGAGGCGGTCACCGCGGACGCGACCTCGCCGGCGCCGACGTGGGCCGCTTCCTGCGGGTCGCCGCCCTCGCGCTGGTGGCGGTCGATGTTCTCGAGCATGACGATGCTGTTGTCGAGCAGCATGCCGATGCCGAGGGCGAGGCCGCCCAGCGACATGATGTTGAGCGTCAGGTCGGCGCTTCCCATGAGAGCGACGCAGCCGAGCAGGGCGATGGGGACCGACGTGCCGATGACCAGGGTGCGCCGCACCGAGCGCAGGAAGAGGAAGACCACCAGCATCGCCAGGCCGCCGCCCACCAGCGCCGCCCTGGCGACGCCGCTGACCGCCGAGCGCACGTAGAAGGCCTGGTCCTGAACCACCTGGGTGCGGACGTCGGGCGGGAAGAAGTCGTCGCGGCGCAGACGCTCGAGCACGCCGTTGCAGCCGTCCACCACCTTGACCGTGTTGGCGTCCGGCTGCTTGGTGATGGCGACCTGCACCGCCGCTTCGCCGTCCAGCCGGCTGTAGACCCGGTCGTCGGCGTAGGTGTCGAGCACCTGCGCCACGTCCTCGAGGGCGACGTCCCCGCCCCCTGGAAGCGGCAGCCGGACGGCGCGGATGTCGGCCACGGTCTCGAACTTGCCCTTGGTCTTGGACAGCAGCTCGCGGCCCGGCGAGCGCAGGCGGCCGCCGGCGATGTCCTGGTTCTCCTCGCGCAGCCGGGCCAGGACCTCCGACACGGTCAGGCCGTAGGAGCGCAGGCGCTCGGGGTCGAGCACGACCTGGATCTCGCGGTCGAGACCGCCCGCGACGTCCACCGACGCGACCCCGGACACGGTCAGCAGCTGCTTGGCGAGCTCGTCCTCGCACCAGCGTTTGAGCCACGCCAGGTCGCGGCTCGGTGAGGAGACCGCGAACTGCAGAACCGGGA
>CAZMED010000453.1:0-2635 GCA_964565045.1 uncultured Thermoanaerobaculia bacterium
CCGTTCTGGTTGGCGCGGTTGTAGGGCGAGACGTTCTCGTGGCCGTCGGCGTTGTAGATCGGGGCGAAGAGCACGGTGGCGGCCTCGGCGAGCTCCGGCTTGCGGCCGAGTGCGATGTCGCGCAGGATCATCAGCGTCGCGTCCTTGCCGTCCACCTCGCCGGCGTGAATGCAGCTCTGCAGCAGCAGCACCGGCTTGCCGGACGCGGCAGCAGCCTCCGGCGTGAAGGCGCCGCCTGACGACACGATCACCAGCGGCAGCGCCCGCCCCTGGCCTGAGCGCCCGAAGTCGGTGACCCGGATGATCTCCGGTGCCGCCGCCTCGGCCTTGCGCAGGAAGGCCATTGTCTCGTCGTAGCTCGAGGTCGCGCGGAAGTCGCTCTTCTCCGCCACCGTCAACCAGTCGTCGGGCATGTCGGAGGCGAGCGCGCAGGTGGTGGCGAGCATCAGGGCGGCGGCGAGGGCGAGGGTCGTCTTCATGGGCGACACTGTATCCGATTCGGCCGCTCGAGCCCATCGGGCTCGAGCGGCCGAATCGGATCCGTCGCGAGCTAGGCTCGCGACTGCGGCATCTCGGTCTGCTCCATCATCGCCAGGGCCTCGGGGCGGGGGGCGTTTTTGGCCGCGTCCCAGTAGGGCGAGAGCCGCCGCAGGCTGGCGACGATGCCGGGGAAGACCTCGATGACGGTGTCGATCTCGGCGTCGGTGGTGTAGTGGCTGAGTGAGAAGCGGACCGAGCCGTGGACGGCGGTGAAGGGGACCTTCATGGCGCGCAGGACGTGCGAGGGCTCGAGGGAGCCCGAGGTGCAGGCCGAGCCCGAGGAGGCGCAGATGCCGTGCTCGGAGAGCTGGTAGAGGATGCCCTCGCCCTCGATGAAGTGGCAGGCGATGTTGAGGGTGTTGGTGAGCCGCTCCGCCTCGCCGCCGTTGACCTCGAGATAGGGGATGCGGGCGACGAGCTCGCGCTCGAGGCGGTCGCGCTGGGCGCGGATGCGGGGCTCGTCGGCCTCGTGGCGCTCGGCGGCCAGCTCGAGGGCGCGCGCGAGTCCGACGATGAAGGCGACGTTCTCGGTCCCGCCTCGGCGCCCGTCCTCCTGGTGGCCGCCGAGCAGGAAGGGCCGGCACGGGGTGCCGCGGCGGATGAAGAGCGCGCCGATGCCCTTGGGGGCGTGCAGCTTGTGGCCGGAGAACGACAGCAGGTCGACGTGCTGGAAGGCGCCCTGCAGGTCGATCGGGAGCTTGCCCACCGTCTGGGTGGCGTCGGTGTGGAAGACGATGGAGGGGTCGGTCTCCTTGGTGATCCGCGACAGCTCCGCGATCGGGTAGACGACCCCGGTCTCGTTGTTGGCGTGCATCACCGAGACCAGCAGGGTGTCGGGCCGCAGCGCGCGCACGAAGGCACTCTTGTCCAGCCGGCCCTGGGTGTCGACGGGCACGAAGTCGACCTCGAAGCCGCGGCGCTCGAGGTCCTTGCCGACCTCGTAGATCGCGGGGTGCTCGACGGCGGAGGTGACGATGTGTCGGCGCTCGGGCCGGGCGGCGATGGTGCCGTAGACGGCGGTGTTGTTGCTCTCGGTGGCGCACGAGGTGAAGAGGACCTCGGTGGCGCGGGCGTTGCCGAGCCGCTTCGCCACCGTGCGGCGGGCGGCGGCGATGGCGTCGGCCGGGCCGCGCGAGGCCTCGTACATCGAGCTCGGGTTGAAGTACGCCTCGGTCAGGAAGGGCATCATCGCCTCGACCACCTCGGGCGCCACCCGGGTCGTCGCGTTGTTGTCCACGTAGATGATCGCCACCTGGCCTCCTGACCAACTCTCTTTTCTTTTTCTGCCGTGGTCGCCCGCAGGGCGCACACGGCAGAAAAAGAACTACACCTCAATCACCCGGATCCTCTCGTCGACGTGGTCCTTCAGCGCCTGCTCCACCATCATCTTGAGGGTGCGGGCGGAGCCGATGCAGTCCGCGCAGGCGCCCTTCATGCTGCAGTAGACGACGTTGTCCTTGATGTCGACGAGCTCGATGTCGCCGCCGTCGCGGGCGAGCTGCGGCCGCACCTTGTCCTCGAGCACGTGCTCGACGAGCTTGGCGAACTTGAAGGGCGACATCTCGCGCGGCGGCTGCGCCTTGGGCTGGCGGGCCATGGGCAGCACCGGCAGCTCCTTGAAGGCGGTCGGCTGCTCGCCCCAGACCTTGTTGAGGATGTCCTGCAGACCGCCCGGCGTGTGGTGGCAGGACATGCAGGCGCCGCCGGCCTTGATGGCGTTGGTGATCTCGGGAATTGTCTTGAGCTCGAGCTCGCGGATCTTGCGCTCGATGTAGGGCTCGGTGAGGCCGAAGCAGGTGCAGACCAGCCGTCCCTCCTCCTGCTCGTCGCGGCGGATGTCGATGCCGAGGTCGGCGAGGTCGACGCCGCGCTTCTGGGCCCAGTTGAAGACCGCCGCCTCGAGCGCCTCGGCGCCCATGACCGAGCAGTGGATCTTGGCCTGCGGCAGCCCCTCGAGGTAGTTGACGATGTCGGAGTTGGTGATCTCGAGGGCCTGGATGGGCGTGAAGTCCCCCTCCTCGATGATCGCGCACAGGGCCTCCGAGGCGGCGATCGCCGAGGTGCAGCCGAAGGTCAGGTAGCGGGCCTCGGTGAT
>CAZMED010000454.1:0-2635 GCA_964565045.1 uncultured Thermoanaerobaculia bacterium
ACAAGGTCATCCGGGCCACGCTGGGAGCGTGACAGGCAACTGAAAATTAGGAATTAGGAATGAGGAGTTAGGAATTCCCCTCCCACCCCCCATGCTCGGGTGGGCGGGTGGCCTTCCTAATTCCTAATTCCTCATTCCTAATATCAACGTCAGTCCTTCCACTCCGTGACGAAGACGTTCGTCTCGCCGGGTTTCGAGTTGTGCCGGTTGGAGCAGAAGACGAAGGTCTTCCCGTCAGGCGACCACATGGGGAAGCCGTCGAAGCCCTCGGTGAAGGTGATGCGCTCGAGGTTCCCGCCATCGAGGTCCACCATCCAGAGGTCGAACTCGCGGCCCGTGGGATCGCCGAAGTTGGAGGAGAAGATGATCTTCTCGCCCGAGGGGTGGAAGAACGGCGCGAAGGCGGCGACGCCGAGGTCGGTGACCTGGGTCTTGTTGGAGCCGTCGGCGTCCATGACCCAGATCTCGAGCTTCGAGGGCCGGATGAGGCCGTCGGCGAGCAGCGCCTGGTAGTCGGCGATCTCCTGCGGGTCCTCGGGGTGGCGCGTGCGGTAGACGATCTTGGAGCCGTCGGGTGAGAAGAACGCTCCCCCGTCGTAGCCGATGCCGTCGGTCAGCCGGGTGACGCCGCTGCCGTCGACGTTCATGGTGTAGATGTCGAGGTCGCCGTCGCGCATCGAGGTGAAGACGATCGAGTCGCCGTTGGGCGACACCGTCGCCTCGGCATCGTAGCCGGGTGTGTCGGTGAGCCGCTCGACGCCCGAGCCGTCGGCGCGGGCGCGGAAGATGTCGTAGCCGGGGTCGATCGGCCACACGTAGCCGCGGCTCATGTCGGGCGGCGGCGGGCAGGCGGGATCGGCAAGGTGGGTGGAGGCGTAGACGATCCAGTGGTCGCCGGGCAGGAAGTAGGCGCACGTGGTGCGCCCGAGGCCGGTGGACACCAGTTGGGTCTCCGCGGTCTCGATGTCCAGCGTGAAGATCTGGTCGCAGTCGTAGGGCGGTCGCGTGGACTGGAAGATCAGCTGGTCGCCGGCGAACGAGAAGTACGCCTCGGCGTTCTCGCCGCCGTCGGTGAGCATGCGCAGTGACCCGAAGTGGGTCTCGTTCGGATCGGGCTCGACGATCCTGGGCAGGGCGCTCGCGCTCGGCGCAGGCCCCGCCGTCGGCGATTCGGCGATCTCGGCGGGCTTCTGCGCGCAGCCGACGGCGGTGAGCGCGATGACGGCAGATGTCACGATGCTTTCGAGTGGCAACCGCATTTTTCCTCCAAGCGGCGAGATCGTCTCACGACCTTGCCGGTGTGACAAATTCGTGACATAGCTCCGATCCCGTTCCCGATCCCGATCCCGTTCCCGACGGGCCCCGTGCAGGTTTCACGGCACAGGGGTTTTGACCTCAGGCTCTTCTGGAGATCGGTGACACAGCGGATGTCGATCTCGGACGTCGGTTGTCGGATCGTGCGCCCTCATCGGTGAACGCGCCCATGGCATCGGTCGCCGATTGCTGCACCTGGCCCTGTCGCTGACCCTGCTGCTGCCACCGCCACCGATCGCAGCCGCTGTACGTCGGGAACGGGATCGGGATCGGAATTGGCGGGCGGGTGGAACCTTGAACGTTCAACGTGCAACGTTTAAACGTTCGAACGATGTCCGCTCAACCTCCCAGCGCCATCAGGATCGGCTGCTCCAGCGAGTCCTTGAGCCGGGCGAGGAAGCGCGCGGCGTCGGCGCCGTCGACCAGGCGGTGGTCGTAGCTCAGCGACAGCGGCAGCATCAGGCGGGGCCGGAAGGCGCTGCCGTCCCAATGCGGCTCGGTGCGGCCGCGCGACACGCCGAGGATCGCCACCTCGGGCCAGTTGACGATGGGCGAAAACCCGGTGCCGCCGATGCCGCCGAGGTTGGAGATGGAGAAGGTGCCGCCCTGCATCTCGTCGGGCGTGAGCTTCTTGGCGCGGGCGCGCCGCGCCAGGTCGTCCAACGCCACGCCGATCTCGGTCAGGTTCTTGCGATCGGCGTCGCGGATCACCGGCACCAGCAGCCCGCGGTCGGTGTCGACGGCGACGCCGATGTTGATCGAGTCGCGGAAGACGATCTCGTGCGAGACCATATCGACGGCGGCGTTGAGCGTGGGGTGGAGCTTGAGCGCCGAGGCGACGATCTTGACCAGGATGGCGGTCATCGTGAGCTTGCCGCCGGCCTCCTCGACGCGTCCCTTGGAGGCCTGGCGGAAGGCCTCGAGGTCGGTGATGTCGGCGGCTTCATGGTTGGTGACCTGGGGCGCGTTGAGCCAGGCGCGGGTCAAATTGTCGGCGGTCAGGCGCCGCACCTTGGACATCGGCTCGCGGCGGACCGGGCCGAACCGCGCGAGGTCGGGCAGCTCGGCCACCGGCGCCGGCCCTGCGGACCCGGCTCCACCCTGCGAGAGCAGGCGGTTGGCGTGCGCCTTGACGTCGTCGATGGAGATGCGGCCGCCGGGCCCGGAGCCCCTCACGGTCGTCAGATCGACGCCGACCTCCCGCGCGAAACGGCGCACCGTCGGCGCCGCCGGAATCAGAGCGAGGTCCTTCCTGGGGGTGACCGCGCGCGGCGCCTCGCCCGCACGCCGCTCCGCCCCTCCGCCCCTCGGCCCCTCCGCC
>CAZMED010000455.1:0-2634 GCA_964565045.1 uncultured Thermoanaerobaculia bacterium
GCGGGATGCCGGCGAGGCTGGCGGCGGGTATCAGGAACAGCACGGACAGCCACCGCGCCGAGGATGCGAAACCGCCGAGAGGCCCGAGGTCCTCGGTCCCCCGCAGGCGCAGCACCAACCCCGCGACCAGAAACAGATTCGTCTTCACGAGGATGTGGTGGGCGATGTAGAAGACCGCGGCAGCCAGGCCGAGCCGCCGCACCTCGGGGTCGTGGGCTCCCAGAAGGGCGAGCCCGAGCACCATGTAGCCGATCTGGCTGATGATGTGGAAGGAGAGGATGCGCCGGATGTGGAACTGCGCGACCGCGCCGAGCACGCCGCTGAGCATGGTCAGGATCGCGATGCCCGCCAGTGCCGGGAAGAGCGGCTCGAGGTCGACGAAGACCGTCGAGAAGACCCGGATCAGCGCGTAGACACCAACCTTGGTGAGCAGGCCGGCGAACACCGCCGAGACCGCCGCCGGTGGGGTGTGGTACGAGGCGGGCAGCCAGAAGTAGAGGGGGAAGAGTGCCGCCTTGATACCGAAGGCCACGAGGAAGAGCCCCGCCAGCGCGAATGCGAGCTCGGGCCTCTGCTCGGCCACGGCCGGCATGCGCGCCGCGAGCTCGGAGAGATCGAGGGTGGCGGTGGCCCCGTAGACGATGCCCACACCGGCGAGGAAGAGTGCCGACGAAAAGAGGTTCAGGGTCACGTACTTGAGCCCGCCCTCCTTCTGGCGCCGATCGCCGCCGAGGACCATGAGCACGAAGGAGGCCATCAGCATGACCTCGAAGCAGACATAGAGATTGAAGAGATCGGCGGTCAGGAAGGCCCCGTTGACTCCGGCCAACAGCACCATGAGGAGACCGTAGTAGCCCATGTCGAGACGCGCGGCATCGACCTCGGCCAGCGAGTAGGCGGCCACCAGGGCACCCACCAGAGACGCGAGCAGAACCATTACCACCGCGAGCGTGTCTGCCACCAGGGTGATGGCGAAGGGTGGCGGCCAGCTGCCGACCTGCAGCGCCTGCGGTCCGTTGCTCCAGATCTCGGTGAACAGGGCCACCGCGCACAGCAGCAACCCGCCGGCCCCCAGGAGCCCGGCCGCCCGCTGTGCCCGGGGCGAGCCGAACCCGAGCATCACCGCTGCCGCCGCGACGAGCGGCACGAAGACCGGTGCGGCGATCAACTGGCCCGTCATTCCGTCGACCTCATGGCGTCGACGTCGTCGGTTCCGGTGCGGTCGACCACTCTGTGGACCAGGACCGCGGCAAAGGAGACCACCGCGAAACCGATGACGATGGCGGTCAGCACCAGCGCCTGCGGAACGGGGTCCGCCACGCCCGGCGGCGCGGTCGCCGCTCCGACCTCGATGATGGGCGGACGGCCGCGGACCAGCCCCCCGGCGGTGAAGATCAGCAGGTTGGCGGCGTGTCCGAGGAGGACGAGGCCGAAGACCAGCCGCACCGCGTTGCGCCGCAGCATGAGGTAGACGCCGGCGGTGTACATGAGGCCGACGACGACGGCGAGCACCAGCTCCATCAGGCCGCCTCCTCGTCGAGGGTGAAGAGAATCGTCAGCGCGGCGCCGATCACCAGCAGGAAGACGCCGAGGTCGAAGAGCAGCGGGGTCCCGAGCTTGCCCACCCCCGGGATCTCACCGGCCGTCCACATTCCGGTGAGGAAGGCTCTGCCATCGAGCCATCCCGCCACCCCGGCCGCGAGCGCCACCAGCAGGCCGCAGCCCGTCAGCGCCCGGGGGTCGATCCGCAGCAGACGTCGCGCCCGCGCGACACCACACGCGAGCTGGTAGATGGCGACGCCGCCTGCCGCCAGCAGGCCGCCGATGAAGCCTCCGCCGGGCTCGTTGTGTCCGCGCAGCAGGACGTAGATCGCCAGCACCAGCATCAGCACAAGCAGCAGTCGGGCCGCGGTGCGAAGGATGAGGGAATCGCTCATGCCCCGCCCCTCATTCCGAAGCGCCATCCGATGAGAGCGGCCACGCCGAACGCCGCCACCGCCACCACCGTGATCTCGCCGAGGGTGTCGAGGGCCCGGTAGTCCACCAGGATGACGTTGACCACGTTGCGGCCCTTGGCCTCGGGAACGCTGGCCTCGAGGTAGTAGCGGGAGGCCGCGGGATCGAGCTCGATGCCCGACGCGGCGAAGACCAGCAGGGCCATGGCGAGGCCCAACGAGCCCGCGAGCGCCAGGTCGCGCAGCCTCTGCAGAGGGCGGCTGCGACGCACGGGCTTGGGCAGGCGGATGAAGACGAGCACCAGGACGATGATCGACAGCGTCTCCACCGTGACCTGCGTCAGCGCCAGATCGGGCGCCGAGTAGAGCGCGAAGAGCAGGGCCATGGCGAGGCCGGTGACCCCGAGGGCGGCGACGCTGGCGAGCCGCGACCGCAGTCGCAGGGCCACGACCGCGCTCGCCGCGAGCAGGCCCGCGAGCACTATGTCGAAGACCTCCAGGGCCACCACCGGCAGGGCGCCGGTGTGCCACGCCCAGCGCAGCAGCCAGGGCAGGGTCGGGATCACGGTGACGGCGACCGTTATCAGGAGGTAATGGCGCAGCAGGCCTGACTGGAAACGTCGCGTCAGCCAGCCGGCCGCTGCGGGCAGGTGCTCGATGCCGCGCTCGAAGAGCCGCG
>CAZMED010000456.1:0-2618 GCA_964565045.1 uncultured Thermoanaerobaculia bacterium
TCACCGCGCTCAGGAGAAGCCGCTGCCGCAGCTCGGGGCTGCAGGGCACGAGGCGTCGGCGTTCGACGAGGACGTGCTGGCGAAGCTCGAGAGCAGGCGTTCCACCTTTTCGCTGTCGCACTTCGGGCAGCGCACGCCGTCGCTCCCGGCGCCCACGCTCTGCAGACGGGTGAACTGCTTCCCGCATTGTGCGCATCGGTACTCGTAGATCGGCATGTCTGACTCCTCGTACTCGAGCGGCGGCGTTCGACCACCGCCGCGTGTCCTACACCTTGGCCGCTTCGGCCTCGTCCATCTGCTGCCGCCCCTCGACGATCGTCTTGTGCTCGGTTTCGATCCGCAGCTCGAGCGAGTCGCAGACGTTACGGCAGATGGTGAACACGCCCTCGTCGATGATCCGGTAGTAGACGTTGAGGCCGGCGCGCCGGCAGTCCACGAGCCCGGCCCGCTTGAGCACCGACAGGTGCTTGGAGACGTTGGCCTGGCTGCCGCCGACGATCTCGAGAATGTCCGAGACGCAGCGCTCGCCGTTGTGGATGCCGTGCAGAATCTTGAGGCGGGTCGGGTCGGCCATCGCTTTGAGCACCTCGGCGATACGGTTCAGCAGCTCGTCGGATGCGATCACAGTACCTCCCCGAATAATCCTATCGCCCTGTAGTAATGTATTCCTGTTGGAAGCCCAGGTCAAACCTTTCGCAGAAATATTGCGAATATTTTCACATGGAGCGACGCGGACTCAGGCGCCCGTGTCGGTGGTAGTCTTGGCCGGCCCACACAGGAGGTTTTCATGCCGACCATCTTCGAACGCATCGTCGCGGGTGAGATCCCGTGCCACAAGATCTGGGAGGATGACGACCACCTCGCCTTCCTCGACATCAACCCGCGCATCGAGGGCCACACCCTCGTGATCCCGAAGCGTCCGTGGTCCGAGGTCTTCGCGATGGACGAGGCGCCCTACATGGCCTTGTGGTCTGCCGCGCGAACCGTCGCCCACCACCTCGAGGAACGCACCGGCTGCGAGAGGGTGGTGATCGTGGTCCTCGGCTACGAGGTCCAGCACGTCCACATCCACCTCATGCCCACCAACAGCCTCGCGGACTTCCCCTTCCCGCCGGTGGACCAGGCCGCCAAGGCCAAACTGGACGAGACGGCGGCGAAGCTCAGAGCTTGACCCCCGCCGCGGTCGGCGACAGAATGACCCCGCGCCGGAGTGGCGGAATGGCAGACGCAGAGGACTCAAAATCCTCCAGGGGCAACCCTGTGTGGGTTCGAATCCCACCTCCGGCAATTCAGAGGGCCGCCTCGTGAGCGAGGCGGCCCTCTGAATTGCAAGTCAGGGTGCCAGGTACATATTTGTATAATTGTGCGCCCTCGCCGCATTGTCTGTTCGGATGGCACAATTATACAAATATGTACCTGGCACCCAGGATAGTCACGGACAGGAGTAGTCGCACCAGGAGATCGCCTCGTCGATGCACTGGTTGTCCCACGAGGTCGAGCAGCACCACGGGTCGCTGGCGCAGACGGTGGCGACGCACGGGTCGCACTGCGAGTTCAACGGGTCACCCGTGTAGCAGAGACCGTGGGCGCAGGGGCTGACGGTCGACGACCAGGCGTTGGTGCGGCCGTTCTCGAAGCAGGTGCCGAAGATCGTGTTGGCGGGCGTGTAGAGCGCCCGGACGCCGGCGATGTCGCCGGGCGAGAGATCGTCGCGCTGGCCCATGGCGGCGTTGGCTTCCGCCGCGGTGAGCCCGACCAGCGCCGCGCCGGCAGCCTTGGCGTCCATGGTGTAGCCGTGCGTGCCGCAGCTGCCCGCCGCCGGGTCCCAGAATCCACAGCGGTCGTAGTGCATCACCGAGCCGTAGTCGTAGTCGCCGTGCGAGGCGGTTCCCGGCCAGATATCGAAATTGAACTCGTTTTCGTCCTCGATGTTCGCGTAGTTCACGGTCAGGTAAGTGTCGCGGTCGGGCCGGCTCTGCTCGTGCATCAGACTCAGGGCGTGGCCGATCTCGTGCGCGACGATGAAGCGCCAGTTCCAGTTGTAGATGTTGAGGTCCTGCGCCCCGCCTTTCATCCCTACGTACGAGTTGTTGTATCCGGCGCTCTTGACCAGGATGTAGTTGCCGCTGCCGGTGCCCTCGATGAAGGTGAGCCCTGCCACCGTCGCCTGCCACTCCATGGCGGCGGCGCGGAAGACCGCGCGCCGCGCCGCGCCGTCGCCCGACAGCGGGTAGCCGTCGGATGCATCGACACTGCCGTGGAACTGGTAGTAAACCACCCCGCCGGGCCAGGTCGTGTAGTAGGAGGCCGACTTCTCGCCCGTCGCCACCGGGATGAGCATGTCGTCGATCTCGAGGTAGAGCCGGCCGTCGGGCGCCTGGCGCAGGTGCTGCTCCAGCTCGGGGCTGATCGGGACGGGGGAGAGCAGGGGGTTGACGGCTGCCGCAGGCAGGGCGACGAGCATCAGCACGGCGGTGATGGTGAGCGCGGATTTCACCTCGATCCTCCTCCGGTCGATGATGGCGGCCCGACACATGCTTCGGGCCTGATTCATCGGCCGCCAGGCTGCAAGAACGATACCCGGATCTGACGCGGTTGGGGATCCTCGCACCGTCCCG
>CAZMED010000457.1:0-2609 GCA_964565045.1 uncultured Thermoanaerobaculia bacterium
GGGTAGGCGATGGGCTTGTTGCCGCCCATGGCCACCATGGACATGGACTCGAGGCCGCCGGCGATGACGATGTCGGCGTTGCCGGCGCGGACGATGTCGGCCGCCATGGCGATGGTCTGGGAGCCCGAGCAGCAGAAACGGTTGATCGTCGCTGCCGGCACCGAGGTCGGGAAGCCGGCCGCGAAGACCACGAGCCGGGCCACGTTCATGCCCTGCTCGCCCTCCGGCATGGCGCAGCCGAGGAGGACGTCGTCGACCATCGGCGGCTCGAGGCCGGGCGTGCGTTGCACCAGGGCCTTGATCATTTCCGAAGTGAAGTACTCGGGACGGGTGTCGCGCAGGCTGCCCTTTTTGGCCCTGCCGATGGCCGTGCGGGCTGCCGAAACGATGACTGCTTCGCGCATCGTGATTCTCCTTTCTCAGTTCCGCAGCGGCTTGTTGTTGACCAGCATGTAGGAGATGCGGTCCTGGGTCTTGGGCTCGCCGCACAGCGACAGGAAGGCCTCGCGCTCGAGGTCGAGGATCGTCTGCTCGTCCACCGGGTCGTTGATGGTGGTGTCGCCGCCGGTCAGGATTCGGCCCAGGTGGCGGGCGATCGTCTCGTCGTGGGACGAGATCCAGTGGGTCAGCTTCATGTTGTGGAGCATCATCTCCAGGGTCGCCAGACCCTCCTTGCCCGGCAGGTGCAGCTTCTTCGGCAGCGGCGGGGCGTAGCCCTCCTCCGCCATCGCGATCGCCATGCGCTTGGCGGTCCACAGCTGCTGGTCGCGGTTGATCTCGACCTTGTCGTAGGGGCGCAGGAACTTGCGCTCGCGGGCCTCCTCGCCGGAGGTGGCGACCTTCGCCATGCCGATGTTCTCGAAGGCGATGCGGATGAAGGGGATGTTGGAGAGCACCGGCTCGTCGATGCCCTCGAGCACGCGCTCGAGCATGGCCCAGCAACCGCCGCCGGCGGGGATGAGGCCGACCCCGACCTCGACCAGGCCGATGTAGGTCTCGGCGGCGGCGCACACGCGGTCGCCGCCCATGGTGATCTCGCAGCCGCCGCCGAAGGTGTAGGCGAAGGGTGCCGTGATGACCGGGATCCGCGCCTTGAGGAGGTTGCGGGTCATGGCCTGGAACGAGCGGATCATGTCGTCGATGGCCGTCCACTGGTTGGCCTGGATGCCTTCGAGGACCATCAGCAGGTTGGCGCCGGCCGAGAAGTTCTCGCCCTGGTGGTGGATCACCAGCCCGCGGAAGTCGCGCTCGGCGATCTCGAGGCCCTTGGACATGACGTCGATGATCTTGTCGTCGATCGGGTTCATGCGCGGCTGCAGGGCCGAGTGGAACTCGATGCAGGCGATGCCGTCGCCGATGTCCACCATCGAGGCGCTGTTGTTGCCGTAGACGATCTTCTTCTCGTCGCGTTTGAGGTCCGCGAGCACGATGAAGCTGTCGGGCTTGGGCTCCGCGAGGTGGGACTTGGTGGCGGGATCGTAGTACTGGCGGCCGTCGGCGGACTCGAGGTAGAAGCTCTCGTGACCCGCTCCGAGCATCTCGGTGACCCAGGGTGCGGGCTCGACGCCCTCGGCCTTCATCTTCTCCACCACCTTGGCGACGCCGAGCACGTCCCAGGCCTCGAAGGGCCCGAGGTCCCAGTTGTAGCCCCAGCGCAGCGCGTTGTCGATGTCGACGATGGAGTCCGAGATCTCGCCGAAGCGCCTCGAGCTGTAGGCCAGTGTGTCGCGCATCAGCCGCCACGCGAAGGCGCCGGCGCGGTCGTCGGCGAAGACCACGTCCCGCAGCCTCTGTTTGACGTCGTGGGTGGCCTTGGCCTTGCCGAGCGAGGCGATGCGCGGCCGCTCCTTGGGACGGTACTCGCCGGTCTTCCAGTCGATGACCAGCTTGGTCTTGCTGCCGTCGGCTTCCTTCCGGACCCGGTAGAAGCCGCCCTTGTCCTTCGTCTTGCGGCCGAGCGACCCGGCCTCGATCATCTTCTTGATGAAGTCCGGCACCTGGAAGATGTCGCGCTGCTCGTCGTCGGGGCAGCCTTCGTAGATCGTGTTGGTGACGTGGGCGAGCACGTCGATGCCGACCAGGTCGACGGTGCCGAAGGACGCGCTCGACGGGTGCCCCATGGCCGGGCCGGTGATGGCGTCGACCTCGTCGACCTGGTAGTCCATCTCCATCATGGCCTTGAAGGTGGCCGCGATGCCGAAGGTGCCGATCCGGTTGCCGATGAAGTTGGGCGTGTCCTTGCCGAAGACGATGCCCTTGCCGAGCCGGAAGCGGCCGAAGTCGGTGAAGAAGTCCAGGATCTCGGGCTTCGTGTGCTCGCCGCCGACCAGCTCGAGCAGCCGCATGTAGCGCACCGGGTTGAAGAAGTGGGTGACCAGGAAGTGCTGCTTGAAGTCCTCGGAGCGGCCCTCGGTCATGCCGGCGATCGAGAGGCCGGAGGTGTTGGAGGACACGATGCTGCCCGGCTTGCGCACCTCGTCGACACGGGCGAAGACCTTCTGCTTGATGTCGAGACGCTCGACGACGACCTCGACGATCCAGTCGCAGTCGGCGAGGCGGTGCCAGTCGTCCTCGAAGTTGCCGATCTCGATCAGCGGCAGGAAGCGCTT
>CAZMED010000458.1:0-2608 GCA_964565045.1 uncultured Thermoanaerobaculia bacterium
GAACGACGCCTCGAGCTCCTCGGCTACAATCGCTTCGTGGACCATTTGCTGCACACCCAGGCCGACCCGTGGGAGTTCGCGCTCGAGGAGCTCGCCGCCGGGCGGCGTCCGGTGCTCGTCTTCGTGATCGACCACTCGGGGTCGGTGCCGGGCGTCACCGGCACCAAAGTGGTGGTCTCGGAGACGGCGTTCGCCGGCACCATCGGCGGCGGTGCTGCGGAGAAGGAGCTGATCGAGCGGGCCCGCCGCCACGACGGCGGCGCCGAGCTGGTGCGCTTCCGCCACACCCCGGGCGAGGGCGGCACCCTGTGCTCCGGGCTGCAGGTCTTCGCGATCATTTCGCTGACGCGAAATGATGAAGGGGAGATCGCGTCGATGGTGGAAAGCCTCGGCCGACATCAGGCCGGGACGCTCTCGCTCACACCGGAGGGGCTTCGATTCTCTCCCGGCGAGGCGGGGCTCTACCGGTTCGTCGACGACGGAGCAGGGTGGTCCTACGAGGGGCCGGTCGGGCTGCTCGACACGCTGACGATCGTCGGCGGCGGGCACGTCTCGTTGGCGCTGTCGAGAGTGATGGCCACGCTCCCCTTCCGGATCGTGGTTCTCGACGACCGCGAGGACCTGCCGACCATGGCCGCCAACGGCTTCGCCCACGTGCGCCGGGTCGTCGACTTCGGCCGCATCGCAGACCACGTGGTCGACGGCGACCACTCGTGGGTCACCATCATGACCTTCGGCCACGAGCACGATCGCCGGGTGCTCGAGGGCCTGCTCGGCAGGCCCTACGCCTACCTGGGCCTGATGGGCAGCAAGGCGAAGATCGCGCGCATGGTCGCCGACATGCGGCGTGACGGTGTTCCCGAGGCGGACCTCGCCGCCGTGCGCGCACCGATCGGCCTCGCCATCGGCAGCCACACCCCCGAGGAGATCGCGGTCAGCATCGCGGCCGAGATCGTCGCCCTGCGCAACGGCGTGGAGCCGCCGTGCCCACCCTCGCGATCGTCCTGAACGGCCGCTCCACGAGCGTCGACCACGACGAGGGCATGTCCCTGCTCGACGTGCTGCGCGAGTCCTGCGGCCTGCACTCGCCCAAGGACGGCTGCTCGCAGGGCATGTGCGGC
This sequence comes from uncultured Thermoanaerobaculia bacterium, assembly GCA_964565045.1. Classification (GTDB taxonomy): domain Bacteria; phylum Acidobacteriota; class Thermoanaerobaculia; order Thermoanaerobaculales; family Sulfomarinibacteraceae; genus Sulfomarinibacter. The sequence continues at coordinate 1,122 of CAZMED010000458.1, forward strand.
TGCTGCACCGTGCTTCTCGACGGGCGCCCCACCCTCGCCTGCCAGCTGCGGCCCGACCAGGCCGCGGGCCGCGAGATCGTCACCCTCGAGGGCCTGCCGGAACGGATGCGCGCACTCCTCGCCGACGCCTTCCTGCGCGAGGGCGCGGTGCAGTGCGGGTTCTGCACGCCGGGCATCGCGGTCCGAGCCTCCCACCTGATCGACAGGGGCCTCACCGCCCGCCGCGAGCGGATCGAGCGCGGGCTTGCCGGGCACCTCTGCCGCTGCACCGGCTACCACCGCATCGTCGACGCCATCCAGACCGCCGGCGAGGCCTGGGCGGAGGGTCGGACGGCCGGCGACGGGCCACCGCGGCGGCCGCACTTCTTCGGCGAGGCGCACGGCCTCGAGCGGGCCACCGCCCTCCCGGTCCACGACGGCGTCGGCGCCTCGGCGCCCCGCTACCGCGGCCGCGACCAGGTGCTGGGCATGAAGGACTTCGTCGCCGATCTGCACGCCGAGGGCATGCTGCACGGCGCGCTCGTCCTCGCCGACCACCCCCGCGCGAGGATCGTTCGGATCGATCCCGCGCCGGCCCTCGCCGCGCCCGGGGTCGAACGGGTCATCCTCGCGTCCGACATCCCCGGCGCCCGCCGTCACGGTCTCGTGGTCCGCGACTGGCCGCTGCTGGTGGCGGCGGGCGAGACGACGCGCTGCGTCGGCGACGTGCTCGCGATCGTGGTCGCCGACTCCCGGCACCGCGCGCGGACGGCGGCCGGGCTGGTGGCGGTCGAGTACGAAATTCTCGAGCCGGTGGCCACGCCCGAGGCGGCGCTCGCCGCCGGTGCCCCGGCGATCCACGACGGCGGCAACCTGCTCGAGGTGTGCGCCTTCGCGCGCGGCGACGTCGCGGCGGCGCTCGCCGCCTCGGCGCACGTCGTCGACGAGACCTTCACCACCCAGCGCATCGAGCACGCCTTCCTCGAGCCCGAGGCGGCGCTCGCCCTGCCGCTCGACGGAGGGGTGAAGGTCTTCTCCCAGGGCCAGGGGGTGCACGACGACCAGCGCCAGATCGCCGCCATCCTGGGAGTCGGACCGGCGGCGGTCGAGGTCGAGCTGGTTTCCAACGGCGGCGCCTTCGGCGGCAAGGAGGACCTCTCCGTGCAGGGCCACGCCGCCCTCGCCGCCCGGCTGCTCGGACGGCCGGTGAAGATCGTGCTCACCCGTGAGCAGTCCATGCGCATCCACCCCAAACGCCACCCCCTGACCCTGCACTACACCGCGGGCTGCGATGCCGAGGGCCGCCTCACGGCGGTGCGCGCGCGGATCGTGGGCGACACCGGCGCCTACGCCTCGGTGGGCGCCAAGGTGCTCGAGCGCGCGGCGGGCCACTGCTGCGGCCCGTACCGGGTGCCCAACGTCGACGTCGAGGCGCGCACGGTCTACACCAACAACCCGCCCTGCGGCGCCATGCGCGGCTTCGGCGCCAACCAGGCCGCCTTCGCCAT
>CAZMED010000459.1:0-2605 GCA_964565045.1 uncultured Thermoanaerobaculia bacterium
CAGCGGGCACGACATGTGCTCGTGGCGCGGCGGCAGCGCCCCCGGCTACCCGCCGGCTCAGGGCCCTGCGACGGAAGGCGGCGAGGCGATGAACCTCGCCCGGGCCGGATAGGTGACGCGCACCGTGCCGCGGACGCCGCGAGTCCCCTCATCGAGGCGGACCACCACCTCGAAGCGGCGGTCGTCCTTGAGGAGCCCCTCATGAACCGGTCCTTCGAGGCGCAACCGCCCCAGCCCATACGCTTCCTGGAGGACCTCTCCGGTGGAGACCTTGCGCACCTCGACGACGATCTTCCCCCAGGCCCCCACCTGGTCCACCTCGACGACGACCTCGCCGGGGACCCCGGGGTTGAAGCCGAGGGTGGCGCGCGACCGCGGCGAGCTCAGCGCGAAGCCCTGATCGACGGTTTCGTCGAGAACTGCCACGGCGAACGGTTTCCCGACCGCACCGAACACCAGGGTCCCCGCGCCACCCTGCTCGGGCAGTGCGACAGCCGCTGCCTCCTCAGTCTCGGGCTCGGCGGCGGCGCCGGCGCGGACGACCACCCGCACCGGACCCGCGAAGTTGTCGAGCTCGTTGCGCTCGACGCCGGCCCGGAAGCGGTCCACCCACAGTGCCAGCGAGTACACGCCCCGTCCCCGCGAGCCGTCGAAGTGCGCCGACACCGGCACCTGCAGGATCACGTCGAGACAGCCCCCGGGCTCCTCCGGCACGCAGCTGACATCAGAGGGCAACGCCCGCCAGCTCGCCCAGTCGACGCGCTCCACCAGGTCTCCCCAGCAGGGCATGTCGATGGTGCCGTCCGGGTCGATGCAGGCCGCGGTGTCGATCCCCGGGAACGGGTGCAACCGCTGGTCCCACCACAGGTCCCACACCGGGCCGTCGGACCGCGCATCGCCGCCTCGGTTGGCCACCGTCACCCCGACGGCCAGCACGGCGCCCTCCGGAACCTCGAAGCGGCGGCACGGATCGGAGCACGCCACCCTCGAGCCCGTGGCCGGGTCAACGTAGCTGAGCCGCAGCTCCGGCACCCAGTCCGGCGGCGGGTCGGCGTCGGCGCCCGCCGCAGCCGACGTCACCAGAATCAGGCCGACCAACGCTGCGGTTCGAATACTCGCACGACCCACTTGCTGCGCCTCCCCGCACATTATCCACGATCAGGGGTCGGCGCCCAGGGCCTCCAGCAGCTCCTCCGGCCGCAGCCGCACCCGCCAGTTGTCGGTCAGACTGCGCCACGAGACCGTACCGTCGCGCTCGACCAGAAAGCTCGCCGGCCGCGCGATCGCCTGACCCGGCAGGCCCTCCTCGTGCGCGACGCCCCAGGCGCGGATCGCCTCGCGCTCGACGTCCGACAGCAGCGGGAACTCCAGGCCGAGGCCCTCGGCCAGGCGGGCGGACTCCTCAGAGGTGTCGACCGACACCGCAACGACCTCGGCGCCAGCGGCTCGGATCTCGGACAGGCGTGACTGCAGGCCCTGCAGCTCTGATCGGCAGAAGGGTCACCAGAAGCCGCGGTAGAAGACGACCACCACACGGCGGTCCGAGAGCGCCGCGAGCTCGACGTCCCGCCCGGTCTGGTCGGGGAGCCGGAGCGGTGGCGCCGGAGCGCCGACGACGGGCGCGTCCTCGGACCCCGGGAGCTGGTTCGACAGCCCGAAGACGTAGGCGACGAGGAGGCCCGCGAACACCGCGGCGCCGCCGAGGCCGAGCCAGCTCTTCCAGTTGCGGCGACGCAGCACGCCCCATGCCGCCAGGCCGACCCCCGCGCCGACGATCAGCAGGTTGGCGGCGGCACTGTCTCGCAAATCAGGGATCTTCACCGCGACAGCGAAGTAACTCACCAGCCCCACCAGGGCCAGGAGCGGACCGATCCAGGCCGCGTGGTTCCGCGTCGGAGCCGAGGTCGTCATGAGTCTGCCTCCGGAGACCGGCCGCGCCCGTGCGGCCCGGCCGCGCACTGCACTTCGGTCATACTGTTCACCTCAACCCGGCTGACGCGTTGATAATTGCACGGGCGGATGGGTCCCTCGACCCCCACCGGTTCGGAGGCGCCATGAGTGAGTCCTGGAGCTGCTTCAAGGTTGGCATGGTCGGCTGCCTGTCCCTGGTGGTGATCGCCGTCGCCGTGCCACTCATCCTCTCCTTCCTCGTGATGCGCCCGCTCGACCGCGCGATCGACACCCGTACCGAGCTGGAGGCGCGGCACGGGACGCAGGACAGCTACGTCCCGCCGCTGTCCGGCGTCCCTTCCGCGGATCGTGTCGAGGCGTTCCTCGAGGTGCGTCGGGCCCTCGCCGCGAGCTGTTCCGATCTCCAGCGAGCCGAGGACGAGGTGGCCCGGCTCGAGGCCTTCGACCAACAGGAGAACGTGAAAAAGCTCGAGGTCATCCGCCAGGCCTTTTCGACCACCCGGGCGATGGTGGGCATGGGACCGCTGATCGGGGATTTCTTCGACACCCGCAATCGGGCGCTCGCAGCCGTCGACATGGGGCTCGGCGAGTACTCCTACATCTACATCCTGGCCTACGAAACGAAGCTCGCCACGCCCGAGGAGGGACCGCAGCTGCTCGGCTCCGATGCCACCAACGCGCGGGTGCGTGCGGC
>CAZMED010000460.1:0-2597 GCA_964565045.1 uncultured Thermoanaerobaculia bacterium
TGAGGTACACTTCCCCGCCGTGCCGCGACGCGAGACCCCGCACCCGCCCGCACTGCTGACGCAGTCCATGCCCGGCCGCAGGACCGTGGCCGCCGGCGTGTGGATCACCCGCGGCGCCGCCCACGATCCGGCGTCCCTGGCCGGCGCCACCCATCTGGTCGAGCACCTGACCCTGCGCTCGTGCGGCGGCCGAAGCCGCCACGAGCTCGCCCTGGCCGTGGAACGGCTGGGCGGCGAGGTGGACGCGTGGACCAGCTCCGAGCTCATGGGCGTCAGCGTCAACACCACCGTCGACGCCCTCGCCGAGGCCCTCGACCTGCTGGTGGACGCGGTCCTCAGCCCGACCTTCGAGCCCGCCGACGTCGAGCTCGAGCTGCGGGTGACGAGGGCCGAGCTCGAGCTCGTGGCCGACGACCCCGCCGAGCGGGTGGAGGAAGCCCTGCTGCAGGCGGCCTGGGGCCGCCACCCGCTGGCACGGCCGGTGATCGGCACCGGCGAATCGCTCGATCGCCTGACCCCCGCCAACCTCCGCCGCCACCACGCCGCGCTGGTGCGGCCCGGGGGGATGGTGGCGGCCGTGGTCGGCGACGTCGATCCCGCCCTTGTCACGTCCCGCCTCGCGCGCCTGCCGCTCGAACAGCCGCCGGTGGCGCCGCCGCTGCCGGCGCTGAGGTGGCGGGGCGCCCACCTCGACCTCAGCCGCGAGGGAACCGACCAGGTCCACGCGCGGCTCGCCTACGAAGCCATCGCTGTCGGCGACCCGAGGGTGGCGGCACTGGCGGTCCTCAACCGCTGCCTCGGCGACGGCGCCGCCAGCCGCCTCTTCCAGCGCCTGCGGGAGGACGAGGGCATTACCTACGACGTGTGGTCGGGACCGGTGCTGCGCCACCTCGGGGGTCTGCTCGAGATCGGCTGGGCCTGCGCGCCAGACGTCTTCGGCGAGGCGCTGCAGTTGGTCCGCGAGGAGGTCGAGCGCATCGCAGGCGACCTCGCCGACGACGAGGTCGAGGTTGCCAAGGAGGGCCTCTCGCGGGGCCTGGAGATGGACATCGAGTCCCCGTCGGGGATCTGCTCGCTCGATGTCGGCGAGCTGCTCGACCGTGGCCGCCGCTTCGACCCCGACAGGGCCCGCGGCGAGCTGCGCGCGGTCACGCCGGAACAGGTGCGCGGTCTGGCGGCCGAGATCCTGCGCCCCGAGCGCATGGCGTCGGCCGTCTGCGGGCCCGAAGGCGCCGCGAGCAATTCGCAGACGCGAATTGCAGGTTGACCGGCGGCGGCGTTCAATTCCTCATTCCTCATTCCTCATTCCTAATTCCTCATTCTTCATGTCGTATCATCTCCCCATGACCTTGGAGGTCCGTGTCCACCGCCTGCCCCATGCCGAAGGGCTGCCCCTGCCTTCGTACGCGACCACAGGAGCGGCAGGCGCCGACCTGTGCGCCGCGGTGGAGCACGAGCTGGTGATCGCTCCCGGGGAGCGGGCGGCGGTCGCGACCGGCCTCATCCTCGAGATCCCGGCCGGCTACGAGGGCCAGGTGCGACCCCGCTCGGGGCTCGCCATCCGGCGCGGTCTGACGGTGGTCAACGCGCCCGGCACCATCGACAGCGACTACCGCGGCGAGCTCATGGTGCTGCTGGTCAACCACGGCGCCGAGCCGGTGGTGATCGGCCGCGGCGACCGCATCGGCCAGCTCATCATCGCGCCCGTCAGCCGGGCCCGCTTCACCGAGGCCGATGCCCTGAGCGCCTCCGACCGCGGCGCCGGCGGCTTCGGCTCGACCGGGGTCTGAGCGTGGAGATCCTGGTCCTCGCCTCCGGATCCTCGGGCAACTCGGTCCTGGTCCGCGCGGGCGGCGTGTCGCTGCTGGTGGACGTGGGCGTCTCGGCGGCCCAGGTCCGCAAGCGGCTGGAGGCCTTCGGCGCCTCGCCGGAGGAGGTGGGCGCGGTGCTCCTGACCCACGAGCACGGCGACCACATCCGCGGCCTCGAGGTGTTTCTCCGCCGCCACCGCGACGCGCCGGTGTGGACCACGCACGGCACCTGGTCGGCCTTGAAGGTCCGCAGCAACGGCGGCGGCGAGCTCCTCTCCGGTAGGACGGTGCGCTTCGGCGATTTGCGCGTGACCCCGGTCGGCACCTCCCACGATGCCGCCGAACCGGTCGCCTTCGTGTTCGACGACGGCCGTCACAGCGCCGCCTACTGCACCGACACCGGCCAGGTGACCACCCTGCTCGGTCAGCGGTTTCAGGGCTGCGAGCTGCTGCTGATCGAGGCCAACCACGACGCCGACATGTTGCGCAACGGCCCGTACTCGTGGCCGCTCAAACAGCGCATCGCCTCCTCGACCGGGCACCTGTCGAACCACCAGAGCGCCGAGGCGGTGGGTGAGCTCTCATCCTCGCTGCTCAAGGCGGTGGTCGGCCTCCACCTCTCGGCGGAGAACAACTGCCCGATCATGGCCGGCGACGCCCTGCGGGCGGCGGTCGGCGATGCGGTGCCCGTGACCGCCGTCAACAGGACCGAGATGCTCAGGGTGAGCCTCAACGCCAGGGGCGCCCGCCTCGAGCACTGCGACCTCCCACCCACATCGTTGGAAC
>CAZMED010000461.1:0-2595 GCA_964565045.1 uncultured Thermoanaerobaculia bacterium
TGGCGATGATCTGCGGCACCGTCATGTCGAACAGCTTGCCGAACTTGGATTGGTGATACGCAGCGATATAGATCTTCTTCACGTGACCTCCCAGATTGAAATGTCGTGCCCATGACCCCCACGGGCGGTTGGGCGGAATTCCTAATTCCTAATTCCTAATTCCTAATTCCTAACTGTGCTTCTGCTTCTTCCACCTCTCCACCAGCTCCCCCTTCACCACCTTTCCGTACGGCGTCCGGGGCAGCTGTTCGAGCAGGTGGAACTCCTTCGGGATCTTGTAGCGCGCCAGACGCACCCCGCAGAACGCGGCGAGCTCACCAGGCTCCGCGTCCTGTCCTGGCGCAGGCACCACAAAGGCCACGCCGACCTCGCCCCAGGTGTCGTGCGGCACCCCCACAACCGCCGCGTCCGCCAGCGCCGGGTGTTGCAGGAGCACGTTCTCGATCTCGGCCGGATAGACGTTGACGCCGCCGGAGATGAACATGTCCTTGGCGCGGCCGGCGATGGAGAAGAAGCCGTCGGCGTCGCGGCAGGCCATGTCGCCGGTGTGAAACCAGCCGTCCGTGTCGCGCGACTCGACGGTCGCCTGCGGGTTGTTCCAGTAGCCTGTCGAGACGTGCGGCCCGCGGAAGCACAGCTCGCCGACCTCGTCCGGCGGCAGCTCTTTGCCGTCGGGGCCCATGACCCGCGCCTCGGTGAACATCAGCGGCCGGCCGATCGAGCCGGCCTTGGCCCACGCCTCCTCGTCGGACATGGCGAAGCAGTTGACGCCGACCTCGGTCAGCCCGTAGCCCTGCCGCAGCACGACCCCGCGCTCGCGGTAAACCGACACCAGGTGCCGCGGCAGCGGCGCCCCGCCGGAGATGAACCAGCGCACGTGTCCGAGGTCGACGGTCTGAAACTCCGGCGCCTCGGCCAGGATCTTCCAGATGGTCGGCACGCCGAGCACCACCGTGCAGCGCTCCGTCTCGATGGTCCGCCACACCTCGGAGGCCTCGAACTCGCGGTGCAGCACGACGGTGCCGCCGGCGAGCAGGATCGGCGTCAGGAAGGCGCCGAGTCCGCCCGCGTGGTAGAGCGGGGTGAAGATCGGGCTGACGTCGTTCTCGCTCAGCTGCCAGCACACGACCGTGTTGTAGGCGTTCCAGGCCACCATGCGGTGTGGAGTGATCACACCCTTCGGCCTGCCGGTGGTGCCCGAGGTGTAGAGCAGGCAGTAGGGGTCCTCGGGCCCGCACACTGCAGGGACGTAATCGCCCTGGCCGAAACGCTCCTGCAGCCGGGCCCAGGACGCGGCCTCGAGGTCGGCGCCCTCGTCCAGCGCCACCAGCCTCCCGAGATCCGCGAGGCCGGCCAGCTCCCGCACGGTGGCCAGGTGCTCGTCACCGAAGACCAGCGCCGACAGGCCGCAGTCGGCCGCGATCACCGCCAGCTCCGCCGCCGTCAGACGGGTGCCCAGGGGCACGAGAATGACGCCCGACTTGCCGGCGGCGAAGAAGGCGTCGAGGAACTCGAGGCGGTTCCCCGCCAGGATGCCGATGCGGTCGCCCGGCTTGAGCCCGAGCCCGTAGAGCCAGGTCCGCGCGCAGGCCGCAGCGCGCCGGTTCGCCTCGCGGTAGCTCAGACGCGTGCCGCTCCGGACATCGACGATCGCGGTGCGGTCGGGTGAGAGCCGGGCGCGATGGCCGACGATGTCGCCGCAGATCACGGCATCGCCTCCTCTGCCTCCGCCTCCTCGACGGCCGGCGGCTCGACCGGGGCCTGAGCGAGGGCCTGCTGCAGCGCCTCCAATGTCTCGCCGGGGCACTCGCGCTGCGGCACGTGGCCGCAGCCGTGCACGGTGTGGAGCCTGGCCCGCGGCAGTCCGTCGAGCAGGCGCTGCGCGTAGTCGAGCGTCATCAGCCCGTCGGCGTCGCCCCACACCAGCTCCACCGGCACCTCGATCTCGTCGAGGCGGCCGTCGAGGAGGTAGCGCCCCATCTCGTTCGCGGTCTGCGCAAGACGGCCGGCGGGGCCGACGCGGGCGTGACGGATCACGTCGTCGAGCACGAAGTCGGGGATCGGCGGCGTCGCCGGCCCCATCAGGGCCTTCATGGTCGCGCGGGCCTCCTCCCGGGTGGTCGGGAACAGATTGACCTGCGGGTTGTCCTCGCGGATCGGGCCGCCGTTGACCGCCACCACCCTCTCGACCCGCTCCGGGTGCTGGTGAGCGTAGAGCATGGCGACCCACGCGCCGAGGGAGTTGCCCACCAGGATCGCCGGCTCGCCCGCGCACGGGCCCTCCATGACGGCCTCGAGACCCGCCAGCACCTGGCCGACGCCGAGGGGTCCGCTGCGGGGGTCGCTCTTCCAGTGGCCCGGCAGGTCGGGGATCGTCACCCGGTACTCCTCGACCAGCGGCGGCACCATCCGCGCCCAGGCGCCGGCCTGGTCGCCGGCCCCGTGCAGCAGCACCATGCACGGGCCCGAGCCGGCCTGCCACACCGTCATCCGGCCGTCCGGCGTCGCGATCCGAGTCGTGTCGAAGCCGATCCTGGAGAGTGCCAGGCGGCTGAACCTGGCATCCACCTCCAGCGGCCGCTTCCACACCATCCA
>CAZMED010000462.1:0-2579 GCA_964565045.1 uncultured Thermoanaerobaculia bacterium
GCATTGCCCACCCGCACGCCCATTTCGGATTTCGGATTTCGGATTTCCCAACCGCACCCCCCGGTCTCGTGGGTGCCATCGCCTCTCAAGATCGGCACCCTCGCAAGGAGGGGGGCTCGTGCCGGCCGGACGGTGGAGGTCAGCGCGGCGCGGCGGGGGGGACCCCGCCGCGAATTGCTAGTCCGCGTTTTCGGCGCGCAGGCGTTGGATCTCGCGGTCGTAGGCTTCCATGACCTCGTGGTGCCGCAGCAGGCCGATCACCGGCGCCGGCGGCCGACCGTCGACGACCGGCAGGATATCGCGCTGGAAGGCCGTGAAGCGCTGCAAGGCGGTGTGGAGGTCGTCGTCGGGCTCGAGGTAGGCCATGCCGCGTGCGGTCACGCCCAGATCGGACGCGACGAGCAGGGGCCACACCTCGGGTGTCGCCATGACCCGGCGCACGTCGTTGATGCTGAACATGCCTTCCACCATTCCGTGCTCGTCGACCACCGGGAAGGCGTACTGGTCGGCGTCCGCGAGCAGCGCCAGGACCGCGTCGAAGGAGGCCCCGGGCGCGACCGTGACGATGCGCTGGTTCGGGTCCATGACCTCGCGCACGGTCTGGCGCTCGAGCACGTCGATCTGGAACTCGCCGATGTGGGCCGGCGAGTCGACCCGCCCGGGGACCTGTTGCTCGTAGATGCTGACGCCGCGCATCAGCAGGAAGGCCACCGACGACACCAGCATCATCGGCACCAGGAGCCCGTACGACCCGCTCATCTCGGCGACCATGATGAGGGAGGCGATGGGCACCTTGGCGACCCCGGCGAAGAAGCCCCCCATCCCCACCAACACGCAGGCCGCGGTCGGCGGCGCGTACTGCGGGGCCACCCGCTGGACGAGGTCGGCGAACACCGCCCCGGCGACGCCACCGATCACCAGCGACGGCGCGAAGACGCCGCCCGAGCCTCCCGACGAGATCGTGAGCGAGGTCGCCAGGATCTTCGCCGGCAGCAGGAGCACGAGGACCTTCAGAGGCAGCTGCTCGTCCAGGGTGAGCTGCAGCCAGCCGTAGCCGCCGCCCATGACCTGCGGCACCGCGATGGCGAGCACCGCGAGCAGCAGCGCGCCGACGGCGGGCTTGGTCCAGGCCGGGATCGGCAGCCGCGCGAAGACCCCGTCGCGCATCCCGTAGAAGACCTTGACGTAGATGACGCCGACGACTGCGAGCACCATGCCCAGTACGAGGTAGGCGAGCAGCTCGTGCGGGCGCGCGAAGCGGATGTCGGCGGTGTCGAAGATGGCGTTCCAGCCGGTGAACGAGGCCACGACCACGTACGAGACGATGGACGAGATGATCGCCGGGATGAGGGCCTCGGACTCGAAGTCGGGGTCCGAGTAGAGGACCTCGACGGCGAACAGCGCCGCGCCCAGCGGCGCCCTGAACATGCCGCCGACGCCCGCCGCCACGCCCGAGATCACGAGCACCCGCCGGTCGTGGTAACCGAGCCGGAGCAGGTCCGCGAGGTAGGAACCGAAGCCGGCCCCGATCTGCGCCACCGGCCCCTCGCGTCCGGCCGAGCCCCCGGAGCCGATGGTGAGCATCGACGTGAGGAGCTTCACCGGCACCACGCGGCGGCGGATCACCGCCCGGCCGCGGTGGTAGGCGTTGATGACGGCGTCGGTGCCGTGGCCCTCGGCCTCGGGGGCGAAGGTCTGCACGATCCAACCCACGAGCAGGCCTGCCAGGGGCAGCACCAGCAGCAGCACCCACGGCCGCTCGGGGGCGGACCAGGTGGGGTCGGCCGCGGCCCCGTGGCCGGGAACGTGGAACCCCGCGCCCTGACCGAGCAGTATCGAGCTGATCCCCTCGACCCCCCAGGTCAGGAACGTGCCGCCGAGCCCGGCGACGACCCCGACCAGCAGCGCGAGCACCAGCCAGCGGCCGAAGTTGTAGAGATCGACCCGGCTCGAGAATCGGGCGAACCGCGCGAACCAGCTGTTGAAACTCGCCCGCATACGTCACCGGCTCTCGTCGAGAGGGCGGCGAGACACCCTCAGTCGAACCTGCCGACCACCAGGCAGGCGTTGGTGCCGCCGAACCCGAAGGAGTTGCTGAGGGCGACCTTGATGTCGGCCTCTCGCGCCGTGTGCGGCACGTAGTCGAGATCGTTCTCCGGCTCCGGATGCTCGAGGTTGATGGTCGGCGGCACGACGCCGTGCACCACGGACAGCACCGCGATCCCGAACTCGAGACCGCCGGCGGCGCCCAGGAGGTGGCCGGTCATCGACTTGGTGGAGGACACCATGAGATCGCTCGCATGAGCGCCGAAGACGCCCTTCAGCGCGCGGGTCTCGACCGTGTCTCCTGCCGGGGTGGCGGTCCCGTGGGCGTTGACGTAGTCGACCTGCTCGGGATTGAGCCCGGCGTCCTCGAGCGCGAGGCGGATCACCCGCATGGCGCCGTCCCCGTCCTCGGACGGCGCCGAGATGTGGAACGCGTCCGACGACATGCCGAAGCCGAGGATCTCGGCCAGGATCGGGGCGCCCCGCCGCCTCGCGTGCTCGAGCTCCTCGAGGATCACGATCCCCGCACCCTC
>CAZMED010000463.1:0-2578 GCA_964565045.1 uncultured Thermoanaerobaculia bacterium
AGGGCGTAGGCCGAGACCGCGTCGGCGTCCTTCTTGACCCGGTTGATGCCGGCCTTGTCGAGGCCGGCGCCCTCGGCCCAGCGGCCGAAGAGGCGGGTGCCGAGGGCCGTGACGGCGGCCGCGACCACGAACGCCCTTTCCAGGGAACCGCCCGCGAACGACAGATCGTCGTTTTCCTGTGGGCCGTGGTGCTCGAGCTCGACGTCCTCGAGCCAGAGGTGGAAGCGGCCGAGAATCGACCGGGTGTCGAAGGCCCACTGCGCGATCCGGTTGCGCCGGTCCATGTTCATGAACGGTCCCTCCATGTTCGACGATGCCACGGACCCGCCGGACCGCTGCAGTCCCGGTGCCCGAGCCCGCCCCGCTTCATGTTCGCAGCTGCCCCCGCCACCAGTCGAGCAGGTCCCCGAGCGTCCGCTCGAGGGGAATCTCGGGCCGCCAGCCGGTGTCGGCCGTGAAGCTCGAGGCGTCGGCCACGAGAACCTCGACGTCGGCGGCGCGGAGCCTCGCGGGATCCACGGTGACCTCGATCTCGGCGCGCGAGAGGCCGAGGAGGATGTCGAGCGCTTCGCGGATGCTGACGCCGCGGCCGCTGCCGACGTTGTAGGCGGCGCCAGGCCGGCCCTTTGCGGCCGCCAGCCGGTAGGCGCGGGCGACGTCGCGCACGTCGGTGAAGTCGCGCACCGCCTCGAGGTTGCCGACCGCGAGCACCGGCGGCTCGAGCCCGAGCTCGATACGGGCGATCTGGCGGGCGAAGCTCGAGAGCGCGAACTGCGGCGGCCGCCGCGGGCCGGTGTGCGGGAAAAGCCGCAATCGCACCGTCGGCAGCCCGAAGCCGCGGTGGTACTGGGCGGCGATCAGGTCCTGGGCCGCCTTGCTCGCCGCGTAGGGCGAGACCGGGGCGAGCGGCGCCGCCTCCGCGATCGGCTGCTCGGCTCGCGGCACCGCGCCGTAGATCTCGGCCGAGGAGGCGATGACCACGGTCGGCTGCAGGCCCGAAGCGCGCAGCGCATCGAGCAGGTTCAGGGTCCCGACGGCGTTGACCTGGAAGGAGCGGTCGGGCTGCTGCCAGGAGCTCGCCACCGAGGTCGCGCCGGCGAGGTGGAAGACGAGGTGGGGGCGTGCGATCTCGAGGTTGCGCGACAGCGAGGAGGGGAGCGACAGGTCGCCGCTGAGCTGGCGGACCGACGGTGGCGCCTGTCCGGGCTCTTCGTCCCACACCAGGCCCCAGAGCTCGAGCCCGGGCTCGTCGGCCTCCAGCTGCTCGACGAGGTGGCCGCCGACGAAGCCCGTGACGCCGGTGATCAGCGCCCTCATGGCCCGTCCAGGTAGCGGCGGAGCCCGTCCTGCCATGGCAGCATCTTCCGTCGCAGCAGGCGCTCGAGCCGGGAGGCGTCGAGCACCGAGTACGCCGGCCGCGCCGCCGGCCGCGGATACTCCGAGGTCGTGACCGGGAGCACCTCGACCTGGGCGCCGACGAGGCGCACGATCTCCTCGGCGAAGCCGTGCCAGCTGGTGCCGCCCGCGTTGACGGCATGGACGACCCCGGTCGCGCCGACCTCGACCAGATCGACGATGGCTTCCGCCAGGTCATCGCAGAAGGTCGGGCTGCCGTGCTGGTCCGCCACCACCCGCAGGGCCCGCACGCCGTCGTCGATCTGGCGTCGGATGGCGTTGACGAAGTGCTGCCCGCCGTGGCCGTAGAGCCAGGCAGTGCGCACGATCAGGTGCTGCTGCGCCCGCGCCGCGAGCTCCTCGCCGCGCAGCTTCGATCGCCCGTAGGCGCTGCGCGGCGCGACGGGGTCGTCCTCTCGGTAAGGACGCTCCCCGTCGCCTGCGAAGACGTAGTCGGTGGAGACCTGGATCAGCCGGGCGCCGGCCCTGTCGCAGGCCGCAGCAAGGTGGCCGACCGCGGTGCCGTTGACTCGCATCGCGAGCTCGGGCTGCGCCTCGCAGTCGTCGACCGCGGTGTAGGCGGCGCAGTTGACCACCACCGCGGGAAGCGCCGCCTCGACCCAGGCTTCGACCGCGTCCGCGTTCGTGATGTCGATGGTGTCGAGGTCGCGGCCCTCGCAGCGCAGCCCCCGAGCAACGCAGCGCGCGGTCAGCGCGCGCCCGAGCTGGCCGTGGGCGCCCGTGATCAGCCAGGTGGCCGCCATGATGGCGGATGGTAGCAGACCGCGGAGTGTGCGAAGCTTGCTGCGTCCGGGGCTCACACCCGCTCGGCCTCGGCGGGGCTGGAATATGGCGGGCGGTTCGGACATTGCGCTGGGGGGAGAGACGACATGACCGACATCGTGACCCTGGACCCGGAGGACAAGGAGCGCATCGCGTTGGCCGCGAACGGCGACAACTCCATCCCGCTCGGTAACGACGAGCAGATCATCGAGCGCATCGCGCGGCACATGGCCGGCATCATGGGCGAGCTCAACCTCGACCTCGGCGACCCCAACTACCGGCAGACTCCGGAGCGGGTCGCCAAGATGTACCTGGAGATGTTCCACGGCCTGCGCGAGGGGGCCGAGCCCAAGGTCACGACCTTCCCCAACGACGAGGGCTACCACCACATGGTGATCGA
>CAZMED010000464.1:0-2578 GCA_964565045.1 uncultured Thermoanaerobaculia bacterium
CGGTGCGCGCCAGCGGGTCCGGGTCGCGCTCCATCAGCCGCCGCAGGTCGCCGTCGGTGATGACCCCCAGCAGCCTTCCGCCGTCGTCCTGCACGGTCGTCATGCCGAGCGCCTTGCGGCTCATCTCGTAGATGACGTCCTTCATGGCCGCGTCCGCCGCCACGCGAGGCACCTCGTCCCCACTGTGCATGAGGTCGCGCACCCTCAGGAAGCGCTTGCCCAGCCTGCCGCCCGGGTGGAGGCGCGCGAAGTCCTCCTCGCGGAAGCCCTTCGCCACCGCGACGGCCATGGCGAGGGCGGCGCCGAGGGCGAGCGAGGCCGTTGTGGAGGCCGTCGGGGCGAGGTTGAAGGGGCAGGCCTCGCGGCGCACTCCGAGGTCGAGGTGGAGGTCGGCCGCCTTCGCCAGCGGCGACTCGGGGTTGGAGGTGACGGCGATGAGCCGCACCCCGAGGCGCTTGAGCATCCGCAGCAGCTCGATCACCTCGTCGGTGGTCCCGGACTGCGAGATCGCCACCACCAGGTCGTCGCCCTTGACCATGCCGAGGTCGCCGTGGATCGCCTCCGCCGGGTGCATGAACAGCGACGGCGTGCCGGTCGAGCTCATGGTGGCGGCGATCTTGCGGCAGATGATGCCGGACTTGCCCATGCCGGTCCACACGACGCGGCCCGGACAGCCCGCGATCATCTCCACCGCGCGGTCGAAGTCGCCGTCGAGGTGGTCCATCAGGTTGCGGATCGCCTCGGCCTCGGCCTCGAGCACCTGGCGGGCCAGCTCGCGGCTCACGGCGCCACCTCCCGAACCACCTCGGAGACGGCCTCGAGCTGCTCGATCAGGCGGTCGAGCTCGTCGAAGCTCAGCTGGGTCGCGGCATCCGACAGCGCGTTGGCAGGATCGGGGTGGACCTCGATGAAGAAGCCGTCAACCCCGGCCGCGGCCGCCGCCCGCGCCAGATACGGGTGGAACTCGCGCGCGCCGCCGGTGGCGTGGCCGAGGCCGCCCGGAAGCTGCAGCGAGTGGGTGCAGTCGAAGACGACCGGGGCGAAGCGGCGCATCACCGGCAGCCCGCGCATGTCCACCACCAGGTTGTGGTACCCGAAGCTGGTCCCGCGCTCGGTCAACAGGGCGCGCCGGTTGCCCGTGGCCGCCAGCTTCTCCACCAGGTTGGCGGTGTCCTCGGGGGCCAGGAACTGGCCCTTCTTGACGTTGACCGGCAGCCCGGTGAGCCCGCAGGCGTGCAGGAGGTCGGTCTGGCGGCACAGGAAAGCCGGAACCTGCAGCACGTCCACCACGGCGGCCGCCGGCGCCGCCTGCTCCGGGTGGTGGACGTCGGTCAGTACCGGCAAATCGGTGGCGCGCTTGACCTCGGCCAGGGCCTCGAGGCCTGCCGCCTCGCCGGGGCCGCGGAAGCCGGATTCCGAGGAGCGGTTGGCCTTGTCGTAGGAGGCCTTGAAGACGACGGGAACGCCGTGGCGGCGGGCGATGTCCCGCACCCGGCCGGCGACCTCGACCACGAAGTCGCGCGACTCGATGACACATGGACCGGCGATGTACACCGGCCGCGCACCACCGCCGATGCGGAGGCCCGGGGCGAGGTCGAAACCGTGGTCGGTCATCGCGGGACAGTGTACCATCCGTGCGCCAACGTGCGAACGTTAAAACGTTGAACGTTTGAACGTTACGAGGTCTGAACCGTCTGCTGCTCGTTCTGCTCCACCGCTGCGGCGGTCTCCTCGATCCCCGCCTCGAGCTCCGACTCGACGCCGTCGGCGTCTGAGGTCGTCGCCGCCTCGTCGATCTCGTCGGCGCGGCGCTGGCGGTGGTTCTCCACCGCGGCGGCGATGAACGAGCGGAAGATCGGGTGCGGCGCGTACGGCCGCGACTTGAACTCGGGGTGGAACTGGCAGGCCAGGAACCACGGGTGGGCGGGGTACTCGATGACCTCGACGAAGATGCGGTCGGGCGACTTGCCGCTCACCACCAGGCCCTTCTCCTCGAACAGCGGCACGTACTCGGGGTTGACCTCGTAGCGGTGGCGGTGGCGCTCCCAGACCTCGTCGCTCGAGTACATCTTCCACGCCGACGTACCGGGGGTCAGACGACACGGGTACTTGCCGAGCCGCATGGTGCCGCCCATCTGGTCCACGCCCACCAGCTCGCGCATCTTGTAGATCACCTTGTAGGGCGGCTGATTGACGAACTCGGTGGAGTGGGCGTTGGCCAGCCCGCAGACGTTGCGCGCGAACTCGATGATCGCGGTCTGCAGGCCGAGACAGATGCCGAAGAAGGGGATCTTGTGACCGCGGGCGAACTCGATGGCGCGGATCATGCCCTCGATGCCGCGCTTGCCGAAGCCTCCGGGGACCAGGATCGAGTCGACCTCGAAAAGCTGGCCGGGGTAGCCCGAGCCCTCGAGGTCCTCGGAGTCGATGAACACCAGGTTGACCTTGACCCCGTTGGCGAGCCCGCCGTGGATCAGGGCCTCGTTGAGGGACTTGTAGGAGTCTGCAAGGTCCACGTACTTACCGACGATGCCCACCGAGACCTCCTCGGTGGCCGAGCGCACGGCGTCCACCACCT
>CAZMED010000465.1:0-2565 GCA_964565045.1 uncultured Thermoanaerobaculia bacterium
AACGAGGACTCCTACTCCAACGCCGAGATCTTCTCGCACGCCTTCAAGACGCTCGAGCGCGGCCCGCTGGTGGGCTCGCCCACCTTCGGCGCGGTGATCTCCACCGGCGGCACCACGACCCTCGACGGCGCGCTGGTGCGGTTGCCGGGCCGCGGGTGGTACGTGGCCGGATCCGGCCTCAACATGGAGAACAACGGCGCGGTACCGGACGTGATGGTGTGGCAGCCGCCGGCCGAGGACCGTTCGGCCACGGAGGACTCCCAGCTGCGGCGGGCGGTCGAGGTGCTGCTCGAGCGCATCGGCAGCGATCCCAGAACCGGGGCCTGGTAGCGCCGTACAACGACCATGGCCGTCCGCACGATCGCCCGCCGCACCCTGTTCGGAGCGGCGGCCGCGATCGCGGCGGCCGCGGCGGCTCGGGCGCCTGCCCAGGAACCGCCACGTTTCGGCGCGTCCGTGGAGGTGCGCCGGCTCCTCCTCGAGGTCCGGGTCGTCGATGCCGGCGGTGAGCCCGTGTCGGACCTCGCAGCCGACGACTTCAGGGTCTCCCTCGGAGGCCGTCGGGTGGAGGTGGAGTCGGTGACCTTCGTGCCCACCTCCTCCGCCGCCGCCGACGCGGCGTCATCGGCGGGAGGCCGCCCCGCGGGCCCGTCCGCCGCGGCCCGCGAGCCGCGGCTGGTGGTGGTGCTCTTCCAGACCGACATCAACCTCTACCGCATCAAGGGCGTGGTGCGCATGGCGCCCCAGGCGGCGCGCTTCGTGCGCGGCCTCGAGGCCGGCGACCTGGTCGCGCTGTTCACCTTCGAGTCGCACCTCGAGCTCCGCGCCGACTTCACCCCCGGCCGCGAGGCGGTGGCGCGCATGCTCACCACCCGGGAGATCCTCTCCGGAAGCCTCGAGCCGCCGCCGCGGACCGAGCCCTCGATCGGCGCCTTCCTCGACCTTGAGGACGCCGACCGCGCGGCGACTCTGACCGAGGCCCTGGAGGTGATCGGCAGGGCGCTGGTCCCGATCCCCGGCCCGAAGTCGGTGGCCCTCTTCGGCTGGGGCCTCGGGCGCTACAACCCCGGCCACCCCGTCATCGAGCGCGGCAGTTACGACACGGCCATCGACGCCCTGGCCGCGGCCCGCGCCACGGTCTTCACCCTCGACATCACGTCCGCCGACGCCCACACCCTCGAGGCCGGGCTGCGCACCGTCAGCCACGACACCGGTGGCCTGTACATCAAGACCTACCGGTTTCCCGACAGCGCGGTTGACAAGCTCACCCGCACCATCTCGAGCTACTACGAGCTCTCGCTCATGCCCCCGGACCGGCCGTTCGAGGCCGACGCCCTCGAGGTCACGGTGCGCCGTCGGGGCGCCGAGGTGTACTTTCGGCGCTCGCTGCCGTTCGGGGGGACGTCCGCGGACCGTCGCTGAAGCGGGCACAGCGCCGATGTCCGGGTACAATCGTCGGGTGGTTCCCTGCAACAGGCTGCGATGCCCGGCAGTGCCGGCGGCGTGGTGCCTCGTGCTCGGCGCGGCGGGCGCTGCGGCGCAGGAGCCCAACCCGCCCGCCTTCGGCGGCGAGGTCGAGGTGCGCCGGATCGTGACCGAGGTGCGGGTCGTGGGCCCGGACGGCGAGCCGGTCCTCGGGCTCGGCCCGCGGGACTTCGAGGTCGAGGTGGCGGGGGTCCGGGCCGAGGTCGAGTCGATCTCGTGGGTGCCCACGACCGCGGGCGCCGCCGCGGCCGCAGCCGCCGCCCCCGCCGGGGAGGCCGCCGCGCCGCCCGAGACGGAGGGCCGCCTGATCGCGGTCCTCTTCCAGGTCGACCCCGCCTTCCACCCCTCCCGCACCTCGGGGCTGCTTCGGATGACGCCCAAGGCGGCCGAGTTCGTGGCCGGGCTCGGCCCGGAGGACCGCGTGGCGCTGCTGGTGTTCCGCAGCCACCTCCAGCTGCGCGCCGACTTCACCGACGACCACCGGGCCGTCGCCGACATGCTGACCCCCACCGGGATCCTCGAAGGGCGCAGCGCCCCGCCGGGCCTGCACGGACCCTCGCTGGGGGCGCACCTGGACGCCGGGGAGGCCCGCGACGCCGCCTCGATGGCCGCCGCCCTCGAGCTCCTCGGCGCCGCCCTGCAGCCCATACCCGGACCGAAGTCCCTCGTGCTCTTCGGCTACGCCCTCGGCAGCATGACGGCGGGGCCGCGGATCACCATCGACGACGGCTATCGCCGGGCGATGGAGGCCCTCACGGCCGCCCGCACCTCGGTCTTCGCCCTCGACATCACCGACGCCGACTCCCACTCGCTGGAGCGCGGGCTGCGCACCGTGTCCGACGACACCGGCGGCATCTACGTCAAGACCCACGAGTTCCCCCGGCTGGCGATGGCGAAGCTGACGCGGGTCATCTCCAGCTACTACGAGCTCTCGATCATCCCGCCCCCGGAGCTCGGCGACGAGTACACCATCGAGGTCAGGGTCCGTCGCCCGCAGACCGACGTCCACGTCCGGCAGCACCACGCCGCGTCGTGGATGTTCTAGCCCGCCGCCCACCCACGTTGGAACGTTTGAACGTT
>CAZMED010000466.1:0-2544 GCA_964565045.1 uncultured Thermoanaerobaculia bacterium
TGGCTGCGCCCCGCCGGAGGGCCCGAGGCGCCCCTGACGCGGTTCACCCTCGGGCTCGGCGATACCTACACACTGTCGTTCATCGATCAACCCATTCTCGCCCTCGCTCCCGACGGCCGCGCGCTGGCCATGACCGTCAGCGGTCCGGCAACGGTCGCGGACGTGATCGTCGTTCGCCACCTCGGCTTCGACGAGGTCGTCCAGATCGACGGAACCGAGAGCTCCGGAGAGATGTTCTTCTCGCCCGATGGCTCGTCTCTCGGCTTCTTCGCGGACGGGAAGCTCAAGCGCACCTCGATCAGAGGGGGATCGGTCGTGACGCTCGCCGATGCGCCGACCCCTCGCGGCGGCGTGTGGCTGCCCGACGGAACGATCCTCTTTTCGCCGCGGTACGACAGCGGTTTGTGGAAGGTCCCCGAAACGGGCGGGGTGCAGGAGCTCGTGATCGATCTCGACGTGGAACGCGGCGAACGCACCTTCCGCTTTCCCCACGCCACGCCGGACGGGGATCTGGTGCTGTTCACGGTCGGATCCCTCGACAGCCCGAACAACTACGACGAGGCGTTCATCGACGTGTACTCGCTTGAGAGCGGTGAGCGCCGGACGGTGATCGAGCGCGCCAGCATGGCCCGGTTCGCGAGCCGCGAGCTCATCGTCTTCACCCGGTCGGGCGAGCTCTATGCCGTTCGATTCGACCCCGACACGCTGCGGACCGTGGGCGAGGAGGTGCCGGTGATCGAGGATGTCGGCGGCGATCCGTCGAGCGGCGCCGGGTACTTCTCGGTCGCAACCAACGGCACGATCGCCTGGTTGGCCGGCGCGGTGACCTCCGCCGATGCGCTGCTGACGGTCATCGATGCCACGGGCGAGAGAGAACGCCTGCCGATCGCGCCCCGGGGTTTCTTCCAGCCACGGTTCTCGCCGGACGGAAAGAAGCTTGCGTTCACTGTCGGCGAAGGGACCGCCGGGGTCTCGGGCAACGTGTGGGTCTACACGCTCGCCACCCACGGCCTGAGCAGGCTGACGTTCGGAAGCAACGAGCTGTATCCGGCGTGGTTGCCGGACGGCCGCCGCATCGCGTATCTGGCATACGCCAGCAAGGGGGCCATTTTTTCGAGAATGGCGGACGGCAGCGGTACACCGGACAGGTGGACGCCGGACGATTCGACGGCCCTCTTCCCGGAATCTTTCACACCGGACGGCAACACGGTGGCCTTCACACGCATCGGCGCCCGGGCTGACGTCTACCTCGCCACCAGAGGGGAAGAACCGCGGCTTTTTGAAGAGGGCGCCAGCGCCCCGGCGATCTCGCCGGACGGCCGCTGGATCGCCTACTCCTCGCCGGGGGCCGGCGTGTCCTCGGTCTACGTGAGGCCGGTGGACGGCGACGGCAAGTGGCAGGTGTCGCCGGGCCTGGGAGCCTACCCGAGATGGTCCGGAGACGGGCGCCGGCTCTTCTTCATCGAGATCGGCAGGCCCAGCCGGCCGCTGATGGCGGTCGACGTGGTGCCCGGGGAGAGCTTTTCGGCGGGTCCGCCCGAGATCGTCGTCGACAACCTGGGACGCACCTTCGTGACCTCCACCGCGCCGGCCACGAACTGGGATGTGTCGCCGTCCGGCGACCGTTATGTCTTCGTCGAATTCGAACGCCGCGCCCAGGCGGCCCAGGAAGTCGAAGTGGCGCTCAACTGGGTCCAGAACCTCGGGTCGGACACGAAGTGATCGGCACGACCCTGGCCCACTACCGCATCACCGCGGCCCTCGGCGCCGGCGGGATGGGGGAGGTGTGGCGGGCGACCGACGAAAGGCTGGGGCGCGACGTGGCGCTCAAGGTGCTGCCGGAGAAGTTCGCCTCGGACCCCCAGAAGCTCGACCGCTTCGAGCGCGAGGCGCGGGCGGTGGCGTCGCTCAACCACCCGCACATCGTCACCATCTACTCGGTTGAAGACGCCGACGGCGTCCGTTTCCTGACCATGGAGCTGGTGGAGGGCAGGACGCTCGACCAGCTCATCCCGGAGAGCGGGCTCGACCTCGAGAGCTTCTTCGCTCTCGCGACCCCGATCGCCGAGGCGATGTCGGCGGCGCACGACAAAAGCGTCGTCCACCGCGATCTCAAGCCCGCCAACGTGATGGTCGACGGCGAAGGCCGGGTCAAGGTGATGGACTTCGGGCTCGCCAAGCTGCAGGATGCGGAGGGTTCGTCCGACTCGAGCGAGCTGCCGACCGAGGCCCTGACCGGGGTCGGCATGATCGTCGGCACCGTGCCTTACATGTCACCCGAGCAGATCGAGGGCAAGATCGTCGACCACCGTACCGACGTCTTTTCCCTCGGCGTGCTGCTCTATGAGATGGCCACCGGCGAACGGCCGTTTTCGGGCGAGAGCTCGCCGGCCCTGATGTCGTCGATCCTCAGGGATGTGCCGCCGTCAGTCGTCGAGATGCGCGCCGACCTCCCGCGCCACCTCGCGCGCATCATCTCGCGCTGTCTCGAGAAGGACCGCCGCGACCGCTACCAGACCGCGCGGGACGTGTACAACGAGCTGC
>CAZMED010000467.1:0-2544 GCA_964565045.1 uncultured Thermoanaerobaculia bacterium
ACGTTGAACGTTGAGACGTCAGAACGTTCGTCAGTCAAGGCCGTCCCCGAGAGGCAGCGTGTCTCCGAATATGAACGTTCAAACGTGAAACGTTCAAACGTTCGAACGGATGGGCTGCTGTCGGGATGCGATGCCCGACTTCGCGACCCTCCCCGCTCATGCAGGTCCTGATCTCCCCAAACCGGACCTGAGCTCTGTGGGCGTGGCGTCCGGCCGCTGGCTCCGCTGATCGGAGGACGGTAGAATGTTGCCCCGGATCGCGGGGAGGGGAGAGGAGTCACGATGCGTTCCAACAGATTGCGTCCACTCGTCGCTCTTTCATGCGCGGTGCTTCTGGCATCGTCGGCGGCAGCTCAGATCAGCCCGGAGTACGCCGACTGGGCCGAAGGCCCGGAAGGCTTCCTGCTGACCAAGAAAGAGAAGAAGGAGTGGGAGAAGGTCGCCACCGACGCCGAGGCCGAGCGCTTCATCGAGCTCTTCTGGGCGCGTCGCAACCCCGACCCGAATGCCGCGTTCAACGCCTTCCGCGCCGAGTTCGACGCCAAGGTGCGCTACGCCGACGAGCACTTCGGCTACACCGGCCGGCGAGGCGCGCTCAGCGACCGTGGCCGGGTCCTGATCCTGATGGGCCGTCCCGAGGGCGCCCAGACGCGGGGGCCGCAGCAGACCCTGCCTCCGGTCGGAACGACCGGCGGCGGTACCGACGCGGTCGAGGGCAGCACCCAGGTCTGGTTCTACGATCCGGCCAAGCTGCCGGCCGGGTTCAAAGCCAAGGGCGCGCAGATGTTCTTCATGTTCTACGAGGAGCAGCCGGGAACCAACAACTACATTCTCGACCGCTCGAACCGCCAGGCATTCAAGGGGCTGTCCGCGCTCAACGACGCCCCCGACGTCTACCTCCTCCACCCCAACCTGAATCAGGTGCCGAAGCCGGTCTCGATCGCCGGCGCCCGGCCGGCCTCACCCGAGCACCTCGAGTGGATGGGCCGCGAAGCTCCTTTCAATGAAACGGTGCGGGTCATCAACGGTCTCGGCGTGACCGATGACCACAGCCGACCGGTCTGGGTCCATCTCGAGCTTCCGCCCGATGCACCGCCGCTCGATGCGCTCGCCGGACGGGTGTCCACCCCCGCCGGTGAGGTCCTGAGCACCTTCGAGCTCTCGCCGACGCCCCTGGCCGGTCAGTACGGCAAAGCCTATCACCTGAGCATTCCGCTCGAGCCCGGCCCGTACGCCATCGACCTCGTCGGTGCCGCGGGCAGCGCGCCGCTGGTGACGGAGAGCTTCGAAATCGAGGTCTCCGAGATCCCTGGGGAGGGGCCGTGGATGTCGCCCCTCGAGCTCGGCATCGCCGCCGAACCCAACCAGGAGGCCAGGCTCGGCGACCCCTTCTCCTTCGGTGGCTGGCACCTGACGCCGATCACCGGCCCCGACCTCACCCGCGCCTCCGAGATTGTCTTCTTCGGTTTCCTGGTGCGCCCCGGACTCGACGATGGCGGTGCGATCGATCTCAAGGCCAGGATCCGGCTCAGCCACGACGGGAAATCACTCGGCCGTGCGCTGACCATGCAGCTCGAGACGTCGAACGTGGTCGGCGACCTGCACATGTACGGCAACACGATCTCGCTGTCGGCGCTGCCCGAGGCCGGAGCCTATGAGATCGAGTTCGAGATCATGGAGGGCGTTTCCGAGGTGTCGGTCGACCGCGCACTGCCGCTCGACATCATCGAGTGAGCGCGGGCTCAGCCGCCGGCCGAGGGCGGCGGCTCGCCTCTGTCGTCACCCTGCCGTACCGCGTGACCCGGGCCGCCGGCCCGGGGATCGGGGACGGCTCAGGTGGGCACCCCGAGCTTCGGCAGGATGACCCGCTGCAGGAGCACCCAGCCGACGATGAAGAGCAGCAGGATCGCCAGGTCATTCATGGCGCGAACCCCGACACCGAAGGATCTTCACACGACCTCCTCGACGCCCCACTGGATCATCTTCATGTGCCGCTCGCAGGCCTCGCAGTAGGAGCATAGCGCCTTTTTGAGCGGCCCGACCTGCTCGGACTCGACCACGGTGAAGAAGATCGACGAGGTCTTCGGGTGGGCGCGCGAGCCCATCCGGATGCCGGTGTGGCCGATCCCATGGGCATTGGGAATCTCGGAGTAGCCGGTGACCCCGTTGTGGCGGAACAGGACCTCGACCTCCTCCCGGCACTCGGTGTCGACGATGATCATGAGCAGCTTCATCTCGCCTCCAACGCTATACAAATTCTTAATTCCCAATTCTCAATTCTGAATTTCCAGCGCACCAGATCGGCCTCGCGACGCTCGATTGCCTGCGATGGAATTGAGAACTGAGAATTCAAAATTGAGAATTCGCAGAGTCATCCTTCTTTGAGTCCCAGCTTCCGAAAGATCGTCATCGCCGGACACCACCTGGTGAAGGCGGACTGCAGCAGATTGAGCCCGACGAAGGCGGTGAAGAGGTACCAGTAGGGGCTCACCCAGTAGCCGAGGGCGAGGGTCAGCAACACCACGATTCCGGCCATGGCACGCA
>CAZMED010000468.1:0-2543 GCA_964565045.1 uncultured Thermoanaerobaculia bacterium
CGCGCGGCACCGCGCACCGGTCAATTTCGGATTTGGGATTTCGGATTTCGGATTTCCGCCCACCCAGCCGATTCACCACCAAGACACCAAGGCACCGAGGCACCGAGGCACCAAGGCACCAAGATGTTCACGAAGAGAGTCCTTGGTGTTTTCTTGGTGACTTGGTGTCTTCGTGGTTGCGACGGTTCGAGCTGCCGCCTCGGAAGGCGACAGTATTTGGTCATCGGTCGACTCGGGTCGGCCATGCCGCGGTCGCGCCGCCGGCTCGCTGCGACGGGCGCGGCCCTCTGACACTGAAACTGTCACTGGAACTGTCACTGAGAATGATACTGTCATCTGCCGCTGTCACTGAACGTGAATCCGGGCACGAGTCGTATCCCATGCCTCTATCTCATGCAACCTCGGACGCGCCAGACTTTCGACCGGCGAGTTGGAGCGGAGGCGGCGACAGGTACCGGCCGCAGCGCCCGCGGCTCACACGCCGGGCTGGCAGAAGCACGAGGAGCGCAGCATCGTGTCGGCGCCCGCCCACGCGGCCTTGAAGCGCTCCTCCACCGCCGCGGCCTCGTCGCTGTGCCCCTGCAGGCTCAAGGCCCGCGCCAGCCCGTACAGCGACCAGCCGTTGCCCGGCAGCCGCTCGAGGTCCTCGCGGTAGACGGCCTCCGCCTCCGCGTAGCGGCCCTCCTGCATGAGGGTCGCGCCCAGGGCGTGGCGGATGGGTTGGATCCAGTCCGGCGGCTCGTCGTACCGGAGCCCGTCCTCCAGCGCGGCCGCCTCGTACAGGGCCGCGATGCCCGCATCCGTGGCGCCCTCCCGGTAGAGGATCTCGCCCTCCACCAGAAGCTCGGCCACCGCCAGCAGATCGTGCGCCATGTTGTTGCCGAAGAACGCCTCCTCGGGCACCGCCTGCCGCCGCTCGAGGAAGGCGCGCTGCTCGGCCCGCGCCTCCTCGGGCCGGTCGAGGGCCGCCAGCGCCACCGCGCGCGCCGCGTGGTGGATGGAGCGGGTGAAGGGCAGGTACTCGGCCGGCTCGGGCTCGTCGAGGATCTCCTGCCAGCGTCCGAAGCGCATCATCACCTCGTAGGGCATGGCGATGAAGCCGTCCGCCCAGATCGCGTTTTCGCGCAGCCAATCGGTGGGGATGTCGCTCACCAGCTCGCGGATCGAGCGCATGGCCACCTCGGAGCGCCCCACCATCATGGCCGCGTAGGCCTTCATGTGGTGGTTGTGCGACATGTAGAGCCGGTAGAAATCGGGCGGGACGAGGGCGGCCTCGCGGTAGGCACGGTCGGCCTCGATGGCCTTGGTGTTGGCGACGATCGCCTCCTGCCAGCGGCCGCGGCGGACGTCGATGTGAGACGGCATGTGCACCAGGTGGCCGAGGCCCGGCACCAGGTCGCGCAGGCGGTCGGCGGCCTCGTCCGCCCGTCCCGGCTCGTTGGACGCTTCGACGGTGTGGATGTAGAGGTGCAGGGCCAGCGGGTGCTGCGGGTGGCGCGCGATCACCTCCTCGAGCAGCGCCACGATCGGCGGCGTCCACTCCTTGGGCTCGCCGTCGCCCGTCCACAGGTCCCACGGGTGGAGGTCCATCAGCGACTCGGCGTACAGCGCGCCGACATCGCCGTCGTCGGGATACCTCTCGTAGACCCGGGCCATCGCCTCCGCGTAGGCCGCGTCCAGAGGGGCGCGATCCTCGGGCTGGGGCGAGGCGTAACGGGTCGTGACCGCCTCGATCAGGGCCCGGTTGGCGCTCTCTTCGAGCGTCTCGGCCAGCCGTGCGGCCTGCCGTGCGGCCGCGAAGGCCTCCGCCTCGCGCTCGGGCGGCACCGCAGGGTTGTTGATGTGCGGTCCGTTGGCGTAGGCGATCCCCCAGTGCGCCATCGCACACTCCGGGTCGAGCTCGGCCGCGGTGCGGAAGGAGCGGATCGCCTCGTCGTGGTTGAAGGCGTAGAGGAAGGCCAGCCCCTGGTCGAAGTAGCGTTGCGCCTCGGCCGAGGCCGTCGCCACCGTGCGGTGGTGCGGGCCGGTGCCGGCGAAAAGAGGTTGGGCAGGTGTCGGCGGATCGGCCGGCGCGCCGCCGCAGGCCGCCAGAACCACGATCGCCAATGCAGCTGCGAACCGCCCGGGGCGGATCAAGCGTTTGAGATTCATTTTCATTTCTCCTGCGCTCAGGGTTGCACATTCCGAGCGCCGATGCAACCCGGCGCGGCCGCCCGGCGCCGATTGATGCGTGTCAAGGCGCGGCCGCCACCGCCCTGTCATGCTTCATGGGTGACGAAGGAGCCACGACGCCTGCGACGGGAGCGCCGCACGGTGCGCGCGATGGTCAGGATGTACTGCGCCCACCACCACGGCACCGCCGACCTGTGTCCGGAGTGCCGCGAGCTCGCCGACTACGCCGGCCGCCGTCTCGACCTCTGCCCCTACGGCGGCGAGAAACCGGCGTGCACCAACTGCCCCATCCACTGCTACCGGCCCGAGCCGCGCGAGCGGATGCGCGAGGTGATGCGCTTCGCCGGGCCCCGCATGCTCACCAGGCACCC
>CAZMED010000469.1:0-2538 GCA_964565045.1 uncultured Thermoanaerobaculia bacterium
TGGGCTCGAGCGGCACGCCCTCGAGCCGCCCCGAGCTCCCGAAACCCGGGGCGAGGAACACGACCAGGTCGCCGCTGTTCTGGTGGTACAACCCGACCGCCGCCGCTTCCTCGCGGGTGAGGATCTTCTCGACCGCCGGCCGGCCCTCGGCCTCGAGGTCGGCGAAGGCGCGCGCGGCCCGCTGCAGGTACGAGGCGGCCTCCGCCTTCGGGACCACCCCACCCGGCTCCCGCCCCTCGAGGTTGAGGTAGAGGTGGATGGCGGCGCCGCCCGCAAGCGCGACCATGGGGGTGTCCGGCGCGACCCGGGGGCGGCCGTCGTCGTCGGTGGTGGTGAGGAGCTCGGCCTCCGCCAGCACCCGGTTGGCGTTGACGATCTCGAAGATCGGCAGCTGGCCGTGGTCGGAGACCACCACCAGGGCATCGCGGGCCGGGTCGAGGGCGCGCCACATGGCGGCCACCGACTGGTCCACCGAGCGGCCCATGCGCTTGAGGCCCTCGCGGGCGGCGAGCGCGCGGCCGGGGCTGAAGGCCCACTGCAGCGGATCGGTGATGAGGCTCGCATGCTGGTAGACGTCGACCGAGGAGTGGTACGCCAGCACCAGCTCCGCCTCCTCCTCGCCGAGCACGAGCTCCGTCAAGCGATCGAGGTAGCGGTCGAGGCGCTCCCCCTGCTCGATGAAGGTGTCGAGGTCGATGCCCCGCTCGAGGTCGAGCCACCACTCGCCGACCAGGGCGGAGTCGGCCTCCCCGGGCCACGGTCCGAGGGCCGCGGCGAGGCGGTCCTCGAAGGCCTCGGGGTAGGCGGTGAGGCGGTTGGCGCCGCCGCGGAAGAAGCGCAGGCCGCCGCTCAGGCGGTCGATCCGCAGCACCTTGCACCAGGCGCCGTAGGGGCGCGGCCGGGTGTCGCCGGGGCCCTGGGCCTCGAATCGCAGCTCGAGCCACTCGAACTCGGCGGCATAGCTCCAGTCGACGCCGTCGGCTTCCCGCACCGCGACCGCGTCGTAGCGCGGGCGGCCGTCGGGAAAGGAGTCCACCAGCGCCACCAGGGCTTCCACCGCGGACGGCACCGCGGCGGCGCCGAGGTCGATTTTCAGCCGCCACAGCAGCGGCTCGAGGCCGTCGTTCGACGGCACCTCGCCGGTCGTCCCCGCGTCCTCGGGTTCGAGCTCCAGGACCTCGGCCGGCGCCACCGCCGGTCCCGGCCACGTCGTCCCGAAGTCGCCCCTGCGGTCGGGCGCGCCGTTGTCGGCCCCGGGCCACATCAGGGTCGCCACCCGCAGGCCGTCGCGGCGCGCCGCCGCCCACAGGGGCTCGGCGGCGCTCGAGGTGGTGAAGCCGGAGACGGACTCGGTGATCGGCGTGCCCGGCAGGCGGAAGGTGTTGCTGACGATGCCGGTGCCGGCGGCGTCGCGGCCGGTGGCCAGGCTCTGGTGCTGGACCGACGTCAAGGTCGGGTCGACCATGCGCAGGCGCTCCGCCGACAGGCCCTGCTCCGCCATCGCCCGCAGCCCGTCGGGCTCGGAGGCGGTGCCGTCCGCGATCCACTGCCACGCGAGGTCCGCGCCCACCGCGTCGTAGGAGACCATGAGCACGCGCTCGGCGCGGACATTCTCCGGCGCCTCGCCGCTCCGGCACGCCGAAGCGAGGGAAAGGGACACGGCGGCGCAGGCGAGGACGGTGCGGAGAAGGCGCGTCTTCAGCATGGCGAGGATGGTAGCGCAGCACACGGTTCAGTTTTGAGTGTTGAGTTTTGAGTTTTGAGTTTTGAGTTGCGGCAGCCCTGCGGGTTTCGACGAATCGTCTGAACGTTCAACGTTCCACGTTGGAAAGTTCCGCCCAACCCCCCAGCTGGATGGAACGCAAAAACGCAAAGTTACTGGCCTTCTTTGCGCCTCTGCGCCTCTGCGCCTCTGCGTTCATCCTCCGGCGGGAGGGTGGGAACGTTTCAACGTGGAACGTTCGAACGTTCGAACGATGTGCGACGTCATCCGCAGGGAACGACCCGCGCTCCCGGCCAGGCGTCGGTGACGCGGTTGCGCGCACGCTCGGCGGCTACGGCCTCGGTGAACGGGCCGAGGCGGACTCGGAAGAGCTCGTCGAGGCCCTCCAGGACCACCGCCTTTTCACCCGCGGCGGCGAGCGCCTCCTGCGCGCCGCGCGCGTTGCCGACCTCGCCGAAGGCCCCCACCTGGACCCAGAAGCAGGTTTCCACCGTCGCCGGCGGCGGGGCGGCCGTCCTCGGCGGGGGATCCTCCCGCCCGACCACCCGGATCGCCACCTCCGCGATGCCGTCGACCTCGAGGCCGATTCGTTTCGCCGCGGCGTAGGAGAGGTCGATGATCCGGCCGGCGATGAACGGCCCGCGGTCGTTGATGCGCACCGTCACCTCGGCGCCGCTATCGCGCCGCCGCACCTCGACCACGCTGCCGAAGGGCAGGCTCTTGTGGGCCGCGGTGAAGGCGTGCATGTCGTAGACCTCGCCCGAGGCGGTGCGCCGCCCGTGGTACGGCTCCCCGTACCACGAGGCGATGCCGCG
>CAZMED010000470.1:0-2528 GCA_964565045.1 uncultured Thermoanaerobaculia bacterium
GCCACCCGCACCCCGTCGTCGGTGGCGACGGTCACCAGGTCGCCGTTCTCGGCGGCGTGCAGGATGTCGAAGAGCATCTGCGGGTCGGCGGTCTCCCAGTCCCAGCTCTCGAGGGCCTCGAGCACCCCGTCGATGGGGATGTTGCAGCGCACCACCGCGTCGTCGGCGTCCACCGCGATCCGCAGGGTGTCGCCGTCCTTGACGACCTCGACGTTGGCGTCCTCGGTGCGGACCTTGACCAGCGCCGCGTCGGGGCTCTCGGCAAGGGCGCGGACCGCGGCCAGGACGAGCTGCTTCTGGGCCTTCGCCTCGGGCGGGATCTGCGCCTCCGCCAGCGCCTCCTCGGGGATGAAGCCGGTGGCGATGCTGGCGATGACGAGCGGGAAGGGCACCGTGACGTGGACCGGCGTCTCGTCCACCACGTGCACGTCCACCACCATCCAGTCCATCATCAGGGTCGCGGTGAGCAGCCCGGCGGTGCCGGCGAGCAGCACCGCCCCGAACGTCGACATGCCGCGTTGGCCGCGCATTACTCGATCCAGACCCGGACGTTGGCCTCGTTCGAGGTGACCTTCACCAGCTCGCCGTCGGGCAGCGTGTCAAGGCTTTCGAGGAGGGCCGTCACGTCCAGCGTGTTCGTTTCGCCGAAGCTGAGGGCGTCCATCAGCTCCATGGGCATCGTGACCTCGACCTTGGCCATCTCGTCTTCCTTCTGGTCGACGGTGACGAACAGCATGCCGCCCTTCTTGTGGACGTTGACATCCGCCTCGTCCGAGGTCACGGTCACGAACTTCCCGTCAGGCGCGTCTTTGACGGCCGCCAGGATCTCGGCGAAGTTGATGTCCATGTCGTCGTCGAGCTCGAGGTCGACGTGGCCCTTGTGGAAGTTCTCCACGTCGACGTTGCGCAGCACCGTCAGGACCAGGTTGAGCGGCAGGTGCACCTCGACGTTGGTGTTGCTCGAGTTCTCGGTCACGTGCACGTTGACCCAGCGGGTCTGCTCCTGGGCGAGGGCTTGCGGCGCCGCCGCCAGGGCGAGGATGGCCACCAGGACGATCAGGGTCTTTTTCATTGCCTACCTCCGTTGTCGCACCCATCTGTCTGACGGGCGAGCGGCTGAAGAGTTACAGCCGCCGCTCACCAGGAACAACGGAGGCAGGCGAAAAAGGTTCACAGGCAATTCGCGGCTCCCCGCCGTCGGACGGCGGCGAGCCGCGAATTGCAAGGGAGGGTGGGCGGGAATTCCTAATTCCTCATTCCTCATTCCTAATTCCGGACCTCTCTCAGCTCCCCTTCGGCATGACAATCCAGAGGATCACATACACCAGGATCCCCGGGAAGGCCACGGACAGGATCGAGCCGACCACGTAGAGGACGCGGACCATGGTCGGGCTCCAGCCCAGCCAGTCG
Organism: uncultured Thermoanaerobaculia bacterium; assembly: GCA_964565045.1. Lineage (GTDB taxonomy): Bacteria > Acidobacteriota > Thermoanaerobaculia > Thermoanaerobaculales > Sulfomarinibacteraceae > Sulfomarinibacter. The sequence continues at coordinate 1,411 of CAZMED010000470.1, forward strand.
GCGATGCCGCCGCAGACCCCGGCGATGATGCGGTTGGACGAGGAACGATAGAGCTTGTTGCCTGTGGCTGCCATGCTGCCTCCTGTCATCCCATACGCTATTGCGGCTTTACGATTCCCCCCGGAATCCGGATCCCACGGCCGCCCGATCTTGAACCTGGATGCAGGATATCGTGAGTTGAAGCGGTTTTTGGATCCGGTGCGGCGCCGGCCGGGGGCATTGGCGCTCACAGAACCTGAGAGCAGGCTCTTCAAGCCCGAGCCCGAGCCCGTTACCGTTACCGTTGCCGAAGATTCGAGTTCTTCTGATCGCTCGCCGACACGCCGGAGTCAGCGCATCTTTTTTGGGCCGTGCACCGGACGCTTCTGGGGTACGATCCAATGCGGCGGGACAGAAGCCGCGGTCCGTCGGGGCCGTCGCTGCCGGGAAGTGAGGAGTCACCGCGTGCACTTCGCAGCATCCGGAGTCGAGGTCTTCCCGCTGGTCCCCGTCCTGGTGGCCTTCGTGGTGTCGCTCTTCACCTCCATGGGCGGCGTGTCGGGCGCCTTCCTGCTGCTGCCGTTCCAGATGAGCGTGCTCGGCTTCACCAGCCCGGCGGTCAGCGCCACCAACCAGCTCTTCAACGTGGTGGCGATCCCCTCGGGGGTCCTGCGCTACATCCGCGAGGGGCGGATGGTGTGGCCGCTGACCTGGGTAGTTGTGGTGGGCACCCTGCCTGGCGTTCTGGTGGGGGCCGTGGTGCGGGTCCGCCTGCTGCCCGACCCCACCGCCTTCAAGGTCTTCGCGGGGTTGGTGCTGCTGTGGATCGGCGCCCGGCTGGTGCGCGATTTGGTGCGGGGAGGCAGTGGCGGTGCGGCCGCGGCCGAGGGGCGGTTTCGCGAGCTGGTGCGGCGATTCGGCGGCGACCACGCCGGGGCGCCCCCTGTCGCGGTGCGCGAGTTCAGCCTGCGGCGGGTGAGCTACCACTTCTACGGCGAGACCTTCTCGTTCCCGACCGCCGGGGTGTTCGTGCTCAGTCTCGCGGTCGGAATCGTCGGCGGCATCTACGGCATCGGCGGCGGCGCCATCATCGCGCCCTTCTTCGTCGCCGTCCTCGGCCTGCCGGTGTACACGGTGGC
>CAZMED010000471.1:0-2524 GCA_964565045.1 uncultured Thermoanaerobaculia bacterium
GGGATCCTCGTCATAGGGGTCATCATCGCTGCCGTCTTCCTGATCGGGCTCAGGGAGGCGAACGATCCGGCCCACAGTCAGCCGGAGGACCTCACGGAGCTCGAGCGTTCGGTCGTCGATCGCGAGCTCGACGAAAACGCCGACGAGAGGGACTCGACAGTCTGATCGGCGGGCGATTCGTCGTGCCTGCCGCTTCGCTGGAGGTTGTCGCAGCAAGCCGTCGATGACTCACGGCTCATCGCCGCGGCGGCGAAGGTACTCCGGGTGGTGGGTGAGGTTGCGGGTCACGTAGACGTGAGGCCGCTCCTGGCCGAAGCCGACGCTCCGGAAGAGCGTCAGGGCGGCGAGGTTGTCGTCCTCGGTGTCGGCGAGCATCATGCGCGCTCCCGCGTCGATGAACCTCAGGGTGAGGGCTTCGATCAGCCGTCTTCCGAGGCCCCGCCGCTTGATGAGCGGGTGCACTCCCAGCCAGAGCAGGTAGCCGTAGGTCCAGGGCTCGCCTCGCTTCTCGAGGATCGAGCCGAGTGCGAAGCCGACGATCTCGCCGACCCGATCCGCCACCAGACAGTTCCTGCGCTCGTTGGCGTACAGCGAGACGACCTCGTACTCATCCCAGGTCCGGTACAGGGTCGGCCAGCGGTCCGCGGTGAAGATCTGCTGCCCGAGCTCGAAGGTGGGCGCCACGTCCGCGAGGACCATCTGTCGAACCTCGATGGCGTTTTCAGTGTCGTCGCTCACGAGCCCCCCTGCGAGTCCAGCTGACGTGAAGAGTAGTACACATCGAAGCCTGTGACTCGGGTCACGAGACATTGAGACTCTCTCGCATTAAATTTCCGAAGCATGCCCCGCACGGTCGCGGGGCGTGCAACGCGCGGCGGGCCAGGTCCCGGCGCGGTCCGAGGCAGCGCCGGGGCAGCGACCGCATGGCGGTCACCCGGTATCGCCGAAGGGAGGGTGCCGTGGCAGCGACAGGGAGATTCTGGGGCGTGGTGCTGGCCGCCGGCTCCGGGCGCCGTTTGAACGCCCTGACCACCGACGCGTCGGGCACGGTGGTGCCCAAGCAGTACTGCTCGTTCATGGGGGGGGCGTCGCTCCTGAGAACGACGATCGCGAGGCTGTCCAGAGTCGTCGATTCGAGCCGCATCGTGATCGTGGTGTCGGCGATGCACCGGAGGTGGTGGGAGCCGGAGCTCGCCGACCTCCCGCCCGAGAACATCATCGTGCAACCGTGCGATCGGGGAACCGCGTGCGGACTGCTGTTGCCCTTGACGGTCATCGAGGCGCGGGAGCCCGGCGCCGGGCTCGTGGTCTCGCCGGCCGACAACTGGGTCGAGGACGAGGACGCCTTCGTCTGGTCGCTGGTGGAGGCCCAGGCGCACGTGCTCGCGAGACCGTCGCGCCTGGTTCTTCTCGGCATGAGCCCCGACCGTCCGGACACGGGGTACGGGTGGATCACCTCGGCGCCTCACGGCACCGACGACGTTCCCGCGGTGACCTCCTTCGTCGAGAAGCCCGACACCGAACGGGCTGGCGAGCTGCTGCGGTCGGGAGCGCTCTGGAGCAGCTTCACCTTCGCCGCGGCCGGCGGAACCCTGATGGACCTCTTCCGCCGTTCAACGCCGTGGCTGGTCGACCGATTCACCGAACGGCTGGTGTACGTACCCGACGATCACCGACAGTACGCCCTGCTCAGTCTGTACGACCGTTTGCCCACCGTCGATTTCTCGCGGCGGGTCCTCGAGCAGGCGAGCGGCCGCGTGCACGTGCTGCCGGTGCCGCCGTGCGGCTGGACCGACCTCGGGACTCCCCAGCGGGTCGCCGAGTGCGCTGCGAGGCACAGCAGGCTGGCGAGGAACCAGGCAGCGCGCGCCGCCGGAACGACCGCCTCCGCACATGCCGGTCCGCTGCCGCCCAGAGAACGACCCTGTCCCCTCGATCTTGCCGAAGCGGCTCTGCGCGCGTTCGCGTCCCCGACCGGAATCGCGGTTCAGCAGCGGGACATGGGACAACCGTAGCCGTCCGCGCCCCGCGGCGACCGATCGGTCGTCGACGTTCGTTCGCTGTTCCCGGGGCCGGCACCGCGTGCGCTACTTCGCCGACTTGGCGGCCTGCTTCTTGGCCTTGTTGGCCTTCTTCTCCTTGGGGGAGAGCTTGGGCTTGTTGGTTTTCTCTTTCTTGACCTGACCCTTGGCCATCTCCGTCTCTCCATTCTGATCGACATGCCGGATGCGTCGGCGACGATCGTCCGAAGCCGACACTGTACAGCAATTCGCTGCACGAATTGCAGGGAATTATCCGCCGACCGTCGGGTTGAATGATGAGACCGGTTCTCTTGGAAATGGAAATCGATGGTGTCGTCCCGCGGTCGTCGGGGATCTGGGAGGAGTGAGCATGATCGGCAGCAGTGTTGCGCACTACCGGGTGAGCTCGAAGCTGGGCGAGGGCGGGATGGGTGAGGTGTGGGGGGCGGAGGACACGAAGCTGGGGCGGCAGGTGGCGTTGAAGATGCTGCCGGAGCTGTTCG
>CAZMED010000472.1:0-2522 GCA_964565045.1 uncultured Thermoanaerobaculia bacterium
AGCCGGCCGCGAGGCCGGCCTTCCTGCAATTCGGAGGCGGGAACGCCGTCCGTAGGGCCGGGCGGCGTTCCCGCCTCCGAATTGCAATGCCGCAACCGGACGAAAATGACTTGATTTCCTGCCGCACTTCGGAGAGAATGAATGAGTGTTCATTCATCTTGAGAAACCCTATCATCTCGGTCAAGGAGGTCCGGTGTGGACTACAAAGTAGATTTGCGCGACATCAAGTTCCAGCTTTTCGAGTGGCTCGACCTCGGAGAGATGCTCAAGGCGGAGAAATTCGCCGAATGGGACGAAGAGAACATCGCCATGGTCATCGAGGAGGGTCTCAAGATCGCCAAGGAGCAGATGGCTCCGTGCAACGAGGAGGGCGACCGGGTCGGCGCCAAGTGGAATGACGGGAAGGTGACGCTGCCGGAGTCCTTCAAACCGGTGTGGGACACCGTCCGTGAGGGCGGCTGGATCGGCCTGCTCGCGAGCCCGGAGTTCGGCGGCATGGGGCTTCCGGAAACCGTGGGCACCGCGGTGAACGAGTTCTTCTCCGGTTCCAACCCCTCGCTCTCCCTCTCCCTCATGCTGACGAGGGGCGCGGGTGCGATGATCGAGGGCTTCGGCAACGACGAGCAGAAGGGGTTGTTCGTCGAGAAGCTCTACACCGGCGAGTGGGCGGGCACCATGTGCCTCACCGAGGCGCAGGCTGGATCCGACGTCGGTGCGTCGAAGACCAAGGCGGTCAAGACAGAGGACGGCCGCTACATGATCTCGGGCGAGAAGATCTTCATCACCGGCGGCGACCACGACCTCGCGGACAACATCATCCACCTGGTGCTCGCCCGCACCCCGGATGCCCCGGCCGGCACCAAGGGATTGTCGCTGTTCATCGTCCCCAAGGTCCGGGTCAACCCCGACGGCTCCCTCGGCGAGCCCAACGACGTCTACACCAACAACATCGAGGAGAAGATGGGCATCCACGGGTCGCCCACCTGCACCCTCGTCTTCGGTCAGAAGGACGCCTGCGAGGGCTTCCTGCTCGGCGAAGAGCTGGAAGGCATGAAGCTGATGTTCCACCTGATGAACGCCGCCCGCATCGAGGTCGGGCTGCAGGGTTCGGCGGCCGCGGGCGCCGCCCACCAGCAGGCTCTGTCCTACGCCCACGAGCGGCTGCAGAGCCGGCACTGGAAGGAGCTCCGGAACCCGGAGGCCCCGCAGGTGCCCATCGTCGAGCACCCCGACGTGCGGCGCATGCTGCTGAGCTCCAAGGCCTACACCGAAGCCATGCGGGCCCTGCTCTTCCAGGCTTCGTTTTACACCGACATGTCCCACATCACCGAGGGTGAGGAGGCCGAGCGCTACCACAGCTACGTGGAGATGCTGACGCCGATCTGCAAGGCGTGGTGCTCCGAGTGGGGCGTGCAGGTGACCCACTGGTGCCTCCAGGTCCACGGCGGCTACGGCTACACCAGCGACTACCCCGCCGAGCAACTGATGCGCGACGCGGAGATCGCGACCATCTACGAGGGGACCAACGGCATCCAGGCACTGGACTTCGTGGCCCGCAAGCTGCCCATGAACAACGGCAAAACGATTCGCGACCTGCTCGGCCGCGCCGAGGCCACCTTCAAGAAGGCCAAGGGCGACCCGGAGCTGATGGAGCCGGCGTGGATGCTGGCCGCAGCCCTCAAGCAGATCGAGACCATCTCCAAGGAGATCACCAAGCGCCCCGACGGGATCCAGCTCATCCTGCTCAACGCGCCGCCGCTGCTCGACATGGTCGGCACGGTGCTCGGCGCCCACTACCTCCTCGACCAGGCGATGCTCGCCAAGGAGAAGCTGGCGGCGATCCTCGAGGACAAGGGTGTGACGACCGACGACAAGAAGGCCTACAAGAGCTTCCTCCAGGACAACGAGGAGGCGGCCTTCTACCACAACAAGGTGCAGACCGCGATCCACTTCGCCTACCGGGCGCTGCCGACCGTGGCGGCCAAGGGTGCGGCTATCAGGTCGGGAGAGAAGGCGCCGTTCTACGCGATCATGTAGCAATTCTGACCGCCGCAGGGCCGGCGGTCAGAATTGCAGCGCCGCGGGCAGGGCCCACGGCGAATGGGAGCGAACTCCGAGCCCCCGCGGCCGCCGCGGGGGCTCGTTGCAATTCGTCACGCCGGTCCGCCGGCGGGGCGAATTGCTACGCGATCGTCACGTCCTTGCAGAGGTAGACGTCCTGGATGGCGTTGAGGAGCGTCACGCCGTCCTTCATGGGCTTCTGGAAGGCCTTGCGGCCCGAGATCAGGCCCATGCCGCCGGCGCGCTTGTTGATCACCGCCGTCGTCACCGCCTGCGCGAGGTCGTTGTCGCCCGAGGCGCCGCCCGAGTTGATGAGCCCGGCGCGGCCCATGTAGCAGTTGACCACCTGCCAGCGGGTGAGCTCGATGGGATTGTCCGGCACCAGCGTGCCGTAGACCAGGGGACTGGTCTTGCCGAAGCCGATGGCGGTGTAGCCGCCGTTGTTGGTCGCCTGCTTCTGC
>CAZMED010000473.1:0-2499 GCA_964565045.1 uncultured Thermoanaerobaculia bacterium
ACGGCGGACGGCATCGCCCGCAAGGAGAGCACCTGGGACCTGCAGCGCGCCATCCTGAAGATCCCGGCCATCTGGGTGCTCGCCCTCGCCAGCGCCTCGATCTACGTGACGCGGTACGCCATCAACAGCTGGGGCGTGCTCTACCTCCAGGAGGCCAAGGGCTACACGCTGATGCAGGCGGGCAGCGTCATCTCGGTCAACACCGTCGCGGGGATCCTGGGCGCGGTGGTCTTCGGCTTCGCCTCCGACAAGCTCTTCAGCGCGCGCCGCCCGCCCACCAACGTGATCTTCGCGGTGCTGGAGATCGTCGGGCTGCTGATGGTCTTCTTCGGACCGCCGGGGAAACCGCTCTTCATGACCGTCGCGTTCTTCATCTACGGCTTCGGCCTCACCGGACTGGTGACCTCGCTCGGCGGGCTGTTCGCCCTCGACATCGCGCCCAAGCGCGCCGCGGGGGCGGCGATGGGGTTCATCGGTGTCTTCTCGTACATCGGCGCCGCGCTCCAGGATCAGATCAGCGGTCACCTCATCGAGCGTGGGGTGACGCTGGTCGACGGCGTCCGCTTCTACGACTTCTCGACGGTGATCTGGTTCTGGATCGGCTCGTCGGTGGTCTCGATGATCCTCGCCACCACCCTGTGGCGGGTCCGGGTCCGTGACTGAAGGGACACACAGGAGATGACGACCAGAGACACTCGATTCGACGTCGCCACCATCGGCAACTACACCAAGGACACCATCGTCACCGCGGCCGGTACCCAGTACGCCGACGGCGGCGGGGTCACCTACGCCGCGCACGCCGCGCACGCGCTCGGGCGGAAGGTGGCGGCGGTGACCCGCCTCGCGGCGGCGGATTTTCACGTCGTGCGCTCGCTCGAGGAGGCCGGTATCACGGTCTTCGCCACCGCGACCCCGGACTCCACCCTGATGCGGCTCGAGTACCCGACCGACAACGTCGACCAGCGGGTGCTCACGGTGGCGGCGACCGCGGGCTCGTTCACCGTCGAGCAGGTGCGGCCGATCGACGCCAAGGCGTTCATCATCAGCCCCTCGTTCCGCGGCGAGTTCCCGGTCGAGGTGATCCGCGAGCTGCGGCAGAAGGACGCTCTCATCAGTGCCGACGCCCAGGGCTTCATCCGGGTGCGCCACGACGACGGGCGGCTGTCGCACGAGGCCTGGCCCGAGCGCGACGAGGTTCTCCCCATGTTGGACATTTTGAAGGCGGACGCGGTGGAGGCCGAGGCGCTCACCGGCGAGGCCGACCCCCGGGCAGCTGCCCGGGCGCTGGCGGCCCTGGGGCCGCGCGAGATCCTCATCACCCACCGCGACGGAATTCTGGTTCACACCGGCGGCCGTTTCATGGCGGCGCCGTTTCACGTCACCGAGCTCGTCGGCCGGAGCGGGCGCGGCGACTCATGTGTCGGTTCCTACGTGGCATCGCGGCTGGACCTCCCTGCGGAGGAGGCGATCCTGTGGTCGGCCGCGGTCACGAGCTTGAAGATGGAGGCCGTCGGGCCCATTCGAAGGAGGTACGAAGACATCGTCGATCTCTTGGAGCGGGAGTATCGGGGAGTCGCGGTCGCGGACTCGTTCTAACAACCACGCCGGCACCGCGCCGATCGGCGGGGGCCGGAGAGAACTCAGAGGAGGATTTCGATCATGAAAGGTATGGTTCTCGATGCGAAGTGGCAGCCGAAGCCGGACTACAAGGTCTCCGACTGGGAGAAGACGACCGGCAAGGCCATCACCGGCAACGCCATCTGGCACAACCCGACCCTGAAGGTGCGTGACTGGCCCGATCCGAAGCCGGGGCCCAAGGAGGTCCTGCTCCAGATCCAGGCCTGCGGCGTGTGCGGATCGGACATGCACTTCTATGAGACGGACAAGGACAACTACATCCTGTACCCGGGCCTGACCAAGTTCCCGACAATCCTCGGCCACGAGTTCTCGGGCAAGGTGGTGGAGGTCGGCAAAGAGGTCACGATGCTCTCGGTCGGCGACATGGTCACCGTCGAGGAGATGATCTGGTGCGGCCGCTGCACGCCGTGCCGCAACGGCTACCCCAACCACTGCACCAACCTCGAGGAGATCGGCTTCACGATCCCGGGGGCCTTCGCCAACTTCATCGCCGTCGACGAGAAGTTCTGCTGGAAGATCGACGCCATCGCCGAGCGCTTCGGCAGCGAGGAGATGGCGTACACGGTCGGTGCGCTCACCGAACCGTCCTGTGTGGCCTACAACGCGATGTTCACGCGCGCCGGAGGCTTCAAGCCGGGCCACTACGTCAACATCGTGGGTGCGGGGCCCATCGGGCTCGCGGCCATCGGCCTCGCCAAGGCCGGCGGCGCGGGCAAGATCGTGGCCTTCGAGGTCTCGCCCAAGCGGCGGGAGCTCGCCAAGGCGGTGGGCGCGGACTTCGTCTACGACCCACGCAGCGTCGTCCAGAGCGAGGTCCTGATGGAGCTCAGCAAGGGCGAGGGCTTCGACTTCCACGTCGAG
>CAZMED010000474.1:0-2496 GCA_964565045.1 uncultured Thermoanaerobaculia bacterium
CGCAGCCGGTGGAGAGCCGGCTCAAGCAGTCGGAGCTGGTGGAGAACGCGGTGCTGATCGGCGACGGGCGGCCCTTCGTGGTCGCGCTTCTCGCGCCCGACCCGGAGGCGGTCGCTGCCTGGGCGCGGGAGCACGGCCACCCGGCGGAGGATCTCGAATCGTTGCTCGCCGAGCCCGCGCTGCGGGCCCGCTTCGGTGAGATCGTGGATGAGGTCAATGGCGGGCTCGCGCGCTTCGAGAGGGTCAAGGACTTCAGAGTGCTGCCCCGTCCCTTCACCGTCGACGGCGGCGAGCTCACGCCGACCATGAAGGTCAAGCGCCGGGTGGTGGCGGCGGCCTACGCGGACCTCATCGAGTCCATGTACGAGCAGCCGGGCAGCTGAGCGGCAGCTGCGCTATCCTGCACGGCCATGGAGCTGTGGCTGGTCCGGCACGGGGAGACGACCTACTCGGTCGGCAAGCGGGTCGCGGGCTGGAGTGACCCGCCCCTGACCGAGCTCGGCCGCACGCAGGCCGCGGCGCTCAGAGCGGTGATCGACGGCGCGCCCTTCGACGGCGTGTGGTCGTCCGACCTCGTCCGGGCGGTGGAGAGCGCGCGCCTGGCGTGGGGAGAGGCGACCCCGGACCGGCGCCTGCGCGAGTGCAACTTCGGCGCCCTCGAGGGCTGCGGCTACTCCGAGGCCGACGGCGTGTACGGCGAGGTCTTCCGCCGGTTCCGCGACTTCGCCGCTCCGGACGGCGAGACCCACCGGCAGTTCCGCGAGCGGGTCCTGCAGTTCGTCGACGGCCTCGCGCCCGGCCGCCACCTGCTGGTGGTCCACGGCGGTGTGATCCGGGTCCTTACCCAGGACCTTGGCCTCGACCGCTTCCTCGCCACGGGCAGCCTGGTCGTGGTCGATTGGGCGGCGCGGTCGGTCCTTCGGCTGCACGAGCCGGGGAATACCAGGACCTCGGGCTGATTTTTCCCTCTTTGATGTGCCACCGCCCGCTCGTCACCCCTCTGGTCGTGCTTGCCGGCTTCTTGTCCGCCGCCTCCGCCCCCGCATCCGACGACTTCGGCGAGGGGAGGGCGCGCGCGCGGCTCGTCGCCGACGGCCGCGCCGCCGAAGCGGGCTCGACGTCGTTGCTCGGCGTCCGCTTCGACATCGAGCCGGGCTGGCACATCTACTGGAGGAACCCGGGCGGTGCCGGGCTCGCCACCGAGGTCGTGTGGGAGCTCCCCGAGGGCCTCGCGGCCGGGCCGCTGCAGTGGCCGCTGCCGGTTCACTTCACGCAGAGCGAGGGCATCCCGGGCTACGGCTACGAGGATGCGGTGGTACTGGCTTCCGAGCTGCTGGTTCCCGCCGGGTTCGACGCGTCCTCCGCGGTCGTGCGGGCTGCGGTGTCCTGGCTCGCGTGCAAGGACGTGTGTGTGCTCGGCGGCGCGAAGCTCGCAGCACCCCTCGGAAAGCTCCCCGCAGACCCTGTGTTCGCGGACTGGAACCGGCGCCTGGCGCGGCCGTTGGCGAGCGGTGGCGCTCCGTTCACCGTGACGACGACCGGCGGACTCGCGGAGGGGGCCCTCAGCCTCTGGTTGCGATGGTCTGCGGCACCTGCAGATGTGACCTGGTTCCCCGACCCGGCCGAAGCGCTCGAGGTGGGCGAGGCGACGGTCCGCACGCGCGGCGGCCTGACCCGCATCGACGCCCCGCTGCGGCGGCGGGCGGGCGCGGACCTGCCGGACGGACTTTCCTCGTTGATCGTGGTCGAAGGCGCCGACGGCAACCGGCGCGGCTGGGAGCTGCTCACCGAGATCGAACCGTGAATCCAAGCCAAAGGAGACTGAGATGAAGACGACAAAGCAGACGGTGCGTTTGACGATGTTCGGAATCGCGACGGTCATCGCGGCGGCCCTGCCGGCCCACGCGGCGGTGGCGGTGGGCGGGGCGGCGCCCGACTTCACGCTGACGGACACGGCGGGCAACGAGGTCAGCCTGTCCGACTTCGAGGGCAAGGTGGTGGTGCTCGAGTGGCTCAACCCCGACTGCCCGTTCGTCGTGCGCCACTACAAGGCCGGCACCATGAAGTCGCTGGCGGAAAAGTACGGCGAGAAGGACGTGGTGTGGCTGACCATCAACTCCACCAATTACATGGACGCCGAGGCCAACGCGAAGTTCAAGGCGGCCAACCAGCTGCCCTACCCGATCCTGGTCGACCAGGACGGTGCGGTGGGCCACCTCTACGACGCCAAGACCACGCCGCACATGTACATCATCGACGGCGCCGGGAAGATCGTCTACATGGGCGCCATCGACGACGACCCGCGCGGCGGCAGCGACAAGCCTGCGAACTACGTCGCCGCGGCCCTCGACGAGGTGCTCGCCGGCAAGGCCGTGACCACCGCCGAGACCACGCCGTACGGGTGCTCGGTGAAGTACAAGAAGTGAAGTCGGAATGAGGAATGAGGAATGAGGAATTAGGAATTTCCAATCTTCCCCCCGGTCGAAAGGCCGGGGG
>CAZMED010000475.1:0-2478 GCA_964565045.1 uncultured Thermoanaerobaculia bacterium
ACCGCGGGGTCTTCGCTGGAGCCTCCGCCTCGGTGGAGGTGCCCGTGTCCCTGGGATCTTCGTTCACTGCGGCCTCCGACTGTGGCCCCGGGGAAGCCTCTCTGCTTCCCCGTGCCGGTTACCTTAGCAGGGCGGGGACGAAGCCGGAGCGGCCGCGCCGGAGGTTCTTATCGGGTTGTGGTGATTTCAGGTGGTTGGTTCCGCCGGGTGCTCGGCGGTGTCGCTCAGGCCCTGAGCGGCCGTGCGATGAGGACCCGTTTTCCGGTGCGTGTCGCGGTGACCTGCCAGCGGGTGCCGCAATGGCAGAACAGGTCGCCGGGTCCGATGCGCTCGGAGAGCTCGACGATCTCCACCCGGGGGCCGTCCTCGGCCTCCAGGATCACCACCCGCGGGCTGCCGGGGCTTTCGCCGTCGGCCTGCCGGCCGGCCGCACGCGGTTTCGGCTCGAGCTGCTCGCGGTTCCTCACTGACGTCCTCTTCAGAATAAGACGCAAGAAACGCGCCAATGGTTCCCGACATCCCGTTTGACGGAGCGACACGGCGCCGCGTTGCCCATTTCGGGAGCCCTTCTCCGCGAAGCGGGAAGTGGGGCGATCGCTGCGGTGGACGGGAGTGTCCTCCGGGAAGGCCGGGGCGGACCAGGTGATGGCGTAGAATGCCCGGCGTGTGGGGGAGATCTCATGGCTGAGGCCGAGCGCGGCGTGCTGTTCATCGTGTCGTCGCCTTCGGGCGGCGGCAAGACCACCCTGATCCGCGAGACCATCGCCCGGCTCGCCGCGAGTGGCATCGAAGGGCATTTCTCGGTGTCGCACACCACCCGGCCCGCCCGTCCGGCGGAGACCAACGGCGTCGACTATCACTTTGTCGACGACGAGGGCTTCGAGGCCATGGTGCAGCGCGGCGAGTTCCTCGAGTGGGCGGAGTACGCCGGCTTCCACTACGGCACCTCCCGGGCGGCGGTCGAGATCGAGCTCGCGGCCGGCCGCGACGTCTTCCTCGACATCGAGGTGCAGGGGGCGAACCAGGTCAAGACCCAGATCCCGGACGTGGTCAAGATCTTTGTCTACCCGCCGTCGTTCGAGGTGCTGCAATCGCGGCTCATGGAGAGGCGCCAGGACCCGCCGGAGGCCATCCGACGTCGTATGCAGTGGGCTCTGCGGGAGTTCCAGGTCGCGGGAGAGTTCGATTATGCTATCATCAACGACCGTCTCGAGGAGGCGGTGAGCGCCCTGTTCGGCATCTGTGTCGCCGAGCATCACAAGTCGACCCGAATCAAACCCCGTTTGGACGCCATCCGCAAGGCGTTCCAGGAATCGCTCGAGAGGGACTTCGCCCGATGATCCAGCTACCAGAAGAGTTCGACTCCATCTTCCGCTACATCGTTGTGGTTTCGCAGCGCGCCGAACAGCTCATCAACGGCGCCAGGCCGCGCACCGAGAGCCGGCACGCCAAACCGACGCTGAAGGCCCGCGACGACGTCGAGGCCGGCGCGGTCAACTGGCGCGTGCTCACCCAGGAGGAGCTCGACGCCCACCGCCAGGCCCTGGTCGAGCAGCTCCGCGCCGAGATGGACGCCGCCGGCGACCGCGACGTGCGGGTGCCGATCCCCGACGTGCTGCCGACCGGCGTGGCGCCGGACGTGGACGAGGACGAGGATCGTGACGACGAGCTGCTGCGCCTGCAGAAGCTGCTCGGCATGACCCGAGGTGCCGCGCCCGCCGCTGGAGACGAGGACGAGGACGAGGACGAAAAAGACGCCGAGGACGACGAGCTCGACCTCGACGAGGACTTCGATGCCGAGGAGGAGGACTGAGCCCGCTGCCTCAGACCCCGCTGCCCGCGCCGCCGCGGTGAGGGCGGTGCGCGGGTTCTGATGCGCCCCCGGGACCTCGGCCGCTACCTCGGGGACGTGGGCTGGACGTCCTCTCCGGTGCCCCCGGCGGACACCGCAGCCGACGATCTCGAGGCCGTGGCGCGCACCGCGGCGGCCTGCTCGCTGTGCCGTCTCTCGGAGACGCGGCACACGGTCGTCTTCGGCGAGGGCGACCCGCGGGCGGCGCTGATGTTCATCGGCGAGGGCCCGGGCGCCGACGAGGACCGCACCGGAAGGCCGTTCGTCGGCCAGGCGGGGCAGCTCCTCGACCGCATGATCTCCGCGATGGGCCTCGACCGCAGCGAGGTCTACATCACCAACATCGTCAAGTGCCGGCCGCCTGGCAACCGCGACCCCAAGGAGGACGAGGTCGCGCCCTGCGCGCCCTACCTCGACCGGCAGATCGACCTCATCGGGCCCCGGGTCCTGGTGGCGCTCGGGAAACCGGCGTCCCACCGGCTGACCGGGACCCAGAAGCCCATCGGCGCCTTGCGTGGCCGCTGGTTCTCCTACCGCGGAATCCCCTTGATGCCGGTCTTCCACCCCGCCTACCTGCTGCGCACCCCGAGCGCCAAGCGCGAGGCTTGGGAGGACCTGAAGAAAAT
>CAZMED010000476.1:0-2478 GCA_964565045.1 uncultured Thermoanaerobaculia bacterium
TGCGGCCGGGCGACGTGCTGCTGACGCTCGGCGCCGGCGACGTCGACCGGGTGGCGGCGATGTGGCTGGAGGAGGCGTCGTGAACGGCAGCGGCCCACGCTTCCTGCCCGATCGCCTGCGCCCGCCGGTGCGCAGCAGACGGTCCCGCCGGGGCCTGGTCGTGGTCTCGGTGGTGCCGATCCTGCTGTTCGCCCTGCCGCTGTGGCGGGTCGGCGAGGTCCGGGTGGAGGGCTGCTCCAAGCTGCCCGCCTCGGCCGTCGAGTCTCTGCACGAGATCGTCGGGCAACCGGCGCTCGGCCTCGATCTGGAGTCGATCCGGGACGGTGTCAGGGTGTGGCCGGGGATCGGTGCGGTTCAGGTCGAGCTCGAGCTGCCGGGCACCGTGTGGGTCCGCGCCGAAGAAGAGCCGGCGCTGGGCAGCGTCCGAGTGGGCCGCGGGTGGCATGGGGTCGGCGCCGACGGACGCCTGACCGGCTTGGTCGGGTGGGCGCTCGAGCCGGTGCTCGTCGGCTTCGCCGGCAGCAGCGACCGTGCCGCGGGGATCGCCGCGGCCCAGCGGTTGCAGCGCACGACCGGTGCACGGGTGCTCGAGCTCCGCCGCGTCACGCCGTCCGACTTCCGGGCGCTCCTGGAAGCGGGCGGCGACCGACCGCAGACCGTGGTCCACGTGCGGCCGCGCGGCTCGGCGGCCGAGGCGGCGTGGTGCGCGGCCTTCGCGGAGGGCGGTGTCGCGCAGAGCTGGGCCGACCTGCGGTGGTCGGACCGGATGGTGGTCGGAGGCGGCCGATGAGCGAGAGCCGCCCCCTGGTCGGCATCGACCTCGGCTCCTCCGCGGTGTCCGTGGTGGTGGCCGAGGTCGAGGGCGAGCGCCTCGTGGTGCGGGGCTTCGGGCAGGCCCGCCACGACGGCGCCCGCAAGGGCGTGATCGCCAACCTCGACGAGGTCTCGGAGGCGGTGCGGGTGGCGGCGGAGGAGGCGGAGGCGATGGCCTCGGTGCCGGTGGAGACGGCGCTTGCCGGGATCGGCGGCATGCCGATCCGGGGCGTGCCCTCGACGGCCTCGGTGCCGGTGACCGGCCGCGACCACACCGTCACCACGGGCGACCTGCAGCGTGCACTGACCGCCTGCGCCCAGGTGTCGATTCCCGAGGACTACCGGGTGCTCGACATCATTCCGTGCGGGTTCGCGCTCGACGGTCAACCGGGGCTCGAGCACCCGGTGGGGATGCCCGGCAACCGCCTCGACGCCTCGGCCTACGTGCTCTACACCAACCGCACCCACGCCGAGACCGTCGAGCAGGTGGTGAACCACGCCGCGATCAGGATCTTCGAGCTCGCCTACGAGCCGCTGGCGGCGGCGGAGGCGGTGCTGAGCGCCGACGAGAAGGAGCTCGGCTGCCTGGTGCTCGATGTCGGGCACGCGACGACCGAGTGGGTGCTGTTCGCGGATGGCGCGGTGGCTGCAATCGGCGCGGTGCCGGTGGCGGGACGGCACTTCACGGCCGACCTCGCGGCGATGCTCAAGACCACCACCGCGGCAGCGGAGAAGACCAAGCGCCAGGTCGGCGCCGCCCTCGACCGCGAAGGGCTCGGCGCCTCGGCGGTCGAGGTGCCGACCCTGGGCGGCGAGGGCAACCAGGTGCACGCGGCCTCCTTCGCCGCGGAGGTCCTGCACGAGCGGGCCCGCGACCTCTTCATCGGCGTGCACCGGGTCCTGGTCCGCCAGGGCCTCGACCGCGCGCCGCGGGCTGGGGTCGTACTGACCGGCGGCGGATCGCGGCTCGACGGGCTCGAGGAGGTTGCCGAGACGATCTTCGGGCACCGCGTTCGCCAGGGCGCCCCGCGCGCCCTGGCGGGCCTCGTCGAGCCGGTCTCCGGCCCGGATTGGGCGGTCGCCTGCGGGTTGATCCGGCTGCACCACAACCGGCGGCATCAGATGTTGACGACGCGCGAGAACCGGAGCAGCATCGTGGCATGGCTCCGCAGCGCTCTCGGTGATTTTTTCGAAATGGGAGGTGGTCATGATCGAGTTTGACGATGGGTTTGTGGGCGAGCGGGGCCATGGCGGGGACGGCGAGACACGCGAGCTGAAGCTGGTCGAGCCGGGGCCGGCGATCCTCCTCGACGAGACGCCGGCGCCGGCGCGGATCAAGGTGATCGGGGTCGGCGGCGGCGGCTGCAACTCCGTCAACCGGATGATCGAGGCCGGGCTCGGCGGGGTCGAGTTCATCGCCGCCAACACGGACGCGCAGGCGCTCTCGAACTGCCGCGCGCCGATCAAGCTGCAGCTCGGGATGGAGCTCACCCGCGGGCTCGGCGCGGGCGCCAACCCTGAGGTCGGCCGCAACGCCGCCCTCGAGGCGGACAAGAAGATCTTCGACCTCCTCGACGGAGCCGACATGATCTTCATCACCTGCGGCATGGGCGGCGGCACCGGCACCGGGGCGACGCCGATCATCGCCCAGATGGCGCAGGACGT
>CAZMED010000477.1:0-2477 GCA_964565045.1 uncultured Thermoanaerobaculia bacterium
TCGGCATCCAGGACCGCGGCGCGCTCTTCTCCCTCGACCCGCAGCACCCCAACGCGCTGGCGCCCGGCAAGCGACCCTTCCACACCATCATCCCGGCCTTCATGGGCGAAAACGGCGTGCCCGACACCGCCTTCGGGCTCATGGGCGGCGACATGCAGCCCCAGGGGCACGCCCAGATCGTCATCAACCTGGTGGACTTCGGCCTGAACCTGCAGGAGGCCGGCGACGCGCCGCGCTTCCACCACACCGGGTCGTCCGAGCCCACCGGGACCCTGATGACGTCGGGAGGCGTGCTCCACCTCGAGAAGGGCCTGCCGCCCGAGGTCTACCGCGACCTCGCCAAACGCGGCCACCGCATCGAGGAGGTCAACCCGGCGGTCTTCGGCGGCTACCAGATCATCCGCCGCGATGCCGTCTCCGGCGTCCTCGCCGGCGCCACCGAGTCGCGCAAGGACGGGATGGCGGCAGGTTATTGAATTAGGAATTAGGAATTAGGAATTAGGAATTTCCCGCCGCCCTCCCGTGAAATGGGCGGCGTACGTTGAGGGTGGGTGGGCGGCATTCCTCATTCCTAATTCCTCATTCCTCATTTCGCGGACATGCGGCCGGGGTAAGATTGCGGCGCGATGCTGGAACCGATCCTCACCCCCGAACAGAAGGCGCTGCTGGCGGCCGAGCGCGAGCTGCTCGCCGAGGTGGAGGCCGGCCTCGAGCGGGCGGAGGCGACGGACGACGATCTCCGCACTCTCTCCGACTCGGTGCAGCAGCTCGACGAGCTCTTCCTGCTCATCGTGGTGGGCGAGTTCAACGCCGGCAAGAGCGCGCTCATCAACGCCCTGCTCGGCGAGAAGGTGCTCGCCGAAGGCGTCACCCCCACGACCTCGAAGATCCACCGCCTGATGTGGGGCGAGACCCTCGAGCGGCGCCCCTCCGGCGCGCTGGGCGAGCTCATCACCGCGCCGGTGGAAACCCTGCGCCAGCTCAGCATCGTCGACACTCCCGGCACCAACGCCCTCGACCGCGCGCACGAGGCGCTGACCACCGACTTCGTGCCGCGCGCCGACCTGGTGCTGTTCGTGACCTCGGCCGACCGGCCGCTTTCGGAGAGCGAGCGGCTCTTCCTCGAGTCGATCCGCGACTGGGGCAAGAAGGTGGTGATGGCGATCAACAAGATCGACATCCTGCGCAGCGAGGAGGACGCCGCCGAGGTCGTGCGCTACGTCCGCGAGCACGCGAAGCGCCTCCTCGGCCTCGCCCCCGAGGTCTTGCCGCTGTCCGCCCTGCGCGCCGCCGAGGCGCAGGCCGCGGGCGACCAGCCGGCCCTGGAGGCGAGCGGTCTGCCGGCGCTGGCCCGCCTCCTGCGCCGAACCCTCGAAAGCGTCGAGCTCCTGCAGCTCAAGCTCGGCAATCCACTCGGCGTCGCCGGGCACCTTGTGGCAGGGTCGTTGTCTGCAGTCGAGGTCCGCCGGGCGGTGCTCGCGGATGATCTGCACACCATCGACGACATCGAGCGCCAGACCGCCGCCTGGGTCGAGGACGTGCAGCGCGAGTTCTCGCTCCGCCTCGCCGACGTCGACAACGTGCTCCTCGAGATGGAGCAGCGGGGCCTCGAGTTCTTCGACGACACCGTGCGCGTCGGCAGGCTCGCCCGGCTCTTCGACCGCGCCGGGCTCGAGGCGAGCTTCGAAGAGAAGGTGGTCGCCGGCGCGCCGGAGGCCGTGGAGCAGAAGGTCGAGTCCCTCATCGACTGGCTCGTCGACTCGGAGCTCGGCCACTGGCAGCGCGTCGTCAACCACGTCAACCGGCGCGCCTCGGCCCACGCCGACCGCATGGTCGGCGAGGTCGGCAGCCGTTTCGAGACCGACCGCACGCGTCTGCTCGAAACCGTCGGCCGCGCCGCCCGCGATGGCCTCGCCTCCTACGACCGCGTCACCGAGGGCCGGCGCATGTCGGAGGGCCTGCAGAAGGCGGTGACCTCGGCCGCCGCCCTCGAGGTCGGCGCGGTCGGGCTCGGAGCCGCGGTGGCGCTGGCCGCCACCTCCACTGCGGCCGACATCACCGGCCTCACCGCGGCGGGGCTGATGGCCGCCCTCGGCCTCTTCGTCCTGCCGCACCGCCGGCGCCGCGCCAAGGCGGAGTTCCGGTCCCGGGTCGCAGCCCTGCGGGCGGAGCTCGTCAAGGCCCTGAGCCGCCACTTCGAGGGCGAGGCCGCGCAGCGGCGGCGGCGGCTCGACGAGACCATCGCCCCCTACACCCGCTTCGTGCGCTCCGAGAGCGGGCGGCTCGCCGCCGAGCGTGACACGCTGCAGGACCTCGGCCATCGCGTCGACGAGCTCAAGGCCCGCATCGCCGCGCTTTCGGCGTGATCTCCCGTCCCGTGCCCGGGCTCAGGTGCAGAAACAGTGGCAGTCGGCAGTGACAGCGGCAGCTGGCAGTGACCGTCTCAGCGGCAGTTTCGGTGACAGCTTCAGTGACAG
>CAZMED010000478.1:0-2473 GCA_964565045.1 uncultured Thermoanaerobaculia bacterium
AGCCTCGAGGCGGGCAACGCCTTCCTCTTCGAGGACACGTCGTTGAGCTGGGGCAATCTCATCAAGGCAGGGAGCGTGTTCGTGGGCGCCGACACATTCCTGGGGCCCGCGATACTCGCCTACGGCGTCGCCGAGGGGGGACGGAAGCGGCTGTATCTGGCGATCGGCGACAGGTTCTGACGACCGCTTCTAGCGCCCCATCACCCAGCGCAGGGCGGTGTTCAGCTCGCCGCCGGCCGGGTCCGGGCTGGCGTGGCCGATGCCGGGCAGAATGCGCAGGGTGGCCGCGTACCCGGCCGCTCTGAAGTCCTTGGCGGCGCGCCGCATGTCGGTGACCGCCCGGTCCCGCGAGCCGGCGATGAAGTAGTACCGCGGCTCGTGCCCCTCAGCCGGCGGCGGGGCGTCGATCTCGGGGACGTACGCGCCGGCCATGGGGATCACCCCGGTCAGCAGCTCGGGGTGGCGGACGCCGAGGGCCATGGCGAGGTACGCGCCCTGCGAGAAACCGGCGAGGACAATGCGGCTGCGGTCGATCACGAATCGGTCGTCAACCTCCCGCAGCACCCGGTCGAGGACCACCTCAGCCTCCTCGACCCCACTCCAGCCGAAACCGCCGCCGACCTGCCGCCCTCCCTGCGGCACCGCAAGGATGGCGCCGAAGTCGTCGGCCGCCGGGCCCCACACCCGAGGGTGGTTCTCCGGCCGGTCGCCGTAGCCGTGCAGGGCGATGATCAGGGGGGCCGGCCGGTCGGGGTCGTGGCCATCCGGGGTCACGATGAGGATCGGCGTGGTCGCCGCCATTGCGCGCGCCTCGAGGACAAAGCGGCGCTGGTTGGCCTCGACCTGTGATCGCACCGACCTGAATCCCGGCAGGTCCCGGACCGGGTCGAGGTCGCGGTCGCCGTCGAGGTGAGAGACGTCCCGGAAGCCGCTGGCCGCGGCGCGTCCGAGGATGTCGAGCGCCTCATCCGCGTCGCCGTTCAGGGCATGCACGCACGCGAGGTTGTACTCCAGCAGGGGCCGCCCGGGCAGCATCGCCACCAACTCGGCACCGACCTCCACCGCCCGCGCCCAGTCCCCCTGCCGGTAGGCCTCGTTGAACATCCGCTGCGCGGCCTGCACCTTGACCGGCTCCTGCCCGGCCACCACGGCGGCGGTCAGCAGGGTCAGCACCACCAGAACAGCCCGGAGCTGTTGAGACCATTCTCGAGATGGCTCCCGTTTCACGCCGACCTCCTTCCGGGGGCCGCTCGAGGACCCTCCGACTGTTGTACGCCGGGGCGCCGTTCCGGTTGCCCCGGAGGGTCACGCGCCCTTCGCGACGTGGCCTAAAACCGCGTCGTGACGATCCGCAAAGACGACCGATCGGCCTGCGGACGGGTCGGATGACAGCAGCAGGCGCCACGGGTGCCTGGACTCGCGCCGCCGGTGGTGGATAATGACTTCCGCCGGCCCGAAGACCGGACGCTGGAAGGCCCCATGATGCACCACTCTCTCCCGCGCAACGGCTGCCGCCCCGGATGAACGCCGCCTTCAGCACCGTGTTCGGCGCCGCCGCCTCCGCCATCGCCGCCGTCTTCGCGGTCATCGTCGGCGCCGGGCTGCTGGTGCGTCGCGGCGTCATCACGCAGCCGCAGATCGACGCCCTGTCGTCGGTGACCGTGAACATCCTCCTGCCGTGCCTCATCTTCGCCAAGGTGACGGAGACCCTGGACCCGGCATCCCAGCCCGGGTGGTGGGCGCTGCCGCTCGTCGGCATCGCCATGGCACTGGTGGGCACCGGTCTCGGCGCGCTTGTCTTCGCCCGCGGCCTTCCGGAGAAGCGGAACCTGCTGCCCCTGGCCGGCATGCAGAACGCCGGCTACCTCGTGCTGCCGGTCGGCCTGGCGCTCTATCCCGACCGCTTCGACGCCTTCGCGCTCTACGTCTTCCTCTTCATCCTGGGCTACAACCCGGTCCTCTGGAGCCTCGGCAAGGTCCTCATCAGTGGATCCAGGGACCAGCCGTTCCTGTGGCGGGACCTGGTCACGCCGCCGCTGCTCGCCAACCTCGTCGCCATCGCCGCCAGCCTGAGCGGCGCAGCCGAACTGTTGCCGGGGCCTTTCGTGGACGCGGTGGACCTCGTCGGTTCCGCTGCAGTGCCGGTCGCGCTGCTCGTGCTCGGCGCCGTCCTGGGCAGCGTCGCGATCTCCCTGCGATTGCACCTCGGAGATGCGCTGCGGGCGATGAGCGTCAAGCTGATGTTCCTGCCCGCACTGACGGCGGCAGTCGTGGCGCTTTCGGGACTGCCCGAGATCAACCCTCTGCTCGCCGAGTTCCTCATCATCGAGGCGGCGTCCGCGCCCCCGGTCGCGGTGGTCCTGCAGGCGCGCACCTACGGCGGCGACGATCGCACGATCGGCAGCATCATGGTGCTCTCCTACGCCGCCTGCGCTCTCAGCCTGCCGGCCTGGATCGCCGCCTGGCGGATCCT
>CAZMED010000479.1:0-2467 GCA_964565045.1 uncultured Thermoanaerobaculia bacterium
CCATCGCGGCCGCGTAGGCGGCGATGTACTTCTTGACCCGGTAGCAGAACATGCGGAAGGCCACGTCGGCGCGTTGGTTGCCCTCGGCGCGGGCGGCCAGAAGCTCCCGCATGTCCGAGGAGACCCCCGACACGCCATAAAGCCCGGAGTGCTTGTTGAGCATGGTGTTGACCTGGTGCAGCGTGAGCTCCTCCATGGCCATCAGCCAGGGCACGATCGCCGGGTCCATGTCGCCGGAGCGGGTGCCCATGACGAGCCCCTCCAGCGGCGTGAAGCCCATCGAGGTGTCGATGCTCTTGCCGTGGTCCACCGCCGCCAGCGAGCAGCCGTTGCCGAGGTGGACGCTGATCAGCTTCTTCTCGTCGCGGTCCCAGCCCAGGATCTGCGAACCGCGGAAGGTCACGTAGCGGTGCGAGGTGCCGTGGAAGCCGTACTTGCGCAGGTGGTGCTTCTTGTACATCTGGAAGGGAATGCCGTAGAGAAACGCGTGCGCCGGCATGGTCTGGTGGAAGGCGGTGTCGAAGACCGCGAGGTGGGGGATGTCCGGCATGGCGGCGTAGGCGGCGTAGTAGCCGCGCAGGTTGGGCGGGTTGTGGAGGGGTGCGAGGACCGAGCACGCCTCGATCTGTTCCACCACCTCGGGCGTGATGAGGACGGACGATGCGAACGCCTCGCCGCCGTGCACCACCCGGTGGCCGACCGCGCCGATCTCCTCCACCGAGCCCAGAATGCCGTGCTCGGGGTCG
Organism: uncultured Thermoanaerobaculia bacterium; assembly: GCA_964565045.1. Taxonomy (GTDB): domain Bacteria; phylum Acidobacteriota; class Thermoanaerobaculia; order Thermoanaerobaculales; family Sulfomarinibacteraceae; genus Sulfomarinibacter. Next base: position 747 of record CAZMED010000479.1, read on the forward strand.
GTCAGGATGCGCAGCACCCACTCGATGGCGGTGCGGTGCTCGAGGATTTCGCGGTAGTCCTGGAAGGTCTTCCGGTCGGGAACCTCGAGCACGAGGCGCGAGTCGGAGAGGCCGATCTTCTCCACCAGGCCCACGGCGAGTGTCAGGTCCTGGTGCGCGTTCATGCGCTCGAGGTCGGTCTCGATGATCTGGAACTTGACCGAAGACGAGCCGCTGTTGAGGACGAGGATCTTCATTTGGAACTCCGTGGCGTTGCCGCCTCAGGCCATCCGCGGTCTGTCGTCCGGGAGGCGGTCGGTGCGGTGGCGCTCATCGTCGTAGGTAAAGAAACCGCGCCCGGTCTTGGCGCCGAGCAGGCCGGCGCGGACCAGCCGCTTGAGCAGCGGGCAGGGCCGGAAGCGGGGCTCGCCGCTCTCCTGGTGGAGGTGCTGCAGCCAGTTGAGCACCCGGTCGAGGCCGGTGCGGTCGGCCCACTCCAGGGGGCCGGTGCGGAAGTCGTAGCCGAGCTTGAGCGCGAGGTCGACCTCGGCGGCCTCGGCGACCCCCTCCATCACCACGTGGATGGCCTCGTTGACCAGCGGCAGCACGACGCGGGTGGTGACGAATCCCGGCATCTCGAAGACCTTGATGGGGACCTTGCCGAGGAGCCTGGCGAACTCGATCGCGTGCTCGAAGACCCGGTCGGTGGTCAGCTGCCCGCGGATCACCTCCACCACCCGGGTCGTGGTGACGGGGTAGAGGAAGTGCATGCCGACGATCCGCTGCGGCTGGCTGTTCTGCGCCGCGAGCTCGGTGATCGACAGCGTCGAGGTGTTGATGACGATGGGGTGCTCAGGGGGCATCCTGCGGTCGAGCTCGCGCAGGATCTGGCGTTTGAGACCGAAGTCCTCCTGCACCGCCTCGAGTGCGAGGTCGCTGTCGGTGGCGCAGTCGAAGTGGGTCACCCAGGTGATGCGCGAGAGGATGGCCTTCTTCTCCGAGTTCGTCAGACCGAAGCGCGCGATCTCGTGATCGAGGGACTTCTCGAGCTCGTCGCGAGCCGCCCCCAGGGCCTCGGAGGAGACCTCCTTCAGGTAGACGTTGATGCCCTCCTGGGCGACCTTGGTGGCCAGCGAGCGGCCCATCATGCCGCCGCCGACGATGGTGACGCGGTGCAGTTCCCAACTCATGGCGCCAGTGTAGCAAAAGTGTCCGCCATCGGATACAAGGTTGTGCCATTTTTCACAAAATCTTCCAGGGTCTCCGGGGGCCCTGAAATCCACTGGTGTATCATGGCTCCATGAGACCTGTTCTCGCAGCCGTTCTGACCATTGTCGGCGCTCTGGCGGCCGCCCATCCGGCGGCCGCCGACGGTCCGCCTCAGGTGCCCGTCTTCCCGAACTTCGCCTTCACCTCGATCGACGGCTCGCAGCAGATCGACCTCGAGTCGTTGCGCGGGAGGCCGGTGCTGCTGACCTTCTGGGCGAGCTGGTGCGGCCCCTGCCGGCAGGAGCTGCCGGAGCTCGAGGAGCTGGCGGAGGAGCTCGCGGGGACGGGCTTCACGCTGGTCACCGTCAACACGGACCAGTCGCCGGCGATGGGCCTGCGGTTCCTCCAGCGCTACGACATCGACGTGCCCGTCTACCGCATGAACCCGCGCGACCTGATGACGCTCGGCGTCAATGCCCTGCCGACGAACGTGCTTCTCGACCGCGAGGGGCGCCCGGTGCAGATCTACAAGG
>CAZMED010000480.1:0-2452 GCA_964565045.1 uncultured Thermoanaerobaculia bacterium
ACGTGGCGACCTCCTCGCGCGCCACCCTCGGCGGCATGATCGCCAACAACTCCTCGGGCGCCCACGCGCCGGTCTACGGCACCACCGCCGACCACTTGGTCGCACTCGAGGTGGTGCTGGCCGACGGCACGGTGGCGGTGGTTGGCGCGGGCCGCGACGGCCTGCCGGAGATCGGCGAGGCCGCCGACCGTCTGCTCGCCGAGCACGCGGACCGGATCGCCGAGCGCATGCCGACCGGCCTCGTCAAGCGCTGCCCGGGCTACGGCTTCGACCGCGCCCTGCGCTCGCCGGGGGATCTCGTGCAGCTGGTGGCGGGCAGCGAGGGCACGCTGGCCGCGGTCACGTCGGCGGTCCTCAAGGTGGTGCCGAAGCCGCAGCGGCGGACCCTCGGCGTGCTCTTCTTCGCCTCGGTGGTGGAGGCGCTGCAGGCGACGGTGGAGATGCTGGACCTCGAGCCGGCCGCCATCGAGCACCTCGACGACGCGGCCTTCGACCAGACCAGGGGCCAGCGCGCCTTCCGGGCGGCGCGGGATTTTCTGCGCCTCGACGACGAACCGTGCGGGGCGATCCTCCTGGTGGAGTTCTTCGACGACGACGGCAGCCGCCTCGAGGAGCTGCTGAGCCGGGGCATCGGCCTGCGGTCGCTGAGGTGCGACGGCCCACGGGAGACCGAGCTGGTCTGGAACCTCCGCAAGGCCGGGCTCTCGCTTCTGACGAGCCGCAAGGGCGCGGCGAAGCCGGTGGCGGGGATCGAGGACGTGTGCGTGCGTCCCGAGCTCCTGCCCGAGTACGTCGCCGGCCTGCACGAGATCCTCGATCCGCTCGGCCTCGAGGCCTCGTTCTACGGCCACGCGGCGTCGGGCGAGCTGCACGTGCGGCCGGTCCTCGACCTCCACCGCGAGGACGACGTCGCCACGCTGCGTGCGGTGGCCGACCAGGTGTCGGACCTGTGCCGCCGATTCGGGGGCTCGCTCACCGCCGAGCACGGGGTCGGGATGGCGCGCAGCTCCTACCTCGAAGCGCACATCGGCCCCGAGCTGACGGCGGCGAGCCGCCGTTTGAAGGCGCTGTTCGACCCCGGGGGCGTGATGAACCCGGGCAAGGTGGTGGACGACGGCCGCTACGCGATCGAGCGCGACCTCCGGCTCGGTCCGGGCTCGGAGCTCGCGCTGCCCTTCGCGCAGGCCTTCACCTGGGTGGGTCGCGACGACGGATTCGTCGCCAACCTCGAGCAGTGCAACGGCTGCGGCGGCTGCCTGAAGGAAGCGCCGACCATGTGCCCGACCTTCACGGTCACCGGCGACGAGGCCCTGTCGACGCGGGGCCGCGCGAACACCATCCGCGCCGCGCTCGAGGGACGCTTCGAGGCGGCGTCGCCGGTCGCAGCCGCCGAGCTCGAGGAGGTGCTGGGCACCTGTCTCTCGTGCAAGGCCTGCGTCACCGAGTGCCCGTCCAACGTCGACCTGGCGCGGCTCAAGGCCGAGGTCCTGAACGCCCGCCACCGCGAGCGCGGCGTGCCGCTGGTCGATCGGCTGATCGCCTCGGCCGATCTGCTCGGCCGGCTCGGGACCGCGATGCCCCGGCTCGCCAACGCGGTCCTCGGCAACCGCGTCGCGCGCCGGCTGCTGCAGCGGATGGTGGGCTTCGACGCCGAGGCGCCCATCCCCGCGTTTGCCCGCGAGCGCTTCGACCGCTGGTTTTCGCAGCGGCGCGGCGGCTCCGGAATCCGCGGGCGCGTGCTGCTGTGGGACGACACCTGGGTCCGCTACCACGAGCCCGGGGTGGGCCGGGCGGCCGTGGCGGTGCTCGAGGCGGCCGGCTACGAGGTGGCGCTCGTCGAGGGCCGCGTGTGCTGCGGACGCCCGGCCGCGAGCCGCGGCGTGCTGGATCAGGTGCGGCGGGCCGCGATCCACAACATCGGGATCCTGCGGGCCTCGACGGAGCCGGTGGTCTTCCTCGAGCCCTCGTGCTGGTCGATGTTCCGCGACGAGTACACCCAGCTCGGGATCGAAGGCGCCGGCGACATCGCGGCGCGGGCGGTGCTCTTCGAGGACTTCATCGCCGATGTGCTCGAGCGCGAGCCGGACGCGCTGCCGATCATCGCCCCGACCGGTGCGGTCGCCGTCCACGGCCACTGCCATGCCAAGGCGCTCGCCGACGGGCGCCGGGTGCTGGGTCTGCTCGACCGCCTGCCGGGGACGTCGGCGCGCTGGCTCGACACCGGCTGCTGCGGCATGGCGGGCGCGTTCGGCATGCTCGAAGAGCACCGCGAGCTGTCGCACGAGGTCGCGGCGCCGTTGCTCCGGATGATCGAGGAGCTGCCGCCGGGGACCGCGCTGGTCGCTTCCGGCACCAGCTGCCGCCACCAGATCGCGGACCTCACTGACGTTCGGCCGCTCCACCTCGCCGAGCTCCTCGCGAGCCGCCTCTCCGAGCCGTCCTGAGCCGTCCG
>CAZMED010000481.1:0-2451 GCA_964565045.1 uncultured Thermoanaerobaculia bacterium
GCGTCGCCGTGGTACTCCTGCGGCCGCGGCACGAACATGATGAGGTTCTTGATGCTGGTTCCGAGCCCCGACCAGTGGTGGGTGCGCAGGGGGCGGGTGTTGATGATCGCGTTGGCACGTTTGAAGACAGGGTTCGTCCGCACGCCACGATCGTCGACCGCCACGTCGGCAGGGTCGACGCCGGCGGCGATCACCTCCGCGCGGATGGCGTCCTCGAGGGCCGCCGGGGTCGGGAGGTACCTCCAGACGTTGCTCTTGATGCCGACCACGTCACCGGGCGAGACGACGCGGCGCCACGCCGCTGCGGCGTTCGACGCCGAAAAGAGTGCAACCAGCGAATCGTTCAGCATCCGGTGCAGGATGCGCGCATCCGGTCGACCGTCGTCCGCGAGGACCTCCCGGCTGCGGATCAGGACGACCCGGCTGCTCGCCGTCGCGCCGCCGTCGTCCGCGTCGGCCGCGGTCGACCCGGCAATCCCGGCCAGGGCGGCGCCGCCGGCCACCGTCAGAAAGTCCCTGCGGTTGAGTCTGTCAGCGCTCATCAGCTTCCTCCCAATGCCGCGGCCAACAAGGTCCCGGCCGCCTCCGGCGTCTCGGGTTCGAGTGCGGCTGCAAGCCTCGCGCCGCTGCGGGTCACCGCAATGTCCGCGGCTCGCGCCTGCTCCTCGGCGCGAGCCGCGGTCGACTCGTCCGGGTAGTCGGCGAGCAGCAGCCACGTTCCACCTTCCGGCAACTGGTAGCGGCCGACGACGGCATCGACCTCGGGCGCGAGCATGAAGGGATTGTCGAAGCCGAGGTACGCGACGCTGTTGAGGATCTCCTGCGCGTGGAGAAAGCGCACCGTGCGGGGCGCGAGGCCCTCCTCGGGCAGCGCGTCCACCAGCGAGGGCGGCTCGCCCGTGACGCCGATCGCCGCGGCCGCCTCGCGGCCGAGGGCGAGCACCGCCTGCTTCGCGGCCTCGCTCTCCCCTTCCGCGTAGATCGAGCCGAACCAGGGTCCCTGCCAGAAGGAGAGCCAGCCGTGCCGGTAGTACCCGCCCTGGCCGACCGCGACCTCCTCGCCGTCGCGGTCCTGGGTCCAGACCCCGAAAGCGTCGGCGGGCGACGCCAGCTCGTAGAGATCGAGGATGATCGCCGGCTCGCCGTCGGGCCCGACATAGCGCCGCGACAGGCAGCGCTTCATGCCGTAGGCGAGGTAGACCTCGGCGTGGCCGTCGATGTACTCGAAGATCGACTCGGTGTCCCAGGCCTCCCAGTCGCCCTCGGCCCGCCAACCCTCGATCTCGTTCGGAACACCGGCACGGGGATCCTGCGCCTCGTCCGCGGCCGGCGGCGGCTCGGCGGCGCAGGACATCAGCAGCCCCACCACGAGGAGAACAATCGCCGGCGCGGCCTGGGCTCTCGCCATGTCAGCCTCCGCTCGCGAGATTTCACCGGCCGATCATAGCAGTGCGGCGGCGGGCGGAAAGCGGGAAGCCGGCCTGCCGATCGCCTCCGTTCGCCGCGTCCGGCATGCTAGGGTTGCCGGGTGCCGCCGATGGTCAGGATTATCCTGCTCTTCGTTCTGGTCGCGGGCGCAGGGTGCGCGGCGCGTGAGGAGTCCCTGCCGACGGGGCCTCCGGACGTCGTGTTGATCACGATCGACGCCCTGCGCGCAGACGTTCTCTCCTATGCCGGCCACCCCGGGCCCACATCGCCCCATCTCGATGCGCTCGCGGCCGAGAGCGCCGTCTTCACCCAGGCGCTGACCTCCTTCCCGGGCACGGCGCCGGCGATGCCGTCGCTCATGAGCGGCCTCTTCCCGAGCTTCGAGGGCGTCGAGGCGTGGACCAAGACCACCCGCCACGGCTTCAACGATCTGGAGTCCGAGGACGAGCGCGACCGCCCGGGCCTCAGCGACAGCATCACGATGCTCGCCGAGATCCTGCACGCGGCGGGCTACACGACCCTCGGCTTCAACACCAACCCCAACCTCAGCCGGGGCACCAACTTCCACCAGGGCTTCGACGAGTACGAGGAGTTCATCCCCTACCTCGAGGAGGTCCGCAACGATCGGCCTCACCCGCTGGTCGGCGCCTACCCGCCGGCGGACGTCGTCGTCGACACGGTCCTCGAGCGCCTCGACCGGGGCCTCGATCGCCCCGCCTTCGTATGGCTGCACCTGATGGACCCGCACAGCCCGTACCTGCCGCCCGAACCGTGGGCCGGCCTCTTCCGGCGCGGCGCCACCGGGCTTTCCGACCTCGAGGTCAACGAGTCGGTCTACCACCTCCTGTACACCCAGCAGGGGTCCCTTCGCGCCGCCGGGCGTTACCCGTCGCCGGAGGCTCGCGGGGTTGCCCTCGAGGCCTTCATCGAGCACCTGAAGTCCCTGTACGAGGCGGAGGTCCGCTTCTGCGACGAGCAGCTGGGGCGGCTCTTCGAGGCCCTGCGCGCGCGCACCCTGTGGGA
>CAZMED010000482.1:0-2450 GCA_964565045.1 uncultured Thermoanaerobaculia bacterium
CCGTTGTCGATGTGCGGCTCGTACTCCTCGCGCTCCTCGATGGTGCACTGGTGGCGGTCGAGGTCCTCGTAGTTCTCGAAGCGCTGGCAGGCCTGCTTCGCGAGGTCGCCGTAGGGCATGGGGTGGCGGATCGCGACCACCTTCTTGCCCATCGCCTTGAGCAACCGGGAGACGTAGCGGGTGGTCTGCGACTTGCCGACGCCGGTGCGCACCGCGGTGATGGCGACCACCGGCAGGCTCGACTCGATCATGGTCCTGGTCGCCGAGCACACGCCGAAATGCGCGCCCCATGCGATCACCTGGCTGGCGATGTTCATCACATGGATGTGCGGCACGTCGGAGTAGCTGAACCAGACCTCGTCCACCTGGTGCTCGCGGATGATCTTCTCGAGGTCCGACTCGGGGTGGATGGGGATGCCTTCGGGGTAGAGCGAGCCCGCGAGCTCGGCCGGGTAGGTGCGGCCCTCGATGTCAGGGATCTGGGTGGCCGTGAACGCGATGACCTCGTAGGCCTCGTTGTCGCGGTACAGGCAGTTGAAGTTGTGGAAGTCGCGGCCGGCCGCGCCCATGATGACGACCTTCGTCCGAGCCATGATTGTCCTCCAGGAGTGTCCACCGCTGGGGCGCCCCGCCCCGGTGGATGCGCCGCCGGGTAAAGCTGAACCGGCAGCGGGGGCAATGATACCACTGGCGTGGATATCGATCATGAGTTATCAGTTTTGAGTTTTGAGTTTTGAGTTAACCCCCGCCCACCCTGAAAGGCCGTGGGTGTGGGCGGAAACTCAAAACTAAAAACTCAAAACTAAGAACTGATTTCGGCGCGCTACTCCCACTCGATGGTGCCGGGCGGCTTCGAGGTCACGTCGTAGACCACCCGGTTGATGCCCTTGACCTCGTTCACCACGCGGCGGGCGATGCGGTCGAGGACCTCGGGTGGGAAGCGGTACCAGTCGGCGGTCATGAAGTCGCTGGTCGTCACCGCCCGCACCGCGAGCACGTTCTCGTAGGTCCGCGAGTCGCCCATGACCCCGACGCTCTTGACCGGCAGCAGAACGCACAGGGCCTGCGAGATGTCGTCGTAGATTCCGGCCGCGCGGATCTCTTCGACCACGATCGCATCGGCCTCCTGCAGGGTCCGGACGCGTTCGCGGTCGACGGCGCCGAGGATCCGCACCGCCAGCCCGGGGCCCGGGAAGGGGTGCCTCCACACGAAATCGTGCGGCAAGCCGAGCTCCTCCCCCACCCGGCGCACCTCGTCCTTGAAGAGGTCGCGCAGCGGCTCCACGAGATCGAGGCCGAGGCGTTCCGGCAGACCGCCCACGTTGTGGTGGGTCTTGATGACCGCCGCGGTGCCGCGCACCCCGGACGACTCGATGACGTCGGGGTAGAGCGTCCCCTGGGCGAGGAAGCGCGCGTCGGGGTGGCGCGCCGCCTCGGCCTCGAAGATCTCCACGAACTCGCGGCCGATGATGCGCCGCTTGGACTCGGGGTCGTCGACTCCTTTGAGGGCGGCGAAGAAGCGTTCGCTGCCGTCGACCCGGTCGAGCCGCAGGCCGAACTCTGCGAACCTCCGTTCGACCCGGTCGCCCTCGTCCTTGCGCAGCAGGCCGGTGTCGACGAAGATCGGCAGCAGACGTTCGCCGATGGCCTCCCTCAGGAGCATCGCGGTCACCGACGAGTCGACACCGCCGGACACCCCGCAGATCACCCGCCCCTCGCCGAGCCTCGCCGCCAGCTGCGCCACGAGCTCCTGCCGGATCACCGACGGGCTCCAGTCGCGGCGCGCGCCCGCGAGCTCGATGAAGCTCTCGAGCAGCCGCATGCCGTGCGGGGTGTGCCGGACCTCGGGGTGGAACTGCAGCCCGAGAAAGCGCCGTCGCGGGTCGAAGACAGCGGCGGCCTCCGTGGTCGGCGTGCGCGCCAAGACCTCAAAGCCGGGCGGGACCCGGACCACGAGGTCGCCGTGGCTCATCCACACCGGCTGGCGCCGCGGCGTGCCGCCGAACACCGGTCCCTCCGCCACCACCTCGAGCTCGGCGAATCCGTACTCGCGGCGGTTCGACGAGCGCACCTCGCCACCCAGGTCGCGGGCCATGAGGTGGAGGCCGTAACAGATGCCGAGCACCGGAACGCCGAGCTCGAAGACGCGCGGGCTGACCTGCAGCGCGCCGTCCTCGAAGACGCTCGCCGGCCCCCCGGAGAGCACGACCGCGATCGGCGCCGCCGCCTCGACCCGGGCGGCCTCGAGGTCGCCGCGCTCGACCACCGTCTTGACCCCGAGCTCGCGCAGGCGGCGCGCGATCAGCTGCGTGTACTGCGAACCGAAGTCGAGGATGAGGATGACCTGGTGCTGCATCAGTGCTCCCCGGGGCGGAGGATAGCAGACGGTCGAATTCGGAATTCGGAATGAGGAATGAGGAATGCCGCCCGCCCACCCATTTCGGATTTCG
>CAZMED010000483.1:0-2447 GCA_964565045.1 uncultured Thermoanaerobaculia bacterium
GCATCTCGTTGATGGCCGTCTCCTCGAAGATCTTGGCGATGTAGTGGTAGCCCTCCTTGCGCGCCACCTTGGCGAAGAACGTGTACATGTTGCGCGCTTGACTCTCGCCGGCGAACGCGGCCTTCAGGTTCTCCTCGGTCTTGGACATGGTGCCTCCCTTTCGATTCAATTCGCTGGTTCGGGCTCGCCGACGTGGGCGATGCCGGTGTACCGTGCAATCTCCGGGCTGGTGGTGCGGAGGTCGGACAGATCGAGCCGGTGCACGTCATCGCGCCCGGTCAGGCGCGCGAAGTCGGCGAGCTCGGCGGTGACGACACGGAGGAAGTTGGCCAGGCGCTCGGCCGACAGGTCGATGTCGAGTCGCGCACGCAGGTCGGGGTTCTGGGTCGTGATGCCGACCGGGCAGCGCCCGCTGTCGCAGATCCGGTACTGCTGGCAGCCGATGGCGATGAGCGCCGCCGAGGCGATGGCGACGGCGTCCGCACCCATGGCCAACGCCTTGGCGATGTCCGAGGAGCTGCGGAAGCCGCCGGTGATGACCAGCGACACGTCGTTTGCGTCGCGGGCGTCGAGGAATCGCCTGGCGCGCGCCAGGGCGTAGATCGTCGGCACCGCGGTCGCATCCTTGACCGATCTCGGGGCGGCGCCGGTGGCGCCCGGCCGGCCGTCGATGGTGATGAAATCGGGCGACGCCGCCAGCGCCACCTCGAGGTCGGGCTCGATGTGGCCGGCGGCGAGCTTGATGCCGATCGGACCGCCGCCCGACATCTCGCGCAGCCAATCGACCTTTTCCCGCAGCTCACCAGGGGTCGAGATGTCAGGGAAGCGGGCCGGGCTGGTGATGGGCTCGCCCGGCGGAAAACCCCGGATCTCCGCGATCTCGTCGGTGACCTTGGCACCGGGCAGGTGGCCTCCCATGCCTGGCTTCGCCGACTGTCCGATCTTGATCTCGATGGCATCGGCCGCGCGCAGGTTGTCTTCGTTGACGCTGTAGCGGTTGGGCACGTACTCGAAGACGTAGCGGTGGGCGGCGGCGAGCGACTCGGGCAGGATGCCGCCCTCGCCGGAGCACATCGCCGTCCGCGCCCTCGCCGAGCCCTTGGCGAGGGCGATCTTGGCCTCCCGGGAGAGCGCGCCGAAGGACATGTGGCTGACGTAGACCGGGGTCTCGAGGACCATAGGGTTGCGGGCCGCGGGACCGATCACCGTGCGGGTGCCGACGGGCTCGTCCTCGTTGCGCGGCAGGGTGGCGAGCTGGGCGCCCATCACCAGGATCTCGTCCCACGAGACAACCGGCTTGGGTGTCCGCATCGGCGCGATCACCTGCCGCCCGCTGACCGCCATCTTCTGAATCGCGTCGAAGTCGCGCTCGATCCCGTCCGCATCGCGCCGCCACTCGCCGAGGTAGGCCTCGAGGGCGTCCCCTGTGCCTTCGGACGTCGCATCGCCCCCTGACGGCGCGTCAGCCGCGGCGCCCTCCAAAGCGGCGAAGTGGCTGCGGTCGGCGCCGCAGACCGGGCACTCCCAGTCCTTCGCGAGCTCGCCGAAGGACCTTCCCTCCGCCTCCTCGTCGTAGACGTAGCCGCAGACCGAGCACTCGTACCTCATCGGGCCGTCCTCCGATCCTCGTTCACTCCGCGGTCGCTTCGCGCGCGGCAGGCGGCGCACACGCCCCGGTACTCCATCCGCATCTCTTGGATCTCGAAGCCGATGCGTTCGTGGATCTCGCGAGCCGACACGGGCGGTTCGTGGTCGAGATCCGCGATCGCTCCGCAGAGGGTGCACACGAGGTTGATGTGAGGCGCCAGATTGGTGTCGTACCGGTTGTCCGCCGACTCGAACTCCACCTCCTTGACGAGGTCCAGTTCGACCAGCGTCGCAAGTGTGTTGTAAACGGTGGCGATACTGATGTGGGGCTCACGCTCCGAGAGACGGCCGTGGATCTGGCGCGCGCTCGGGTGGTCGGGGCGGCCGGCCAGGAACTCGACGATCGCCAGCCGCGGCCGCGTGATCCGGCACCCCGCGGCGCGCAGCGCCGCCACCATCTCCTCGGCAGACCGGCTCACGAATCGGCGCGCTCCACGGATTTATCTGTAATAGTTCTAAATAAGAATGTCAAGTCGTCTTGAGATTACGTTTCATAAAAGAGCCTTGATGTTGCTTCGAGCGGAACGCCCGGACCGAAGGCACCCCGCGATCGGATTGTGGGGCATGCGTCCCGCGTGCCGTGCGGGCGGCCAACGTCCGGCCACAAGCCCCCACCCGATTTCCGAATCCGACCTTCCGCCCCCCATTGACCCCGAACCGTTCCGGTGCTACAACGATCCGCTCGCTTTCGCGAGCCGAAAGTGAGCGCACCCCATGTCCGAGTTCCGCAACCTCGCCATCATCGCCCACGTGGACCACGGCAAGACCACCCTGGTGGACGCCATGCTGTGGCAGAGCGG
>CAZMED010000484.1:0-2445 GCA_964565045.1 uncultured Thermoanaerobaculia bacterium
GTGGCGCGGCAGCTGGCAGCCACTGCCGTCGTCGCGGTGCTCCTGTATCAGCTGCGCCCGTGGCTCGCCGGTGTCGACCGCACCTCGCTCGAGGGCGCGCTGAAGCTGGGCGCCGTGCTGCTGTCGACGGGCGCTGCGTACGCGGGTCTGGTGACCCTCCTCGGCGGCACGGAGCTCAGGGTGCTGGCATCCTCGATCAAAGGCAAAGGCAGGATCGAGCCGTGAAGATGGTGATTCAAAGGGTTTCGCGGGCCGAAGTCCGGGTCGAGGACCGGGTCGTGGGCCGGATCGGGGTCGGCCTGGCGGTACTGGTCGGCCTCGAGCGCGGCGACACCGGGGCTCAGCTCGAGCACGCCGCGAAACGGCTGGCCACGCTGCGGGTGTTTTCCGACGATGAGGGACGCATGAACCGCGGGCTCGACGAGGTCGGGGGCGCGGTGCTCGCCGTGTCCCAGTTCACGCTCGCCGGCTCGATCCGCAAGGGTCGCCGGCCGGGCTTCGACCGCGCCATGCCCGGCGAGGCGGCGGAGCCGATGTTCGGGCGCTTCGTCGAGCTCCTCCGCGCCGCGGGCGTGCGGGTCGAGACCGGGATCTTCGGCGCCATGATGGAGGTCGAGCTCGTCAACGACGGACCGGTGACGCTGATCTGGGAAGAGAGCGAAGGCGCGTAATTCTCAATTCTCAATTCTCAATTCTTAATTCTTAATTCTCAATTCCCCTCCACCCTCCCGTTCTCTGGGGGAAGGGGCGGGAATTCAAAATTCAAAATTCAAAATTGAGAATTCAATCTGGACTGATTCGTTCCTCGAATCAGTCCAGATTGGCGGCTTGCCAGGTGATCCAGAAGTCCTGCGCCTCGGGCAGGTGGGCGAGGGCGGCGATGAACTGCTCGTCGGTCTCGAGTGCCGTCCGGTAGCCCTCGTCGAGTCCGATGGCCGCATTGAGGACCTCGACCTTGATCCCGAGGCCGACGTCCTCGAGGTCCTGCCCGCTCGACCGAAGCGCCTCGATGTTCTCCTCGGTCAGGATCTCCGACTCGAGGACCCAGGCCCAGAAGCGCTCCATGACCATCTCGTCGACCGTGAAGGTGCCCGCTGTCGCGGCCTCCTCGGTCGCCGGGACCTCCCGCAGGAGGTCGATGGCGAAGCGAAAGAAGGCCGAGTTGCCGTACAGCCGCGCCAGCCCTTCCGACAGCGTGCGACTGCTCAGGGTCACGTCGGGCGTAATGCCGCCGCCGCCCAGCACCGTGCGGCCCGCGTCGGTCGCGTAGATGTCCTTGCCGTCGCTGCCGTTGCGGTGGGTGATGTAGTCGAAGAATGACTCGTAGTCGCGCTGGATGGACCGCCCCGACGGCGTGTAGTAGCGCGCGGTGGTCAAAGCGAGACCGGTGTCGCGGACGCTGAAGACGGTCTGCACGAGCCCCTTGCCCCAGGTCACCTCCCCGAGCACGAGCCCGCGGTCGTGGTCCTGGATGGCGCCGGCGACGATCTCCGAGGCCGACGCCGAGCCCTCGTTGACCAGCACCACGACCGCTCCCTCGAACGGCTTGTGGTTTCCGGGGGCGGACAGGGTGCTGTGGCTCGAAGGGGTCCTGCCGCGGGTGGTGACGATCAGATTGCCCTTGGCGAGGAAGGTGTCGGCGACTCCGATCGCGGCGTCGAGCGAGCCGCCGGGGTTGTTCCGGAGGTCGAGGATCAGGTGCTGCATGCCCTCGGCCGACAGCCGGTCGACGGCGTCGCGCACCTCGCCCGCGCTGCTCGAGGTGAACTCCGACAGCCGGATGTAGCCGACGTCGGGCCGCACCATGAAGGCGAAGCGCACCGTCGTCTGTGGGATACGGGTGCGGGTGATGTCGACCGTGAAGGGCTCCTTCATGCCGGGCCGCGCGATCGTCAGCGTGACGTCCGTTCCCTCCGGCCCGCGGACCAGATCGACGACGTCGTCGAGGCTCATCTCCTCGGTCGACTGCTCGCCGACGGCCGCGATCACGTCGCCGGTGCGCAGGCCCTTGGAGGCCGCCGGGGTGCCGGCCATGGGCGCGATCACGGTGATCTTGCCGTCGCGCCGCGAGATGATGATGCCGACCCCGTAGAACGAGCCCTCCTGACGCGACCGCATCTTCGAAAATGTCCGCGGGTCGAGGAAGTTCGAGTGCGGGTCGAGCACCTCGAGCATGCCGCCGATGCCGTCGTAGACGATGTCCGAGGGGTCGTGCTCGTTCGGCAGCCACTCGACCAGGAGATTGACCACTTTCGAGGCACGGACCAGCAGCTCGGTCTCCTCCTCGGGTATCGAGCGCTCGCCGAACAGTGCGCCGGCGCCCGCGCCGCCGATCAGGATGACGGCGATGACGATCAGAACCAGCCGTGAATTCTTCTCAGACATTGTGCTCCTGAATCTCCGACGGACGCCACTCCCGGTGGTGCCGTACCCCAGTGTAACCCG
>CAZMED010000485.1:0-2441 GCA_964565045.1 uncultured Thermoanaerobaculia bacterium
GTGATCTCCTGCCCGAGGTGCTCGTCGCCGTAGGTGGCGACCGGCCGCTGGCCGCCGAGGTTGTTGAGCGTGTCCGCCATGAAGTAGTAGTAGTCGATGGACAGATCGAGCCCGCTCGCCGGCTTGACGCTGACCTCGAGCCGGTGGGTCCGCAGGTTGCGGTTGATGGCGATCTTGATCATGTCCATGCCCTGCGCCCAGTCGCGCTGCACGCCGCCGGTGAGCGAGTCGAAGCGCTCGTAGGTCTCGGTGCTCGGATCATCGCCGGTGAAGGTCGCGTAGCGGTAGAGGACGCCCGGCTTCCAGGCGTGCCGGTCGTGGGTGTAGCCGGCCCACAGCCCCCACCCGTCGGCGGACATGTCGAAGTCCTCGTGCCACTGGTGGGCCCACTCGGCCTCGAACCACAGGCCCGGCACCTTGAATGCGGAGGTCCAGCGGACGCGCGGGTTGACCGCCCGCAGGCCCTCGCGGCGGAGGAACGTCCCGTCGGGCAGCGGGTAGCGGGCGTCGGATCGCGGCACGTCGAGGAGGGTCAGCGACAGGCCGAGATTGCGGTTGTTGTTGTACTTGAAGTTGAGCCCGGCGTACTGGCTCCTGCTGTCGGACGCCGGCAGCTCGTTGGGGTCGGCGAACCACGCCTGGAGGGTGAACTCCCCCAGCTGCAGGCGCGCGTCCACCGTCATGTCGTAGGCGTTGCGCGGCGACAGGTTGGACGCCGCCCGCTCGCCGCCGTTGCTCGCCCCCAGCACGTGGCCGATGAGCAGGTTGCGGTTGAGGGAGAACTTCTGCCGCCCGACGGACAGGTTGAAGCTCCGGTCGCTGCCCTTCCGGGCGACCAGGAGACCGCCGTAGAGGTCCTCGATCTCGCCGTGCACCCGGCTGCTGTCGGTGGTGAAGATGTCGCGGCCGAGGGTGGTCGAGCCCACGTAGGAGGCCGCGCCGTAGACGTAGGTGTTCGAGCCTCCGACCCGCGTGATGCCGCCGATTCCCAGCTCCACGCCGGCCTCGACCACGGCCGTGGTCCGGTCCTGGTCCGGCAGACCCACGAAGGCGCCGGGGTTGCCGACCCAGGGGTCGCGGTCGACGTAGGTGCCGACCGCCGGGTTGAAGATCACCTTGAGCTGTGACCGGTCGTCCTGCCACAGCATCGGCAGGTCGCCGAGCTCGCCGGTGGCGAGCGCCCCGACGGCGGCGGGCGCGGGCGCCGCCTCCTCCACCTGCAGGGTCACCAGGAGCGCCACCGCCACCTGGCGGCCCCCGGTGACCGAGTAGAGGCGCTCTTCCACCGTCTGCACGAAGGGGAGCTCGCCCACCCGCCTCACCGCGGCTCCGGAAAGGAACTGGTTGTACGCCGCGCCCGGGCGGATGGCGTAGGCGTCGGCGGCCTGCCGTCGCAGGCTCTCGTTCCTGCCCGCGTCGGCGGTGGGATTGACAAGGTGCACGTAGACCATCTCGATGGTCTGCCCGTCCGCGAAGGCAGGCGGGATGCGCTGGTGCGCGTTGGGATCCGAGGAAGGTCGCGCCGACGCCGCCGGAGCCTGGGCGTAGACCGCCGTCGAGCACCAGATGAGCCACCAGGCCGAGACGAGCAGCGCGACCCTGGCGGCCGCAGATCCTCTCGATCGGGAAGCGGGCTTCA
Source organism: uncultured Thermoanaerobaculia bacterium (assembly GCA_964565045.1). Lineage (GTDB taxonomy): Bacteria > Acidobacteriota > Thermoanaerobaculia > Thermoanaerobaculales > Sulfomarinibacteraceae > Sulfomarinibacter. The sequence goes on from CAZMED010000485.1 coordinate 1,640, forward strand.
TGGTCAGCGTGGTCACGTTCCGGTCTTCACGTGCCGGCGGTACTGCGCCGAGCTTCGTTCGGGACATCCCGCCCGGCTCACCGCGACAAGCGCATCCCGCGGACGGCTCGACGCGCCGGGGCCGTGGCCCGGTCATTTGATCAGGTGCGAAGAGCAACGACAGCCTGCCTCCGTGTCATGCCGACGCGGCCGCGAATGCCTCACCCGTCACGACCGCTTTCGATGTCGTGGGCCGTGTTGTGGCAGTCCATGCAGCTGTCGGTACCCTCCATCATCTCTCGAGGGTGCGCGCCGCGGTGGCAGAAGGTGCACGCCTTGGGCTGCGCCGCGTGCTGCTCCTGGTGGCAGAGCACGCACTTCACGCCCGTGTGGAGCGATCGGCTGGCCTGCAGGGTGTCGGCCACGTCATCGTGGCACGACGCGCAGTAGCTGTCGGGCGTCGACACTCTCTGCACGACGCTGGTGAAATCATGCCCGGCGTGGCACTGGACGCAGCTGGCGGCGGTCATCACCTCGGAGTGGCTCTCGTGACACTCGAGGCACGCGGGCACCACGACCCCCTCGACCTCGGGAGGGTGCTGCGGGTGGCAGGTGGCGCACTCGAAGTCGCGGTGGGGGCCGCCGCCGGCCGCCATGGTCACCGCCGCGCCGTCGTGGCACTCGTTGCACTCCCGGTTGGCCTCGATGTCCAGGGGTTGCGGCGCCAGCGGATCGGGAACGACCCGCACGTCGCCGCCGTAGAAGCGCCCCGTCCGCGTTCCGCTGGAGTCGCTGACCTCGATCGTGTCCTCGTTCCAGGAGT
>CAZMED010000486.1:0-2436 GCA_964565045.1 uncultured Thermoanaerobaculia bacterium
AGGGCTTCTTCCGCACCGGCGACATCGCCGAGATCGACGACGACGGCTTCCTGCTGATCGTCGACCGCAAGAAGGACCTCATCGTCACCGCCGGCGGCAAGAACGTGGCCCCGCAGCCCCTCGAGGCGCAGCTCGCCCGGTCGCCCCTGATCGAGACAGCTGTGTTGATCGGTGACCACCGCCCCTACATCACGGCCCTCATCTCGCCGAGCTTCGAGGCGCTCGAACGCTGGGCCGCGGACGCCGGGTTGGACTTCGCCGGCCGCGACGACCTGGTCGAGCTGCCGAAGGTGCGGCGTCTCTACGAGGAGATCGTCGACGGGCTCAACGGTGCGCTCGCGCGGTACGAACAGATCAAGACGTTCCGGCTCCTGCCGACGAATCTGAGCGTCGACGAGGGCCACCTGACGCCGACTCTGAAGGTCAAGCGCCGCGTGATCGAGGAGCGATTCGGCCACCTGATCGAGGCCATGTATGGCCGCTGAGCTCCCGGGAGAGCAGCCGCCGTGGGTCTGCTGAGCCGCCTCGAGAAGCTGCAGCTGATCGTCGTGACCGGCAAGGGCGGGGTCGGCAAGAGCACCGTCTCCGCAGCCCTCGGCGCGCTCCTCGCCAACCGCGGCCGCACGGTGCTGCTGATCGAGGTCGACCCGCGCGAGAACCTCCACCAGCTGCTCGACACGGAGCCGTCGGGCGGCGACATCGTCGAGGCCGCCTCCAGGCTCTACCTGCAGCACCTCGACCCGCGCCGCCTGCTCGACGACCTGGTGCGCGAGAAGCTCAAGGTCGGGGCCCTGGTGCGCAAGGTCTTGTCGAGCCCGGTGCACCTGCACTTCACCGAGGGCGCGCCGGGCCTCAAGCAGACCGCGGTCTTCGGCCGCGCCCTGCGTCTGGTGGAGGGACACGGCCCGCCCGCGCTGCGGCGGCCCGATCTGGTGATTCTCGACGCCCCGGCCTCGGGGCACGGCATCGCCTGGATGTCCGCCCCGCAGCTGGTGGCGGACGTCATCTCCAGCGGGCCCATCGGCGCCATGGCGTCCGAGATCGCCGGCTTTCTCGAGGACCGCTCGCGCTTCGGCTCGGTGGTGGTGACGACGGCGGAGGAGATGCCGGTGCTGGAGTCGGTGGAGCTGATCGAGGCGATGGACGCACGCCTCGGCCGCCAGCCCGAGCTCGTCGTCGTCAATGCCGTCTACCCGCCCCTCCCCGCCCGCGCCGGGCGCGATGCCGCGACCCGGCTGTGGGCGCGACGCCGCGCGGTCAATGAGCACGAGCTGGCGCGGCTCGAGGAGCACTGGCGCGGGCCCCTGGTCGAGATCCCGATGCAACCCATCGACGCCGGGCCGCTCCTGGTCGGGGTGGTGGGCGAGCACCTGGCCCGGGCGTTGGAGGGACAGTGACCGACCCCCGCCGCAAGCCCCTGGTGATCGTCGTCGGCTCGGGCGGGGTCGGCAAGACCACCCTCGCGGCGGCGCTCGGCCTGCGCTCCGCGCAGCGCGGGGACGACACCCTGGTGATGACCTTCGATCCCTCGCTGCGGCTCAAGGACGCGCTCGGCGTCGGCGACGAGGCGCGCGAGGCCGAGACCGACGTCGCGTTCGAGGCCCGCGGCCGCCTCGCCGCGAGCCTGCTCGACCCGCGCCGCACCTTCGACCGGCTCATCGACCGATACGCGCCCGACGAGGCGGCGAAGCGGCGGATCCTCGACAACCGCTTCTACGACCGGCTGTCGGGCAACCTCGCCGGGGTGCTCGAGTACATGGCGTCGGAACGGCTGTTCGAGGTCGCGGCGTCCGGCCGCTGGGACCGCGTCATCCTCGACACCCCTCCCACGCGCCAGGCGCTCGATTTCCTGGGCGCGCCCGAGCGCATCGTCAGCTTCCTCGACAGCGGCGCCCTGCGCATCGCGCTCAAGCCCTGGTTCGACGCCGACGGCAAGCTCAAGGCGACCGCCAGGCTCGGGATCCTCGGCCGCAACGTCGAGAGCTTCCTCGACCGCATGGTCGGCCTCGAGCTGCTGCGCGACATGGCCGAGTTCTTCCAGGCCTTCGCGCCCCTGTACGAGGGCTTCCGCAAGCGCGCGCTGGAGGTGCAGCGACTGCTGCGCTCGCCCGACACCCTGTTCGTCCTCGTCAGCGGCCCCGGCAGCGGCCGCGTCGCCGACACCCTGTTCTTCGCGCGCCGCCTCGCCGAGGACGGCTGCACGCTGGGGCCCATCGTCGTCAACCGCGTCCACCCCGAGCTGCCGCCGACCCGCGACACCGCGCGCGAAGGACGCCAGCTGCTCGAGTGGCTCGGTCGCCGCGACCACGAGGGCGTCGGCGAGCTGCGCGACCTCGTCGGCGCCTCCCACCCGGTGGTGGAGGTCCCGCTGCTCGCGGACGAGCCCACCGACCTCGCATCGCTCGCAGAGCTCGGGCGGGTGCTCGAGGAGGGGCT
>CAZMED010000487.1:0-2430 GCA_964565045.1 uncultured Thermoanaerobaculia bacterium
TCTGGAAGTCGCCGTCGGAGTTGCCGAAGGCCATGATCGGCCGGCGGCCGATGTGGGAGTTGATGCCCACCGGCTTGCCCTCCTTGTCGTCGATGAAGTTCAGCTCCGGCAACCGGACGAGCACCGGCACTCCGTCCCGCACTTCGTACTCGGTCTTGATGCTCGAGCCCACCACCTGCTCGGGCGGGATGCCGTACACCTCCTCGGTCCACGGGCGCATGAACTCGATGCCGCCCCCGGAGACGATGAATGTCTTGAACCCGTTCGCGCGCAGGTAGACCAGCAGCTCCAGCATGGGCTGGTAGACCATGTCGGTGAAAGGCTTGCCGGTCGTGGGATGGCGGGCGGTGGCGAGCCAGTCTTTGACGACTGCCTCGAACTCGGCCGTGGTCATGCCCGCGTGCGTCGCCATGACGAGCTCGAGGAGGCCGTGCTCGCCGGCGGCGGCCAGAGCCTCCATGTCGCCCTCGATCACCGCCTTGAAGGGCTGCTGGCTCGCCCACTCGGGGTGCTCTGGAGCCAGCGCCTTCACGCGGTCGATGGCGAAGAGAAGCTGGAAGTACACGGGTTGCTCGGCCCACAGGCATCCGTCGTTGTCGAAGGTGGCGATGCGCTCCGCCTCGGGCACGAAGTCCGGGCTCGCCGGGTCGGTGACGCGCTCGACGAAGTCGATGATTGCGGACTTCGCGGCGGTGTCGTTCCACGACGGCAGGCGGTCGGCGGCCGGCTGGGACTCCTCCGCGACCGGCGCCGGTGCCGAGCAGCCGGCCAGAACCAGCAGACCGGCGACGAGCAGGCTGAACTTCAAGGTATGGTTCCTATTCTGCATGGGGCCCTCCAGAAACTCTCGACTCGCAGCGAAAATGCGGGGCACCGGCGATGCCGGTGCCCCGCTGGTTTGTCATTCACGTTCCAGATCCGAAAGCCGCTCCTCCGCTACTTGCCGGTCGCCGCGTTCTCGATCTGCTGCTGCACCTTCTCGAGGTTGAAGGAGCCCGCGGTCTGGCTCGGCGGATACTCGGCGAGCGTCTTGAAGAACTTGCCGGCGATCTGCTGCATCGGGACCAACACGAAGGCGCGCTCGAGGAACCAGTCGTGGTAGACGTTGGCGTCGATCTGGGCCTTCTCGAAGGGATCGCGCCGCAGGTTGAACAGCAGCGGCACGCGCAGCTCGGTGAACGGCTCGCGCCAGATCTGGAACGCATCGGCGCGGTTCTCCAGGAACACGCCCTTCCACTGACCCAGCCGGATGGCCACCACCGCGCCGTCGTCGTTGACGTAGATGAACTCCTTGCGCGGCGAGGCCTGGATGTTCTCGGTGAGGTTCTCGTACTCGTCGGCGTTGGCGAGGTACGAGTTCATGTCGTAGCCGTCGAGGTGCTGCCGGTAGGTCCGGCCGATGGCCTGGTAGCCGTCGAGCAGGTCCTGCTTGAGGTCGGCCTTGCCGGCGGCGGCGGCGAAGGTGACCATCCAGTCCTCGTGCGCGACGATGCCGTTGACGGTCTCACCCGCGGGCCACTGCGCGGGCCAGCGCACGAAGGCGGGGACCCGGTAGGCGCCCTCCCAGTTGGAGTTCTTCTCCTTGCGGAACGGCGTGATGCCCGCATCCGGCCAGGTGTTGTAGTGGGGGCCGTTGTCCGTGGAGTAGTGGACGATGGTGTTGTCGGCAATGCCCAGCTCGTCCAGCAGGCCGAGCAACTGGCCCACGTGCATGTCGTGCTCCACCATGCCGTCGTGGTACTCGTCGCCGCTCGGGCCCGCGATCCCGCGGTGCTCGTCCTTGACGTGGGTCCGGAAGTGCATACGGGTGCCGTTCCACCAGCAGAAGAAAGGCTTCCCGGCTGCGTGCTGGCGCGTGATGAAGTCCTTTGCAGCAGCCACGGTCTCCTCATCGATGGTCTCCATGCGCTTCTTGGTCAGCGGACCCGTGTCCTCGATCTTCTGACTGCCGTCGGGCTGAGCCCAGGAGTGAATCACGCCTCGCGGCCCGAACTTCTCGCGGAAAGTGGAGCCGTCCGCCAGCACCATGTCGCCGGGGTAATCCTCGTTCTCCGGCTCCTCCTCGGCGTTGAGGTGGTAGAGGTTGCCGAGGAACTCGTCGAATCCGTGGTTGGTCGGCAGGTGCTCGTCGCGGTCGCCCTGGTGGTTCTTGCCGAACTGACCGGTGGCGTAACCGCGGCTCTTCATCACCGTGGCGATCGTCACGTCGGTCTTCTGCCAGCCCTCCTTGGCGCCCGGCAGGCCGACCTTGGTCATGCCGGTGCGAACGGGGACGTTCCCACCCAGGAACGCCGCGCGCCCGGCGGTGCAGCTCTGCTGGCCGTAGTAATCGGTGAAGGCGACGCCCTCGTCCGCGATGCGGTCGATGTTGGGCGTCGCGTAGCCCATCATGCCGCGATTGTTGTGGCTGATGTTCCAGGTGCCGATGTC
>CAZMED010000488.1:0-2422 GCA_964565045.1 uncultured Thermoanaerobaculia bacterium
CCGGCCACCGACCACAGCTGGTTGGCCAGCGCGCCGTAGGTCCACGGGCCGTCCTGCTTGAGAGCGACGCCGGTGGGCCCGGCGGCCCACTGATCGGTGGTGAGCAGACGGTCGGTCCCGGTGGGCAGCAGGAAGACCGGCCCCGCACCCCAGATCCAACCGCCGGACGTCGGGGCTGTCGGCGAGAAGAAGAAGCTCTGCACCGTGTCGCCGAGGCCGGTCTGGCTGCCGGCACCCGGGAAGATGTCGCTCTGGTGGACCACCGGCACGATAGTACGGCTGATCAGGTTCCATTTCTCGTTCAGCGAAACCGGGATGACCGGCTGCACGTTGAGCTGGAGTCTGGTGCCGTCGTCTTCGGTGCCGATGTCGCCGTCCCAGTTGAGCTGGAACGGCACGCTGATCAGGCTCGCAACCGGGTTGGCCAGCTTTTTGGCGAGATCCTCGGCACTCTCCTGAGCAGCGGCAGGACCTGCCGCTGCCAGGAGAGCCGACACGGCGATGACGGCGACCCGCCTGTTCACGGCCGCACCTCCCGCCCGGAAAGGACGTCCGTCCCAGCCGACCCCACGCCCCACCCCACGGCGGCCGCCAGCTGGCGGCCGAGGCCGCACGTACACGCACCACCGTCGGCGTGGCCGCTGCCACCGTGGGTGGCCACCACCGGGTCGAACTGGATCGCTCCGCCGGTCGCAGCGGCGGCGCTCGCCTGCACTGCACCGGCTCGCTTTATCGGCAATATGCGCCCTTCGTGCACCGTCCCCCAGATCGGGATGTCCTTGATCTTCATCGGATCACAGGTGACCGGGTTGTCACCCAGAATCGTGAAGTTGGCGAGCTTGCCCGACTCGATGCTGCCGACCTCCTTCTCCAACTGAAGCGAGTACGCAGCGTCGATGGTCACAGCTTTGAGGGCACCTAGGCGGCTGACGCGCTGCTCCGGACCGCGAAGGTTGCCGTTGTTGGTGATGCGGTTGACACCGGCCCACATCAGCAGGAGCGGCTGGCCCGGCGCCATCGGCATGTCGGAGTGGTACGAGTAAGAAATGCCTGCCCGTTCCACGTCACCCATCCGCACCATCACGTCGGCTCGTTTGGGGTCGAGACCGTTGCTCCGGTAGTTGTCGGCGAGGGCGACCGGATAGTAGGGGTTTGCGCTCACGATCGCCCCGAGGCGCTTGATCCGGGTCACCTGGTCCGGCGTCGAGACGGCGAAGTGAACGATCACCGTTCGGTGGTCGTGCCGCGGGTGGCGGCGCATGTTGAGCTCGAGCTGGTCGAGCACCATGTCGAGCCCGGCATCGCCGTTGACATGGATGTGGAGCTGATAGCCGAGATCCCAGTACACGCGGAACGTCCGGGCGAAGAAGTCGGGATCCATCATCCACTCTCCTTCGTGCCCGTCCGTGTAGCCGTCCCTCATCTTCATCGCCTGGGAGTAGATGGCGCCGTCCGCGAACAGCTTCACCTGGTTCGGGAGGTAGGCGGTCATGCCGTCGCCCCAGCTGAGGAGCTTTACCGTCTCGTCGGCGACGTCCTCGTCCGGGTGAGCTCCCGTGATCGACTTGCCGTCGACGATGAAGTAGAAGCGGAACGGCGTCGCCGAATCACTCAGCACGGCGTTCTGCACTTCTTGCGCGGCCTTGGAGGCGATGCCGCCCGGCTCGCAGGCCAGCGTCACTCCATTGGCGTGGTAGTAGCTCTCGACAAACTCGAGTCCCTGCCGAATCTTCTCCGGGGTCGCGATCACCGGCGCGACAAGGGGTAGCACCGAAAACCACCCCTGCTCCCAGTAGTGGCCGTTCTCGAAGTCCGCCTGCCTCTTCGCGGAATCGCTCTGTCGGTCGAACCACTCGCGGGTGATCCCCAGCCGCCGCTCCGCCGCGCTGTTGAAGTACATCTCGTGCGCGGACCGATGCCAAACCACGATCGGGCGCGTCGCTGAGATGCGATCGAGCTCTTCCTGCTTCAGTTCGCCGTGGAAGTAGTGGTGGTAGCCCCAGGTGAGCAGCACATCGTCCGGGTCCTCCATAGCCGCGTCCGCCTCCGCGAGCCGACTCAGGTACTGCTCGTGGTTCGTCGCGGCCTTCGACGTGCCCTGGGGCAGGACCCAGTCCTCGATCGCGATGATCTCGCTCGTCATCGTCAACGCGGCGAGCAGCGGGTGGTCGTGCTGGGCGATGAAACCGGGCACGATCACGTTGTTCTTGAACCTCGTGTCGACGGCAAACGGCTGATCACCAGCCGCGGCAACCATCTCCTCGAGCGACCCCGTGGCGAGCACCCGATCGCCCACCACGGCCACCGCCTCCGCTGCCGGTTTCTCGGGATCGAGGGTGACAATCTCCCGCGCGGTGAAGATCGTGACCTGCGGCAGCGCCAGTGTCGCCTTCGTGAGGTCCTGCAATGTCGGTGCTTCCGC
>CAZMED010000489.1:0-2418 GCA_964565045.1 uncultured Thermoanaerobaculia bacterium
AGGGCCGCCATCACCGGCATCAGGAGGGTGGCGGTGGCGGTGTTGGAGGTGAGCTCGGTGGAAAACGTCGTGATCAGGCACACGCTCAGGATCAGCAGCGGCAGCGGCAGCACGGAGAGGTCCTGCAGCCTGCCCGCCAGCCACGAGTCCACGCCCGTCGCCCGGACCCCGTCGGCGATGGCGAAGCCGCCGCCGAAGAGCAGCAGCACGCCCCACGGCACGCCGCTCTCGATCTCGTTCCAGCTCAGCATGCGGCGCCCGTTCTTCTCTCCCGAGGGCAGCAGGGTGGTGAGGATCGCCGCCGTCACCGCGGGCACCGCGTCGGAGATCATCTTCGCGTCGGGGATCACGCCCCAGCCCGCGAGCAGGGCGCTCCAACCCGGAATGGTCACGGCGCCGAAGTCGAGCCCGGACCGCGTCACCCAGGCCGCCGCGGTGACGGCGAAGAGCACCGCCACCCGGCGCTCGACCGTGGTCATGGGTCCCAGCGCCGCCCGTTCGGCGGCGAGGCCCGGGTCGCGTCCCGCGCCCGCCTGCAGCCCGCGACCGAGCTGCAGACCGACCACCGGCAGGAAAAGCAGCACGAACGGCACTCCGAAGAGCATCCAGCGGCCGAAGCTCAAGGCCTCGAGGCCGGGCACCAGGTTCGGGGCCATGCCGGCGAGCACCAGATTGGGCGGCGTGCCCACCAGGGTGCCGATGCCTCCGATCGACGCCCCGTAGGCCACGGCCAGCATGATCCGCGCGGGCGCTTTCGCGCTGTCGAGGCGTGCCGCGACGCCGGCGGCGATGGGCAGCATCATGAGCGCCGTGGCGGTGTTGGACAGCCACATGGAGAGCAGGGCGGTGGCGATCAGGAACCCCCACACCAGCCGCCGAGGCGAGGCGCCGAGCGTGTCGAGGACCGCCAGCGCCAGCCGGCGGTGGAGCTTCGAGCGCTCCACGGCCAGGGCCAGCACGAAGCCGCCCAGAAACAGAAAGATCATGTCGTCGGCGTAGTTGGGGGCCACGTCGCCGACGCCCCGCACGCCAAGCAGCGGGAACATCACCAGCGGCAGCATGGCGGTGACGGCCAGCGGCGCCGCCTCGGTCATCCACCACACGGCCATCCACAGCACCACCGCCAGCAGCCTCGTACCGTCCGGCGACAGACCGTCCACCGGCGAAATCATCAGGATCAGGAACACCACGGGGCCCACGACCCGGCCGATGGTCGGCACCGTCAGCTGCGACCCGCGGCCCCCTACTTCGGCCACCAGCGGAAGACCTCCATGTCGATGGTGCCGTTGTCGCGGAACGCCACGCCCTCGGCCTCGAGGCGGGCGCGCTGCAGGCCCTTCGGGAAATCGGGCAGACGGTCGGTCGAGCAGCCGCCGGCCGCGTTGACGACCCGCTGCCACGGCACGTCGTCGGGACAGCGGTGGAGCAGCCAGCCCACCGCGCGCGGCGACAGGCGGCCCCCGAGCAGGGTCGAGATCTGGCCGTAGCTCATCACCCGGCCGCCCGGGATCCGCCGCACCAGCGCGAAGACCTCCTGTTGGGCGGAGATCCGATCGGCTTCGATGTCGCCGTGAACTCGCCGCCTCACCACGGCCAAAGCGTATCACTCCCGTCTCCGTGCCCGTTTCCGTGCCCGTGCCCGAATGAGAGCTCCATCGGGCACGGAAACGGAAACGGGCACGGGCAGGGGAAGGGAGCGCGCTACTATGCCCCGGTGTTCGCCGACGTCGCCATTCCCCGGTCCGCGCCCGAGGCGCTGACCTACGCCGTGCCCGCACACCTCGAGCCGTTCGCCCGCGCCGGGGTGCGGGTCCGCGTCCCGCTGCGCAACAAGACCGTCACCGGGGTCCTGGTCGCCACCCACGACGCGACCGACCTCGACCCGGCGACGATCCGCGAGCTCGGCGAGGTCCTCGACGTCGAACCGCTGCTGCCCGGCCACCTCTTCCACCTCGCGCGCTTCATCGCCGACTACTACCGTTGCCCGCTCGGCGACACCCTGGCCGCAGTGCTGCCGGTGGGCCTGCTGCGCGCCGACGGCGAGGTCGCGCGCCTGACGCCGGCCGGCGCCGCCGCCGACCCCGGCGCCCTCCCCGGCAAGCGCGGTGCGGTGCTGGCCGTGCTGCAGGAGACCTCCAAGCTCGGGGTGCCGGCCCTCCTCGCCCGCGCGGGCGCTGCCAGCCGCGCGCCGCTCGACGCCCTGGTGGAGGGAGGCCTGGCCACGGTCGGCGCCCGCCGCCGCGACCGGGCGCCCGAGGCCGAGGTGGCGGGGGTCAAGCTCCCGGCGGCCCCCATCGAGGAGCTCCTCGAGCGCTGCGCCCGCGCCCCCCGCCGGCGGGAGGTGCTGCAGTGGCTGTCCGAGCAGGGGCGGCCGGCGCTGGTGGCCGAGGTCTGTGCCGAGGTCGGCTGCTCGCCCTC
>CAZMED010000490.1:0-2397 GCA_964565045.1 uncultured Thermoanaerobaculia bacterium
CCCGTCCGCGTTCCGCTGGAGTCGCTGACCTCGATCGTGTCCTCGTTCCAGGAGTCGCCGCCGTCGACGATCGTGAAGCTGGTGCCGGCGAGGTCGAACTGGGCCTTCTTTCCCGCGATGCGGACGTTGGTGAGGGGGTAGAACTCGCCCGCCTGCGGAAAACCGCCGCCCATGGTCATGTTGAAGCCGAGCATCCAGTCGTCGACGCGCTGCCCGCTCTCGAGGTCGAGAACGTAGTACCGCAGGGAGCCGCTCTCGACCTCGGGGCTCGGCTCGCCCGGCGCGGGCCGCGCCTCGAAGTCGATCCAGAACTGAACGCGGTTCTGGGTGCCGTCGCGGTCGTAGTCGAAGAGGATCGCCTCGCTGAAGGCGAGCTCGCCGGACACCGAGGGGCCTGACGCCGGCGGCTCGCCGTCCTGGGCGAGCAGGAGGCCGAACGTCCCCGACACGAGGAGGACGCCGAGGGTCACGGCGACGCCGGTGCGCTTTCCACTCATCACGACCTCCTCTCCGCAGCCTGCGCACCCGGCGCAGACTCGAGCACCAGTCGGGCGCTCGCGACGCGGTCGCGGACCCGCTCGTACGCGGCCATGCAGGCGTCCACGTAGCTCGAAGCCCCGGCCCGAGCGTCGCGCACCTGAGCCGCCCCCTCGGGGTCGCCCACGTCGTTCTCGATCCAGTCGGCCAGGCGCTGAATGTCGACCCCGGGCAGAGAGTACTTCTGCGGCAGGAGCACGAACTCCAGCTCGGCGAAGCCCCGCACGAAGCCCGGGATCACCCCGCTCGGCGGCCTGAACTGCCCGACGGGAAAACGGCGGTCATGGGGAACGAGTGCCAGGAGGCGACGGGCGGTCTCGAGACCCATGGGGCTCGTGTCACTCATGACGACCCCTCCCCGCCGAGGCGACCGGCCGCTTCGAGGGTGGTGGCGACGTCGGCCAGATCGAGGCCCTCGAGGGTCGACCGCGTGGGCCACCCGCTCTCCACGTCCCACCCCTCGAGCCGGTAGAAGGCCGTCTTGAAGTCCTCGAACTTTTCCCGGTCCATCGAGCGGCCCATGAGGTCCCGGTACACCCAGTTGCCGTCGGCGTCGCGGCAGGGCCACATGTAGAACGGGAAGAGCTCGCCCTTCTCGTACTTGGTCTCGTAGATGAAGGGGGCGTACTGCACCATGTCGCGGTGCCGTCCCTGGAGCGTCCAGATGGCGTTGTCCAGGTTCCAGATCCGGCGCCCGATCTCGATGCCGTCCTCGAAGGTGAGCGTGTCGCCGGTCACGGCGTTCCAGAAGACGTGCTCGCCGGCGTCGTCCGAAGCCGTGGCGCCCCGGTTGCCGGGCGCATTGGTGTTGTAGAAGTCGGGCCAGCGCAGGTCGCAGTACAGCGCCGACTCCTTGTAGAAGCGAGTGTAGTGGCGGTGCCAGCGGACGAGCTGCGCCACGTCCTCCGAGTACATGTTCTCGTCGCCGTAGTCGAGGACCTCGGGGCGGTTCTTCGCGTAGGGGGAGAGCTTCTCGGCGATGATCGAGACCAGCTCCTCGGCCTGGATGCGCATGGGCCTCGCGAAGGCGAAGGAGGCGGTGACGTTCGTGAAGATGATGTTGAAGCAGTGCTCGCAGATGTCCCGCTCACCGAGGATGCTGCCGTAGCCCCACTCCACCTCCGCCCGCGGGTCGTAGCCGTGCTCGGGCTGGCCCCAGTAGGAGAAGGCCATGTGGCCGGTCCGCAGGTCCTCCTCGCGCCCCCACTTGGAGGCGGTCTGCACCCACCCGTCGGCCAGGTCGGCGCCGATGTCCTCACGACAGGAAAGGGCGTGGACCAGCTTCTCGGCGAACTCCAGCGTCCCGTACTTCTCCCAGGGCAGCTCGGAGTGGATGGCCTTGCCGGGTCCGAGCACACCCTCCTCGACGAGGTGCTCCAGCCAATGCAACCCGGTGATCGCGAAGTAGGTGTTGAGCCCGTACCGCTGCGCGGCGTCGGCGGCGCGGAGGTTGATCTCCACCAGCTCCTCGACCGACCTCGCGACCCGGCGCGCGGGCGCGTAGTACCAGCTCGTCACCTGGCACTTGGTCTCGTTGCCGTAGCCGACTGCGTACCTCGCCCGGCACCCGGCGACGCACCCCTGACAGGCCTGCGGGCGGTACTCGTTGGTCGGGGTCGGGACCATCGCCATCACCTTGGGCTGGGTTCCGAGCTTGGACCAGGCCGCGAAATCCGGTCGATTGCTGTCGGGGCGGTACTTCTCGTTGGTGATCGTGCGCGCCCGCAGGAGGGCGGCGGCATCGGCCACCGGGATCTCCCCGGTCCCGATCACGCTGATGGCCTTGAGGTTCTTCGAGCCCCACACGCCGCCGAAGCCGGCCACCGCGGCGACGTTGCCCGCGTCGTGGACCAGGGCCCC
>CAZMED010000491.1:0-2383 GCA_964565045.1 uncultured Thermoanaerobaculia bacterium
TCCACTGGTGGTGGATGCGCGGCCGGTCGACCGCCGCCTGCAGCTCGTCGCCGTCGACGATGAGGTTGAGCAGAACCTGGGCGGTGGCGGTGGGGATCCGCGATCCTCCCGGCGAGCCGATGGCGATGATCTCCGGCCCCCGCCAGGCGATGGTGGGCGTCATGGAGGACAGCATGCGCTTGCCGGCGGCCACCTCGTTGGCCTCGCCCTGCACCAGTCCGTAGAGATTGGGCCGGCCGGGGGCGGTGGCGAAATCATCCATCTCGTTGTTGAGCAGGAAGCCCGCGCCCGGCACCAGCAGGCCGCAGCCGAAGGCGCCGTTGAGGGTCGTCGTCAGTGCGACCGCGTTGCCGTCGCCGTCCACCACCGACAGATGGGTGGTTTCGGGGCTTTCCGGCGCAGCGGTGCGCGACCACGGCCGCACGCGTTCCGACGGGACGGCCCGCGCCGTGTCGATCTCCGCCGCCCGGCGGTCGAGCCACGCCGGGTCGAGGAGCTGCCGCGGGCCCGCGAGGCTGGTGCGGGGATCGCCGAGCAGGAAACGGTCGGCGTAGGCGCGTCGCCACGCCTCCGCCAGCAGGTGGGCCCGCTCGACGCCGAATCGGGGACGCTCGCCCCAGCGCAGGCGGTCCAGGATGCCGCAGGTCTGACCGAGGATGATGCCGCCCGAGGACGGCAGGGACACCGAGGCGAACTCCCAACCGAAGGCGCTGAAGCGCACCGGAAGCCGCCACACCGGCCGGTAGGCCGCGAGGTCCGCCGCCCGCAGCACGCCGCCGTGCCGCCGCGCTGCCAGCTCGACGGCCGCCGCCACCGGGCCGCCGGTGATCGCCGGCGCGCCCCGCGCCGCGTAGGCCTCGAGGGTGGCCGCCAGCTCGGGCAGCCGCATCACCTCGCCGGCGGCCGGCGGTTTGCCGTTCGGCAGCCACACCGCGACGGTCTCCGGGAAGCGCTCGAGCAGCTCGGATTCCCTGATCAGCGAGCGCTCGAGGCGCCGGGTGACGACGAAGCCGTCGCGGGCCAGCTTCACTGCGGGGGCGACCACCGCGGACCACTCGAGGCGCCCGTAGCGGGCGTGGAGCTCCTCGAGCCCCGCCGGCGAGCCCGGCACTCCGGCGGCCAGGGGCCCCACCAGCGAGGCGTCGGGCCGAGGCTCACCGTGCTTGTCGAGGTACATGTGGGGGGTGGCGGCTGCCGGCGCGGTCTCGCGGAAGTCGAGGGTCGCCACGTCGCTGCCGAAGCGGGCCACCGCGAAGCCGCCGCCGCCGAGGTTGCCGGCCTGGGGATGGACCACGGCCAGGGCCAGGGCCACCGCGACCGCGGCGTCGGCGGCGTTGCCGCCGGCGGCCAGGACCTCGATGCCGGCCGCGGTGGCGGCCGGGGCGGCGCTCGAGACCGCGCCCCCCGTGCCGCGGGCGGCCTCGGGGTGGGCGGCTCCGGCCGGCGGCGCGGCGGCGACGATCAGCCACAGCAGCAGCAGGACAGCACAGCGGATGCGGGGCGGAATCGGCGGTGATGGCGTCATGGCGGGAGTGTACTTCAGCGCCCTGGGAACTCTTCACCGGGTTCGTGCGTATGGAGACGCAGGAGGTCCTGCAATGAGCTTTTCACCCGGTCCCGGCGACCGTCCGCCCGCCGAGCTCGCGGACGAGATCCGCGGCGCGCTGCAGCACATCGAGAGCCTCGACCGGAGCTCGGACGGCTACCTCGCGAGCCTCGCCTTCATCCTCCACCGGGTCGCGGCCGCCGACCGGGACATCAACGAGCGCGAGGTCGAGCGCATGGAGCGCATTCTCGTCGAGCACGCCTCCCTGTCGCAGCCCGAGGCCGTCCTGACCGTCGAGATGGCCAAGCACCGCTGCCGCGCCGCCGACTGCGGACACTCCTACGACGCCAGCCGCCACCTCCGGGCCCTCCTCGGGCCCCGCGAGCGCGCGCGGCTGCACCGTTTCCTGGAGTCGGTCGCCGCCGCCGACGGGCAGGTGCGGCCCGCAGAGCAGGCCGCGGTCCGGCAGATCGCCGCCGAGCTCGGCCTTCTCGGCAGCTCCGGCGCCCGGTCCTGAACCGCCCCGCAACACCCTCCCCTCCGGATCGGGTATATTTCCACCCGCCGCGCCCCGCGGCGCGGGCGGAGGTTCGATGACCTGGAACTACTCGAAGAAAACCACCGAGCTCTTCATGGCGGCCGTGCAGGGCAAGCCCGGCAGCCACCTCGGAGAGATCGAGGACCCGGACGGCTTCGGCGAGCACGGCTCGATCGCCTGCGGCGACGCCCTGCGCTTCACTTTCAAGGTCGAGCGCCACCCCACCGACCCCAAGCAGGACCGCATCACCGAGGCCCGCTACCTGACCTTCGGCTGCACCTCGGCGATCGCCGCCTCGG
>CAZMED010000492.1:0-2381 GCA_964565045.1 uncultured Thermoanaerobaculia bacterium
GCAGCGAGGCCTCGAGGCGGGTGACGTAGGCGAGCTCCGCCACGCCGCCGACCCGTTCCACCTTCCGCCAGTTGGCGCCGCCATCCTCGCTGATCTGGATCAGCCCGTCGTCGGTGCCGACGTAGAGCAGGCCCTCCACGAGGGGCGATTCCGACAGCGAGACGATGTTGCCGTAGTCGGAGGTCGACATGTTCTTGGCCACGGCGTCGATCGACTGGATCTTCCCGAAGACCGGCAGCTGGTCGCGGTCGAGCTGGCGGGAGAGGTCGGGGCTGACCGGGGTCCAGGAGTTGCCGCGGTCGTCCGAGCGGTAGAGCCGCTGCGACGCGTAGTAGAGCCGGGTGGGCGAGTGCGGGCTGATGATCAGGGGGGAGTCCCAGTTCCAGCGGTCGGCCGGTTCGCCCGGCGCCTCCTGGGGCTGGATGTCGATGGTCTCGCCGCTCGGGCGGTCGTAGCGGACCAGGCCGCCGTACTGCCACTGGCTGTATACGATGTCGGGGTTAGTCGGATCGATGACGGTCTCGTAGCCGTCGCCGCCGACGGTGATGAACCAGTCCTCGTTGGAGATGCCCGAGCTGTGGAGGGTCTGCGACGGGCCGCCCATGGAGTTGTTGTCCTGGGTGCCGCCGTAGACGTAGTAGAAGGGCTTCGAGGTGTCCACCGACACCCGGTAGAACTGGGTGATGGGCAGGTTCTCGAAGAATCGGTAGTCGGCGCCGCGGTTGAAGGTCTCGTAGAGGCCGCCGTCGCAGCCGACGATCAGGTGGTCGGTGTCCTCGGGGTCGATCCACAGGGCGTGGTTGTCGACGTGCTTCTTCTTCTCGCCGACCCGCTTGAAGGTCTTGCCGCCGTCGAGGGTGATGTGCATGAACGTGTCCATGGCGTACACCCGGTCGACGTCCACGGGGTCGGCGAAGATCTCGTTGTAGTACTGCGGGCTGCCCGAGACGTAGTCGGACATCTTCTCCCAGCTCTCGCCGCGATCCGTCGAGCGGAAGAAGCCGCCCGCGTCGCGCTGCGCCTCGATGACGGCGTAGACGACGTCCGGATCGGCGGGCGAGATGTCCATGCCGATCTTGCCCATGTCGACCTTGGGCAGGCCCTCGGTGAGCTTGCGCCAGGTGGCGCCGGCGTCGGTGGATTTGTAGATCGCCGACTCGGGGCCGCCGTTGACCAGGGTCCAGACGTGGCGCCGGCGCTGGTAGGCCGGTGCGTAGATCACGTCCGGGTCCCGCGGGTCGAGGTGCACCTCGTTGATGCCGGTGTCGTCGGACACGTGCAGCACCCGCTCCCAGGTGGCGCCGCCGTCGGTGGTCTTGTAGAGGCCGCGCTCGCCGCCCGAGTTCCACAGCGGGCCCTGCGCGGCCACGTACACCACGTTCGAGTCGCGCGGGTCGATCGCGATCATGCCGATGTGCTCGGAGGTCTCGAGGCCGACCCTGGTCCAGTTCTGCCCTCCGTCGAGGCTCTTGTAGACGCCGTCGCCGAAGGCCACCGAGCGCTGGCTGTTGTTCTCGCCGGTGCCCACCCAGACCACGTTGGGGTTCGCCGGGTCGAGGGCGACGCTGCCGATGGAGTAGGAGCCTTCCGTGTCGAAGATCGGCTCCCAGAGGGTGCCGGCGGTCTCGGTCTTCCACAGGCCGCCGGACGCTGTCGCGACGTACATGATCTTGGGCTGCTCGGGGTGCACGGCAAGGTCGCTGACCCGGCCCGAGTTGATGGCCGGACCGATGTTGCGGAACTCCAGGCCTGAGAAGGTGCCGGCCGACATGGCCTTGTCGTCCTCGGGAGCAGGCTCCTCAGCGGCCTTCTTCTTGGCGAGCGCCGGGCTCGCGAACAGGGCCAGGACCATGATCAGGATCCACATCCGTCGTTGCATCATCTCTCCCCCCTTCAATCCTGCGGCCCGCGCGGGTGGCGGCGAGCCCGTCCGGTTGTTGTAGCACGGCCGCTCCGGGTCGGCCGCGGCCTCCTCAGAACGGCAGCTCGGTCGCCGCCTCCTCGGGCTGCTCGAGCACGAACTGCCCGGGCCGCGCCCGCACCACCTCGCGCAGCCAGCTCTCCGGGTAGCCGCGCTCGACCTCGTCCCCTCGGCCGGCCACGTAGCCGTCGTTGTACGTCGTGAGCAGGTCCTCGCCGAGCTCGCGCCAGCGCCGCACGACCTCCTCCGCCTGGCCGACCGAGTACTGGGTGAGGTAGTCCGACAGCAGCTTCGGGTCGGCCTCGGCGAGGGCGAGCGCGGTCTTCTCGATGACCGGCTGCAGGGCGAAGAACCGCCCCTCGAGCTCCTGCTGCACCGCCTGGATGTCCTCGATCATGTACGAGTACTTGAGGTTGGCGATGTTGGCGACGAAGTTGAAGACCCACCACGCCGAGTCCCA
>CAZMED010000493.1:0-1156 GCA_964565045.1 uncultured Thermoanaerobaculia bacterium
CCACAATCGGGAGATCGAACTCCAGGGAGGGCGGGCGGCAACTCAAAACTCAAAATTCAAAACTCAAAACTCAACACTGAAGAAAAGGAACCTCCGTTGACCTCACCCACCTTCCTCTCCCGCTTCCGCGGCTGCCTGCTGGCCGGCGCCGTCGGCGACGCACTCGGCGCCCCGGTGGAGTTCATGTCTCTCGACGAGATCGCCGGCCGGTACGGTCCCGACGGCCCCCTCGACCTCGAGGCCGGCCCGTACCCCGCCGGAAGCTTCACCGACGACACCCAGATGACCCTCTTCGTCGCCGAAGGACTGATCCGCACCCTCAACCGCAGGCGCACCGGCTCCTCCACTCCGGACCTGAGCATCATGCTCAACGCCCACTGGCGCTGGCTGAAGACCCAGGGCCTGTGGCCGGCCGCCGACGTCGATCCCGGGCTCCTGACCTCCTGGCTCACCGAGGTTCCCGGCCTCGACGAGCACCGCGCCCCCGGCACCACCTGCATTGCATCCCTGCAGTCCGGCGAGCTCGCCACGCTCGCCAACCCACGGAACGACTCCAAGGGCTGCGGCGGCGTCATGCGCATCGCGCCGGTCGGCCTCGCCTGGCCCGACGACCCCTTCCGCTTCGGCTGCGAGGTCGCCGCCCTCACCCACGGCCACCCCAGCGGCCAGCTCGCCTCGGGCTGCCTGGCCCGGATCATCCATGAGATCGTCGGCGGCGCCGACCTCGACACCGCCGTCGAGCGCGCCATGGCCGAGCTCGCCCGCCACCCCGGCCACGAGGAGACCCTGCGCGCCCTCGAGCGCGCCGAGGCCTTCGCGGCAATGGGCGAGGGGAATCCCGAGGAGGTCGAGGCCCTGGGCGGCGGTTGGGTGGCCGAAGAGGCGCTCGCCATCTCCGTCTTCTGCGCCGAGGTCGCGCCCGATCTCGAGTCCGCCCTGCGCCTCGCCGTCACCCACTCCGGCGACTCCGACTCCACCGGCTGCATCACCGGCCACATTCTCGGCGCCCTGCACGGCGAAGAGGCGATCCCGAAACGCTGGCTCGAGCAGCTCGAGCTCCGGGATCTGGTCGAGACCGTCGCCAACGACCTCTACAAAGCCGCCCACGAGACGGAGGGCTCCTTCGACATCGATCGCTACCCGGCGGTGTGACGAG
>CAZMED010000493.1:1256-2379 GCA_964565045.1 uncultured Thermoanaerobaculia bacterium
TCCCGGACAGGTGGCCGTAGAGCCAGGCCGCGACGCGCTGCTTCGCGGTCCCGCCGCGAGCCCCTGTCACGGCACGCCCCGCCACCGAGACGTAGCGCACCCGGGGGGCGAAGAAGGCGCCCGGCAACGTCTCCTCGACATGCCGGCGAAGCCGGGCGCGCTCCGGGTTGTGGTGCGGGCTGCCCAGCGTGATGAGGGTCGCGACGCGCTCGAGGCCGGCGTAGCGGCGTCCGCGAAACGGCTCGGGGCTCAGGTAGAGACGGCCGATGACGCCGCCGGCGCTGTGGCCCACCAGAACCACACGTCCGCCGGGGGAGTGCTGCGCGGTCGATTCCACTGCCTCGTGCAACAGGTCGAGGATGCGCGACCAGCCGCGGGCGGAGACCGCCGCCGCCCACTGCCGGGGGTGCACGTCGGCCACCGCGACGCGACAGCCGGCGCGGCCGCGAAGGGCCGCGGCCATTTCGCGGTAGAGGCCGGGGGAGCTCAGGAATCCGCCGAGCACCACGATCGGCTCGGCACCGTGGCCGGACGCCGGGCCTGATCGGTCGCCGCTATCCACGGCCCGGTGCCGCGGGCCTCACGGTGCCCCGCGTCCTGCCGGTGGACGAGGGCCCTTCCCGCCGCCGACGATCCCGAGCTTCTTGGCCATCTTCAGCATGCCGCGCCCCATCCCGGAGAGCTGGATCACCTCCGCGGGGTCGTTCCACTTGTCTTCCTTGCGGATCTTGATCCACTGCCTGAGCTCGGGGATCGACGAGATGGTGAAGACGACGTTGGCGATGACGGCCCACGCGAGGACCGCCGGGTCGTGGGTCCGGAACCACACCCAGGGGATGATGAACCAGGGGCCCGCCATGTAGGCCACCGCCACCGACCGCACGACGAGCAGCCCGAACAGCATGCCGGCGATCGATGTCACGAAGAGGCCCGGCCAGTCGATGACCAGCAGCGCGCCGTAGATGGCCGACAGGCCGCGCCCGCCTTTGAAGCGGTGGAAGACCGGCCACACGTGGCCGATGACGCCGGCCGATGCGAACACGAGGTCGAGCGGCTGCTCCGGCGCCAGGTACCCGAGGATCGCCATCGGGAGGACGATCTTCAGCATGTCGAGCACGTAGGT
>CAZMED010000494.1:0-2374 GCA_964565045.1 uncultured Thermoanaerobaculia bacterium
TCAGTGACAGTCTCAGTGGCAGTCTCGGTGGCAGAGGGCAGTGACCGTGGCAGGGCCCGGGGCAATGAGCCGGCGGCGCGACCGCGGCATGGCCACCTCCCGCTCACATCGTTTCAACGTTCTGCCCTCTCGGCGTGGGCGCGCGGGCGCGCGATCAGGATCTCGGTCGGGACCCCTTTCGAGATCACGGTGCTCTGGTAGAGGATCTTCCACGAGGCCGGGCCGAGGAAGGAGCTGACGGCGATCGGCCGGCAGCCGCCGACCACGGCGGGCCGCGACGCGTGGAGCTTCTGCCACACGTTCATCACCAGCCTCGAGAGCGGGGTCGTGCCGAAGCTCAGGTTGGCCAGGCACAGCAGCCCGCCCGGGCGCAGCACCGTCCACGCCTGGCCGAGCAGCTTGGCGATGTCCTGGCTGGCCATCAGGTCGAGCACGTAGGTGCTGACGAAACGGTCGCACGAGTGCGGCGGCAGCGGCACCCGCGGCCGGCCGTCGGTGCGGGTGACCGACACCCTTGCGCCGAAGGGGACCAGGCGCTGGCGCGTCTTCTGCACCATGTTCTCAGCGAGGTCGAAACCGCTGTACCCGGCGTAGATCGGCAGCACCTGCTCCATCAGTCGTTGGGCCAGCGCGCCGGTGCCGCAGCCGAACTCGACCACCGCCGCCGCCGATTTGAAATCGCCGTGCTCCACGAGCCGGTCGACGGCCGGCCGGGCGTAGAACGCAAAATCGCCACGGCTGGCGCTGAAGCGGTTGTACAGGTCCCGCGCTTCCTGACGCGTCAGGATGGACCGGCTCAGACCTCGCGGTGGCATACGGCTTCGATGTTGTGGCCGTCCGGATCGAGCACGAAGGCGCCGTAGTAGTTGGGATGGTAGTGGGGCCGCAGTCCGGGCGGCCCGTTGTCGATCCCACCGGCGGCGAGCGCCGCGGCGTGGAAGGCTTCGACGGCGGCGCGGTCCCGGCACGTGAAGGCGACGTGCACCGGCGGCACGACCCGGTCGCCCTGCCTGATGAAGAAGTCCGGCTTCTCCAGGACGCCGAAGCCGCACGCATCCTCCATCTCGAACACGACGCGATAGCCCAGGGGGTCGAGAGCCCGCTCGTAGAACGCGCGGCTCGCGGTGTAGTCGCCGACCGGCATGATGACGTGATCGATCATGAAGCTCTCCTTCGCGCGGCCCTCACGACCCGGGCCCGAGTTTCTCACAACCCTGCGACGCTGTCTTTCCGGGGCCGGGCTTCCGGCGGCGCGGGCGGCGCCGCTTCGATACCATGGGAGCGCATGGTTCCAGAAGCAGGGGGCGGTCCGCGGATCTCGCTGGTGATTCCGGCCTACAACGAGGCGCGGCTGCTGCCGCGCCTCCTCGGCACGGTGGCCGCCGCCCGTGCGGCGTGCCGCCTCGGCGATTCGGCGGTGGAGGTGGTCGTCGCCGACAACGGCTCCACCGACGACACCGTCCTCATCGCCGAACGCGCAGGCTGCCGGGTGGTCCGGGTTGCAGAGCGGCGCATCGCGAGTGTGCGCAACGGGGGCGCGCGGTCGGCGTCGGGAGACATTCTGTGCTTCGTCGATGCCGACATGCAGGTCCATCCCGAGACCTTCAACGCAGTGGTCCGGGCGATCGACGGCGGCAGGGTCGTGGCGGGAGCGACCGGGGTCCGGGTGGAGCGCTGGTCGGCAGGCATCGCCGTCACCTACGCCCTCTTCATGCCCCTCGTGTGGGCGCTGCGCATGGACACCGGCGTCGTGTTCTGCCGTCGCGCCGACTTCGAAGCGGTGGGCGGCTACGACGAGCGGCGGCTGTTCGGCGAGGACGTGCAGCTGCTTGTCGACCTGCGGCGGCTCGGGCGCCGCCGGGGCCAGCGGCTGATCCGCCTGCGCCGTGTCAAGGCGGTGGCCTCGACCCGCAAGTTCGACAGCCACGGCGAATGGCACTACCTCACGCAGTTGGTGCGGCTCGTGCCCGTGATGCTCTTCAGACCCGCCGCGAGCCACGAGTTCGCCCAGCGCTACTGGTACGGCGACCAGCGTCCGCCGGAGAAGCCATCGTTGGAACGTTAGAACGTTCCGCCCGCCCGCCCATTTCGGATTTCGGATTTCGGATTTCCACCCACCCACCAGGTCCGGGTGAAGAGGTGAAGAGGTAAAGAGGTAAAGCATGAAAGGCCAGATGCGCGAGTCTTGACCCGTGACGCCTCACCCCTTAACTCTTGACCCTTGACCCGGCTCTGTGCCCTCTGCGTCTCTGTGGTTCAAGCGACGCCTCGAATCGATCGGTGCAAACGCATCGGAGGCCGTTGTGCCGCGGTCGCGCCGCCTGCTCGCTGCCCCGGTCGCTGCCACAGACGCGGCCCTCTGATCCTGAAACTG
>CAZMED010000495.1:0-2371 GCA_964565045.1 uncultured Thermoanaerobaculia bacterium
ATGGCCAACACCGGACGGCCCAACAGCGGCGGCTCGCAGTTCTTCATCAACACCGCCGACAACGCCTACCTCGACTGGTTCTCGCCGGGGCAGTCCAAGCACCCGGTGTTCGGGAAGGTCACCGAGGGCATGGACGTGGTCAAGGCCATCGGGTCCGCGAAGACCGGCGCCCAGGACCGCCCGCAGACCCCGATCCAGGTGACGAGGATCACGATCGAGGAGTGACACACGCTGCCGCTGGAAGCCCGCGCGGCGAGCGGGCGTTCAGCCTGTGAGAGGTGTGCGGGACGGGAGCCCATCATGAGCTGGAGAAAAAAGTTGATCGTGACGGCTGCCGCCGCCGGGATGCTCGCAACCGTCGCAGCGAACGCCGGCCCGGGACGCGTGCCGCGCAGCGCCTTTCCGGGCGTCGCCGCCCTCGACCGGGTCGACCGCTTCGAGGCCGCGCCCGTGGACCGGGAACGCCTGCTCGCCGCGGACATCGCCCTGGAAGGGAGCGGCCGACCCGTTCGGCCCCGGTTCGCAGAGCCGGACCTCACGTCGCTGAGCCCGCGGTCCCACGGAACCTGGGAGAGCCTCGACGACGGCTCGCGCCTGTGGCGGCTGCGCATCGGCGCGCCCGGCGCGCTCAGCCTCAACCTCGGGATCGACACCTTCGAGCTGCCGCCCGGCGCCTCGTTCTGGGTCCACGACGCCGACGGCGCCCAGGTCCAGGGCCCCTACACGGCCGCGCACCGCAACGCCGCCGGCGGGCTGTGGACCGCGATCGTGCTCGGCGAGGAGCTGGTGGCCGAGCTCCACCTGCCGGCGGGCACCGAGGCCGGGCTCGAGATCTCCTCCGTCAATCGCGGCTACCGGTTCTTCGGCGAGCCGGAGGACGAGGCGGCCGCGAAGCGCGGCGCCTGCAACGTCAACGTGGTCTGCCCCGAGGGCGACCCGTGGCGCGACCAGATCCGTTCGGTGGGCCGCATCACCATCTCCGGCATCTGGCTGTGCAGCGGGCAGCTGGTCAACACCACGGCCGGCAACGAGATACCGTACCTGCTGACTGCCCAGCACTGCATCGAGCAGCCCTTCGAGGCACCGTCGGTCGTCGCGTACTGGAACTACCAGACCGCGAGCTGCAGCCAGTTCACCGGCGGCTCCCTGAGTGAGAACCAGAGCGGGGCCACCTGGGTCGCCTCGTCGCCGTTGCCCAGCGGCTCGGATTTCACGCTCGTGGAGCTCGACGCGATTCCGGACCCGGACTTCAACGTCTACTTCGCGGGCTGGGACGCCACCGGCGCCATCCCCGCGTCCACCACGACCATCCACCACCCGGGCGGGGACGAGAAGTCCATCAGCTTCGACGACGACCCGCCGACCATCACCTCGTACCTCGGCACCACCCCGCTGGACAACGGCCGCTACTGGCGGATCGGCGCCTGGGACCTCGGCACCACCGAGGGCGGGTCGTCGGGCGCCTGCCTCTTCGACGACGCCACGGGCCGCTGCATCGGGACCCTGAGCGGCGGCTACGCGGCCTGCAGTGCCGCCGACCAACCCGACTGGTACGCGCGCCTGGCCAGCCAGTTCACCGGGGAGGGCTCGCCCGGCACCCGCCTCGCCGACTGGCTCGATCCCGAGGGGACCGGTGCGCTCTTCGTCGACGGCAAGGACGGCACCCAGGTCGAGGGTGCGGACATCTGGCTGATCCCGGCCGCCGCGTCGCTGCCCGGGGTCGGCGACTCCGACTGGCGGTCCCAGGTCTCGGTCGTCAATCTCGGGGACATCGCCCGCAACGTCACCCTCTACCTGGTGCGCGACGGCGACAGCTGGCCCGGCGAGCTCCTCGCGGGGCCCTACGCCATCCGCCCGATGGAGTCCCTCTACCTCGACGATCCGCTGGGCGCGGAACGGCCAGTCGCGGGCCTGCTGTACGCGAGCGTCAGCGGCGGCGGCACGGTCGCCTTCTCGCGCACCTACAACCTGGCTGACGGCGGCGTCACCTTCGGACAGGGCATGCCCGCCGTCCACCTCTCCGCAGCGATGTTCGAGCCTGAGCTCGTTTTGCCCATGGTCCACTCGGTGCCCGGGCGCTACCGCACCAACGTCGGTTTCGCCCAGGCGTCCGCCGGCAACTTCAGGGTACTCGTCTCGATTCACGCTCCGAACGGTGGGCTGCTCGCCGAGCGCGAGTACGCGATCTCCACCGGCTGGCGGCAGATCGACGACATCTTCGGCAAGCTGGGGATCGGCGCGCTGGCCGTCGAAGGGGGCTGGATCCGCATCCGGGTCGTCGCCGGCGCGCCCGCCTCCTGGACAGCCTACGCCACCGTCATCGACAACACCACCGATGATCCGACGTACGTGCCGGCGGTGGCACCGTAGG